>NZ_JBFUIA010000007.1:0-244254 GCF_056402115.1 Mucilaginibacter sp. P4_C11 | reverse complement strand
CCATGACGTAGATGAGTTTTAGCAGGCATAGGAACTCTAAAATAAATAAGGCTTATAGTTATAGTTACAAACCTTATGAAGTTATTTATCGTTCATCGGCTTATTCCTGGCAGGATGCTCTCCAGCAGTGCCTGCTTCCGCTTCAGCCAGATACAGCAAATGTAAAGCGTATTTAGGATTAATCTATATTTGTAAACAACTAACAGGACTAAAGAAAAAAAGTGTAAACTTTTTTCAGGACGAGACATGCATGGCAATTCTGGTAATCCTTTAATCCTAAAAATCACGGTTCAGATGAAATCCGTGTTTTTTATCTGAACCATGAATTCTCAGGTAATTTTAAAAAATTGGTTCGCGTAACGAATTCAGAACATTTTCAAATCCTCAAATTTTCAAATCTTCAAATAATTCATCTGCACATCTGAAATCTGCACATCCGGCAGCTTAAATGATCCCCATCCTGTTAGAATCGAATTTGATGAGCACAAAAAGCAGGATGGTAAAACTTAATAATGATGAGCCACCGTAACTTATGAATGGTAGTGGAATACCGATAACGGGTACTATCCCTATCGTCATTCCGATATTGATGACAACGTGAAAAAAGAGCACCGATGCCACGCCATAACCATAGATGCGCGAAAATGGCGATCGCTGCCGCTCGGCGATGAAGATAACCCGGAGAATGAGGAAAATATAAAGGCCTAATAATGCAAGTGAGCCCGCAAAGCCCCATTCCTCGCCTATGGTGCAAAAAATAAAATCGGTACTTTGTTCAGGCACAAACGAGTATTTGGTTTGGGTGCCATGTAAATAGCCCTTACCCCACATTTTACCCGAGCCTATGGCAATTTTTGATTGGTTTACATTATACCCCTTGCCCCGTAAATCGGTAGTGATGCCCAAAATGATGTTGATACGGTCTGTTTGGTGGGGTTTTAATACACTGGTGTAGATGAATTTTACGCTAAACACAAAGGTGATGGAGATAGCGAGCCCTATCAGCATCGTATTGATGAGTTTGCGGTTACGCCTGAATAAAAAGATAACCAGGGCAGTAAAGGCCACCAGGGCAATGACGATATGCAGGGGATTAAACAGCAGGGCCACCACAAAAAGCGTAATCAGCAAACCGGTTACGATTAGAAAGTACGGTGATAAACCTTCCCGGTAGAGTACGAAGATAAGCGAACAAAATACCAGTGTTGAGCCTGTATCCGGCTGCAGCATAATCAACATCATTGGTAAGCCAATGATAGCTCCCGCAGCCATAAATGATTTTGGATCGGTAACGCGGATATTTGGCCCGCTCAGGTACCGGGCCAATAACAGGCATGTAGCAAACTTGGCAAACTCCGCAGGTTGTAGCCTGAACCCACCACCAATGTTTATCCAGGCCCGGTTACCGCCAACATTACGGCCAACAACCAGTACAGCTATTAACAAAAGCACAGTTACAACGTAAAAAGCCGGAGACAGGGCGCTGAAAAAGCGACTTTCCAACAGCAGGATGATCATGCCAATTACTACAGCCACAATGATGTATATAAATTGCTTGCCATAATTGGTGGCGCCATCTATTATACTTGGATGCCTTTCATCAAAAACGGCAGCATGAATGTTGAACCAGCCTATGGTACACAGGATAAGGTATAGGAACACCGTAACCCAATCAACATTAAAAAAGAAGCTGCGCTGATTTGTATTGTTGTTGTTCATGCTATTTGCCAGCCCCCTTGCCTGCTAATAAATTGCCCCAGCTATTCGGTTTGTTATTGTTTGCCGTTTTTAAACGCGCTGCCTTTTTTATAGAATCGGCCTTGAATTTTTTTATCGAGTCGGCTTTTACCGCGCGGATACTATCGCGCATGCGTTCCTTCTTCAAGTCCATGGCGTAAAGTGTCAAATCGGGCATGCGGTTGGCATTGGCAAAATAATCAACCGTAATGCCCGATTCGCGTGGTGATATTTTGCCGCGTAAATATTTTTCGACAATAAAACTGGCAATAGGGGCGGCCCAGTGCGCACCCTCGCCCGAGTTTTCTACAACAACAGCAATGGCTATTTTAGGGTTCTCGCGGGGCGCAAAGGCCACAAACACTGAGTTAGCCTCGCCGCGCGGATTTTGCGCAGTACCCGTTTTACCGCACATGATAATGCCCGGAATTTTTGACCGGCGGGCGGTTCCATCTTCCACCACAGCCTGCATTCCGTTAATAACCGGCTCAAAGTATTGTGAATCTATACCCACATAGTTTCTTTTGGTATACTCGGCCTTAATTACGTTTTCGGTACCAATGGCTTTAATAAGGTGTGGTTTGTAAAAAAAACCATGGTTGGCAATGGTACACTCCAGGTTGGCCATTTGTAATGGGGTTGCCAATAGCTCGCCCTGGCCTATAGCTAAAGAAATGATGGTGCTGGCACGCCATCCACCTTTTTTATAAACGTTGTCGTAATGTAGGGGCGTTGGCACGTTTCCGCGGCTTTCGGCAGGCATATCCAGGTCCAGCCGGGCGCCCAAACCAAATTTCATCACGTTGGCCCTCCATTTTGTAAATTCGGCTTCGGTATATTTTGCGCCGCTGCGCTCCAATATCCGTTGAAACACCATCGAAAAATAGCCATTGCATGATTCGGCTACAGCCCTGCCCATGTTAACTGAGCCGTGAGCTTCGCCATTGTTACATGGTACCAGCCGGTTGCCAGCCCTGTAATGCCCGGTACAATAGTATGTTTCTGAAGGGGAGATGATGTTTTCCTGCAAAGCTATCAAAGCGCTTAATGGCTTAAATGACGAGCCTGGCGGATACTGCGCCTGTATAGGCCTGATGAAAAACGGCTTATACGGATTATTATACATTTTAGCAGCGTTGTTACCACGCTCGCGCCCAACCATCAGGTTAGGGTCGTAACTCGGGCTGCTTACATAGGCCAGTATCTCGCCGCTTGATGGTTCAATCGCTACAATACTGCCCAGCTTATTTTGCATCAGCTGCTCGCCGAGTTTTTGTAATTCGATATCTAACGAGGAGGTTAGCCGCTCGCCCGTGCGGGCCACCGTATCAAAAGCGCCATTGGCGAAAGAGCCTTTTTGTGCCCCACGCGAATCAACCATCATGTTTTTAACACCACGCTGTCCGCGTAAAACATTTTCGTAAGCTTTCTCCACACCGGTTATACCAATATAATCGCCCAGTCGATAATAACCGTTTGAGCGTTTGATATCGCGGTCCTGTGCCTCACCAATGTAACCTAAAAATTGCGCTGCAACCGAATCGGGATAAGTACGTACTGTACGGGGTAATGCATAAAAGCCGGTAAAGTCGTTTATTTTTTCCTGTATCGAAGCAAAGCGTTCGGCCGATATTTGTTTTTCAAAAGGGGAGTCTTTATTAGGCGAATATTTAATGGCCTTTATCCAGCGCTTGTTAAAGCCGTCCTTATCAATGCCCAACAGGTTACAAAATGCAACGGTATCAAAGGGTTTTACATCTTTGGGTGTTACCATGATATCGTAAATAGGCACATTTTGTACCAGTATTTTGCCATTCCTATCTAAAATAGGACCGCGGGCAGGATATTGGATAAAACTACGGATAACGTTTTTGGTAGCGTAGATAGCGTAGCGGTCGTCAACTATCTGGATATAGTAAAGCCTGGCCAGCAGCGTTAAAATTATAGCTACAAAAATACCGGTGATGACGTAGCGACGCTCGAAAAAATTATTCATTTACGTTCTTTCCTTTTGAAAAATAGCAGGCCCGAAACAAGTATCAAAAATACCGTAAATATTGAACTTAAAACAACACGGCTTAGTGTGTATTGTATTTCAGAAAACCGGAATACTTCCAGGGTTAGCAGGAAAAAATGATGGGCAAAAGTAAGTATCACCGCATAAGTGAAAAACCACCTGAACCCCATAATACTCAGGGTTGGTTCAGGCTCGTTGTCAAACCCTTCTTTTTGCACGGTTATGTTGATGAAAAGGATGCGAACAAGTGCCAGCACAACGCAGGCCGAAGCATGCAGGCCGGGAGTATCATAAAAGGCATCTACCGTAAGGCCTAACAGGAATGATAATACAAACAGCAACACATTCGGTATTTCGAAAGGCAGCAGCAGTATAAAAAGGATATAAAAGTACGGGGTAGACAGGTTGTAAAAAGTGATGTTTTTAAGCAGGAATGCCTGCATAAACACCAATAACAAAAAGCGGATTACATTGATGATGATAGTGCGGCCCATTATTTAACTGCTGCGGCCTCCAGTCCGGCTTGTTCCTGTGCGTATTTGTTAACTACCACGTATATGTATTGCAGTTTGGTAAAATCAACTGATAGGCCAACCTCTACATTAAGCAGCAAGCCGCCTTCTTTGGCATGCAGGTTGGTTACCTTACCAAAAGGGATCCCCGTTGGGAAAAGCGAATAACCCGATGTTACTACCATTTCGCCCATGGTGGGTTTGGCATCATTTTGCAGGCTTAGCAAACCCTTACGCGGATTAAGATCGTTTCCCCATATAAATGAGCCAACAGATTTATCTTTTACCAGCATAGCGCTAAACTGGCTTTTTGAATGCAGCAATGATTTTACAATAGCATAGTGGTCTGTTACGTCGGCTATCATACCCACCACACCGGCGCCGCAAATTACACCCATATCTTTGGTTATGCCATCCCTGCTACCCTTGTTTATGGTGATGTAATTATTGGATTGATTGGTTGAGTTATTGATAACACGCGCTACCAGGTAAGTGTACTGTTGTTTGTAAACAGTATCAGTAACTTTATGCTTTTCGGTAGTATCAACATAAAATGATGTTTTAAGCATTCCCCTTAACCTTGCGTTTTCACGTGCAAGGCTGTCGTTTACATCCTTTAAAGATAAATATCCCTTAAACTCGCTTACCTGCCCGAATAAACTGCCGGTAACCTGGTTTTGCGAACTGATAAAAGTAGCCTTTTGAAAAGAGTTGTATTTGATGTAGATAAGCAACGCGCTCACCTCAAAAATCAGGAATAAAAAAAACGCGTTATACTTAGTGATAAATATCAAGAGGTTACGCATTGGCTTTTCAGATTGGAGATAGAATCAAGAGTCAAGAATTAAGAGTCAAGATAAAAAAAACAAACGTAGCTGTCTTAATTCCTGACTCTTAATTCTTGATTCTCCTTTACTGCATTAAAAATTTAAAATTACCTATGTTTTTAAGGGCGGTTCCTGTGCCACGTACTACGGCGCGTAGTGGGTCTTCGGCTACGTGAACTGGTAGTTTGGTTTTGGCTGCCACACGTTTATCAAGGCCGCGCAATAGGGCACCACCACCGGTTAGGTAAATACCAGTCTGGTAAATATCTGCCGAAAGTTCGGGCGGGGTAATTTCCAGCGCTTTTAATATCGCTTCTTCTATTTTGGAGATAGATTTATCAAGGCAATGTGCAATTTCGGTATACGATACCATGATCTGTTTTGGCACGCCGGTCATCAAATCACGACCTTGTACTGCAAAATCAGCCGGTGGATCTGCCAGCTCGGGCAGTGCTGCACCTACTTCAATTTTAATTTTCTCGGCAGTACGGTCGCCAATCATGATGTTGTGCTGCCTGCGGATGTATTGAACAATGTCCGAGTCGAAGTTATCACCCGCTACGCGGATTGACTGATCGCAAACGATACCCGATAAAGCGATAACCGCAATTTCGGTAGTACCACCACCAATATCAATGATCATGTTGCCCATAGGCTCTTCCACATCAATACCAATACCTACCGCGGCAGCCATTGGCTCATGTATCAGGTAAACCTCTTTGGCGCCTGCAATCTCGGCCGAGTCGCGCACCGCGCGTTTCTCAACCTCGGTAATACCCGATGGGATACAGATAACCATACGTAACGATGGAAAGAACCACCCTTTACCCTGGTTTATCATTTTGATCATACCGCGTATCATGTGTTCGGCAGCGTTAAAGTCGGCAATTACACCATCTTTAAGCGGGCGAACGGTACGGATATTATCATGTGTTTTACCCTCCATTTGCATGGCCTGGCGCCCAATGGCAATAACCTTGTTGGTAGTCCTGTCGAACGCCACGATAGACGGTTCGTCAACAACAACTTTATCATTATGTATAATGAGGGTATTGGCAGTACCCAAATCAATAGCAATTTCCTGTGTAAAAAAGTTAAATAAACCCATCTAATGTTTCCCTTGAAATAATCTGCAAAGTTTATAAAAATACGCTTAATAAAATTACATACTTGCAATTAAAAGCGTTAAAAATTAATATTTATTGTTTAGGAAGTTGATTTAGTTGGATTGGGTTGATTATGTTGATTAAGTTAAATACACTCCGCACTTTTCTTAACCACTCACCTAATCAACTCAATCAACCATTCACTTTTTTTTCAAACATTAATGCTTAAAATGACGCACTCCTGTTGTCACCATCGAGATGTTTTTTTCATCGCACATGGCTACAGATAGCTTATCGTTTATTGATCCGCCTGGTTGTAGTACCGCGGTAACGCCCGCTTCGGCAGCCAGTTCCACACAATCAGGGAACGGGAAAAACGCGTCGGACGCCATCACTGCACCATTCAGATCGAAGCCGAAACTGTTGGCTTTAATAACCGCCTGTTTCAATGAATCAACCCTTGAGGTTTGCCCAACGCCACTTGACATCAGCTGCCCGTTTTTGGCAAATATGATGGTGTTTGATTTGGTATGTTTTACCACTTTATTGGCAAAAAACAAATCTTTCAATTCCTGCTCTGTTGGTTTGCGGTTGGTAACCGGGGTCATTTGTGCCGGGCCTTCAATAACCGCGTCTTTATCCTGCTCAATAACACCGTTTAGCAAGGTTTTAAACTGCTTAACCGGTAATTCAACCGGTTGGCGAACTAAAATAATGCGGTTCTTTTTAGCCTGTAATATTTGTACTGCTTCGTCTGTATAGGCAGGTGCAATCAGCACTTCGTAAAATATCTTGTCAATCTCGGTAGCGGTAGCGGCGTCTATCTCATCGTTAGCGATAATTACACCACCAAAAGCCGAAACCGGGTCGCAAGCCAATGAATCAACCCAAGCCTGGTGAATGGTGCTACGTGATGCTATCCCGCAGGCATTGGTATGTTTTAATATGGCGATGGTTGGCTCGCCGGTAAATTCGTCAATTAACGCAACGGCGGCGTCAACATCTACCAGGTTGTTGTATGAAAGCTCTTTACCGTTCAGTTTGTTAAACATGGCATCCAGGTTACCATAAAATGTACCTTTCTGGTGCGGGTTTTCGCCGTAACGTAAGGTTTGGCTGGTAAGGATGCTTTGCTTAAACACAGGCAGCGGCTCTTCCTGGTTAAAGTATTGGAAAATGTGTGTATCGTAGTTTGAAGTAATGTTGAATGCCTTTTGCGCAAATGATTTACGCTGATCGATAGTGGTAACACCATCCTGTGTTTTCAGGATGTCTTCCAGTATGCCATAGTCATCTTTTGAAGCAACGATGGTAACATCTTTAAAGTTTTTTGCACCGGCACGGATCAGTGAAATGCCACCGATATCAATTTTTTCGATCACATCTTCGGCACCTGCGCCAGATTGTACAGTTTCTTCAAACGGATAAAGATCTACGATAACCAAATCCAACTCAGGGATTTCGTATTCGGCCAGTTGTTTTTCATCGCTATCAAAGCTGCGGCGGGCCAAAATGCCACCAAATACCTTAGGGTGCAGGGTTTTAACACGACCGCCTAATATAGAGGGGTACGAGGTAAGGTCTTCAACTGGTATCACATTTACCCCTAAATTGCGGATAAAGGTTTCGGTACCACCGGTAGAATATATATTAACACCAAGGCGATTTAACTCGAGAATTATTGGCTCTAAATTGTCTTTGTAGTAAACAGAAATTAAAGCGTTTTTTATTTGAACAGACTGGCTCATTTACAGTGATTTTTTGAGCCGCAAAGGTAGTGAATTAGTAGCAAGTAGTTAGCATAAAAATAGTATTAAGTATCAAGTATCAAGTATCAAGACAAAAGAAAAAATATCGTATAAAATTACTGATTCAGACAGTACCTTAAGGAAAGTATTTTGCTATGCTAATACCTTAGCTTTAATGGTTAAATATCTTTCAGAGTAAACCCGAAACAATCTTGATAACTTGATACTAACTACTTGATACTAAAAACGGCTTTTCCAACTTTCGTACTTATTAACTAACTTCACCGCCCGAAATAGTACATAAATGAAATTATTAGAAGGAAAAACCGCACTTATCACCGGTGCATCAAAAGGAATAGGCCGTAAAATAGCCGAAAAATTTGCCGAGCACGGCGCTAATGTAGCTTTTACTTACCTGTCGTCTGTTGAAAAAGGACAGGCTTTAGAGCAGGAATTGCAAAGCTTTGGTACAAAGGTTAAAGGCTATCGCTCCGATGCCTCCAAATTTGACGAAGCCGAAAAATTGATAGCCGATATTATTGCCGATTTTGGTACCCTTCATATTGTGGTTAACAACGCCGGTATCACCAAAGATGGTTTACTGATGCGCATGACCGAAGAAGCCTGGGACGATGTGATGAACGTTAACCTGAAATCTATCTTCAACGTAACCAAAGCCGCTTCAAAAATCATGATGAAAAACCGTAACGGTGTGTTCATCAACATGAGCTCGGTTGTAGGTGTGCAGGGTAACGCCGGGCAGGGTAACTATGCCGCTTCAAAAGCCGGTATCATTGGTTTCTCCAAATCAATGGCTAAAGAATTAGGCTCACGTAATATCCGCACCAACGTTGTTGCGCCTGGTTTTATCAAAACCGAAATGACCGAAGTGTTAGACCCTAAAGTTGTTGAAGGCTGGGCGGCAGCAATCCCGCTTAAACGCGCCGGGGCAACTGAAGATGTAGCCAATGCCTGTGTTTTCCTGGCGTCAGATATGGCAACCTATATCACCGGGCAGGTTATTCCGGTTGATGGGGGGATGCTTTAGTATTAAGTCAAAATTCAAAAAAGTAAAAAGTAAAAAAGCCTTTGAGGTTTGAGACTTACGAAGTTTTTAAAACTTCGTAAGTCTGGTTTAGGCGGCTGTCTTGTCTGCTATGCCCGGGTTCCAATGAACCAATAACATTTAAACATTTTCTGATCGTTTTTTAGCATTCGCGGTATTTCTGCAATACCTATTGCTTACATTAGTATGCAATTACAATCGATTGCGGATTGGTTTAAATTTCTCAAACTTATAGTTTCTCACCACTATGAAAAAAACTTTAGCGCTTGCGCTTGGCTGCCTGGTTTTGGCTGGCCTTACTTCTTTTAATCCCGATAACGGCTGGACAAAGCTTATGGATAAAAAGATGAGCAAATGGACTATTTACCAAAGCTACCGGTTAACCTACCCTTATAAAGGCGAAGCCCCTAAAGGTGCCGATGGTAAAACGCTGCCGCCTATTGGTTACGATAAAAATGAAGGCAATTTATTTTCGGTCGAGATGCAGCATGGCGAACCTGTATTGCACATCACCGGCGAGATATATGGTTGTATTTATACTAAACAGGAATTTCAAAATTATCGCCTCAGGCTGAAAACTAAATTCGGTACCAAAAAATGGGAGCCTCGTTTAAATGAACCTATGGATTCGGGTTTGTTATACCATTCGCAGGGCGAGTGCGGGGCCGACTATTTTCATGCTTGGATGTTATCGCAGGAATTCCAGGTGATGGAAGGCGGTATTGGCGACTACTGGAACGTAGGTACTGCACATGCCACCGTGAGGGCCGGCAAGCCCGACGGTGTGCCCAATTACGTGTTTAATAAAAATGCGGATAAAGTTTTCATGGGCGTAGGCGCCCCTAACCAGGGCTTTTGCCAGCGCCAGCAAAACTTTGAAAACCCCAAAGGCGAATGGAACACCATGGAGTTGATTTGCTACGGCGATAAAAGTGTTTACATTGTAAACGGCCATGTGGTAAATGCCCTATCTAACCTGGGCTACCAGGACGGTAAGGAAAGCAAACCCCTAACCAAAGGCAAACTCCAGCTGCAAAGCGAAGCCGCCGAAGTTTATTTTAAAGATATCGAGATTAAAAGCATCGACAAAATGCCGGAGGAGTATGCGGGGTTATTTTAGCTGTCTGAATCAGAATTTTCAGAATTATTAAATTAGCAGAATGTGTTTTTTAATTCTGAGCATTCTTAAATCCTGAAAATTCTGATTCTGACATTATACCCTCAAAAACGTCTTCTTCTGATACAAATAATATAAAAATAGCCATTTCACCATTACAAAGGTAATGGCCATGGCCACGGCGTTAAACGGATCGCCTATAAGTTGGCCTATCCAGCCAAAAAAGCCATTGTTGGTATAACTCCATTTGATGAAGTGGCCCGATACATAAATCAGGATGGAGTTCATGCCTATCACCCTAAAATAAAACGACCATTTTTGGTAGCCCAGCACATCAATAATATAGTAAAAGAAAGCCATCAGCAATAAGCTTAAACCGCCTACCTGCATTACAAACGAACTGGTCCACAGGTTTTTGTTGATAGGGAAATCGAGGTTCCAAACCTGGGCTATGATCAGGAAAGCCACACCGGCGATGGCAAGGATGGCTACTTTTTTCATTTGTGCAAGGCCTGTTTTTTTAAGGATGGTACCGGTGATAATACCCAATAGCCCGGTACTGATAGCCGGGATGGTCGAGAACAATCCTTCGGGGTCATGAATGCCTAAATATAGTTTTCCTGGCAGGATAACCCTATCCATGTAGGATGCAAAATTGCCCTGCATGGTTAAATCGCCATGCGGATAGCCCGGTGCCGATGTGAATTTTAACAGCAGCCAATAACCTATAATGAATACCCAAAACCAAACCATCTGCATGCGCTCGCTGCTGTACAGGTAAATAATATTGGCAAACATGTAGGCTATGCCTATGCGGCCTAGTACGCTTGCAAAGCGGATTTCACTAACAGGCATAATTTTTAAGCCATTGTTTACCACCAGGCCCAGCAACACCAATATGAACGCCCGTTTTATAACGCGCAATACCAGTTGCTGCCTGCTTTTGCCTTTCTCCAGTTCGCGGCCCACCGAAAATGGAGTTGATACACCTGCCATGAACAGGAATAAAGGGAATATCAGATCGTATAAATGAAAGCCGTTCCAGTCGGGATGGGTAAACTGGTTGGCAATGGAGCCCCAGAATGGCGAGCCCGTAGCCTTGGCCATGGTATGGAATATCTCTTCGCCACCCATTATCCAAAACATATCAAATCCGCGCAGTGCATCCAACGAGAAAAGCCTGGTAGGCGCCGAGTTGATACTATCGGGCGCGGTATCGCCTGTAACGGTTTTTGCTTTGGCACTCATTATTTTACGGTTTATTGTGATGAACTAAAGATAGGAAAAATTAGATATGAGATGTGAGATTTGAGATATGAGAAAAAGAAGTAGTAAGTAGTAGTTGAGTGAGCAGTTTTTAATAACAAACCATCCATCGGCGACAGCTACCAATGAACTAATGAACCAGTGAACCAATGAACCAAACTTTAAGTCTCATATCTCAAATCTCACATCTCAAATCTGTTTTACGCTGCCGCTTTAAGTCTCATATCTCAAATCTCACATCTCAAATCTAAAAAGTACCTTTGCCGGATGTTAGAGATCGTATATCGGGATGAATACCTTATAGCTGTTAATAAGCCGCATGGCCTGTTGGTACACCGGTCGCCCATTGCGGCAGAGGCCACGGAGTTTGCCCTGCAGATACTGCGCGATCAAATAGGGCAGAAGGTTAACCCGGTACACCGGATAGACAGGAAAACGGGTGGCATTTTACTTTTCGCCCTGGATAAGCAGGTGGAGACAGCCATGCAACAGGCTTTTATGGATAACAAGGTAAAAAAAAAATACCTGGCCATTGTGCGCGGGCATACAGTTGATACCGAGGATATTGATTACCCGCTACGGAAAGAGAACGGAACTTTGCAGGATGCATTTACCACATACACCACGCTTAAACGTGCCGAACTTGATGTGCCGTTTGGCGCACACCCCACCTCCAGGTACTCCATGGTAGAAGCTGTACCAACCACGGGGCGCATGCACCAGTTGCGAAAACATTTTGCCCACATATTTCACCCCATTATCGGCGATCGTACGCATGGCTGTAACAAGCAGAATAAGTTTTTTACCGAAACCTGGAATATGAACACCATGTTGCTCCACGCATCGCACCTGCAATTTAGCCACCCGGTTACGGGCTTGCAAATCACTATAAACGCCGGTTTTCAGCCCGAATTTGCAAGAGTGATGGAAATAATGGGCTGGTAACGTTTTAGCTAAATAAAATAAACAAAATGGGGTTGTATTTGTAGGTAATGCAAATACATTAAACATGACAAAGCCTGTAGATTATACGTTATATACATCAAATGGCGACCGCTTGATTACCATTAACCCGGTAACCCAACCCGCAACGGGTGGCCACATACAAGCTACCGGTGTTTTTGGATTGAACGAGGGCACGGTTGATTTAGGCGACATTGTTTTTGACGATAACATGAACCAATGGGAGTACAGCGGCATGGGCGACCTTACCCACCTGCAAGCCGAAGAAATTGCAAGTTTTATTAAAAGCTACCACGAGCCCAACGCCGAAGACAGGGAGTTTGATGAGCATAGTATAAGGTAACGATGGATAGTCTTAAGTCGGAAGTCTGAAGTTCAAAGTCGAAAATGACAATTCAGACTTCAGACTCTTACAAGTTTTATCAAAAACTACCACGAGCCTAGCGCCGAAGATAGGGAACTTGACGAGCATAGTATAGGGTAACGACGGATAGTCTTTAGTCGGAAGTCTTAAGTTCTAAGTCTGAATTCTCATTTCTGACTTCAGACTTAGAACTTAAGACTTAGGGCTTAGGACTTGAGACTTTATTTTAGTTCAAGCTATGCTCAATATCCCCGGCCTTCAACAGGCACTCTTTTACCGTACCAACAATATCGGCAAGGCTAAAGGGTTTGGCCACAAAGGCATCGGAGCCATAATTGCCCAATGACTCCAGCACCCGTGGGTAAGCCGAAACCATAACTACCGGTATGTGGGCCGTGAGCGGGTTGGTTTTTAGCATATGGCAAAGTTCGCCGCCGTTTATGCCAAAAAGGATATAATCTAATATCACCAGGTCGGCGTTAAAGGCTATTGTCGATTTGCATATGTCATCGGTGTAATTTAAAATTTCAATCTCGTAACCCTCCATCTCGAGCACGTCTTTCATCACCTCAAGGATATCTTCGCTATCATCGAGTATCAAGATTTTTTTAGACATTTTTTATATAATTGGTACTTTCAATAACGTGGCAGATTTAGATTTTGTTTTTTGCGTTTACAACCTGGGGTTGTAATGTTTTGAATTACAGCTAAATATTTTTTTTGGTAACAGTCTTCTTACATTACGCCGACAATTTTACGCATGCGCGCCTCCAAACAGGCTTACGTTACTTTAAGGGCGGTTATTAAAGCGTTTACAGTTTGCAATACCTTATCAAGGCTTGCGGGGGTGTTGGTAACCTTGGCTATCATAATGCCGCCTTCTATCAGCGCAATCATTGCCAGGGCTGTGCCGCTTAAATCAGCATCGGGCTTAAACTCGCCTGCGTCGATACCCGCCCGGACCAGGTTTTCTATCGATTTTTGCCAGCGGAGCACAGCCTGGGCAGCCTTATCTTTTAACATAGGGTTAGTATCGTCGGCATCAACGGCAGTATTCAAAATGGGGCAGCCACCCGCCGGGAATGTAGCCCTGGTGAAGCTGTGGTACACCTGGGCATAAACAAGCAGCTTATCGTAATAAGTACCGGCCTTTTGAATGCGGTCCTGGATCTGTTTTCTCAGGATAGCCGAGTTATGATCAAATGCTGCGGCGGCAACTTCCTCTTTATTGGCAAAGTTTCCGTAAATGCTCCCTTTGGTAAGGCCTGTAGCATCCGTCAAATCAGACAGCGAAGTGCCGGCATATCCTTTTTTATTGAAGATGGGCGCCGTGGTTTCTACAATAAACTTGCGGGTGCGTTCGGCTTTTGATAATTCCTTTTCCATGATACAAATATACCGGTTGGTATTTGAATTGTTGAAATTTTTGAGTGTGAGTTGTTTTTATATAGATTATCGAATAGAAAATCATGTCAGCTTTAAGCCTTCTGCCTTCTGTTTTTAGCACATATATAATCCGGATCAATGATCGCTCACCAAAACCACCGGCCCTGCCTGTTTTTTACGATCGAGCACCAGCAGCAATAACGGCATCGCCAACACAAATAACAGCCCTACAAAAATATAGGCATCCAGGTAACTCATCAGGAATGATTGCCTGTCTATCCCGTTATTTACTACAGCCATCGCTTTGTGCTGCGCCTCCATCAGGGTGCCGCTTTTGGCTGCAAAGTATTGGGTTAGCCCATTGATACGCTGTGTAGCCTGCGGATTATATATGCTGATGTTAGAGATAAGATCGTTACGGTGCGATCCAAAACGATGGGCCACATAAGTATTGATCATAGCGATACCGAACGAGCCGCCAAGCTGCCGCATCATATTGTTTAATGCCGATCCCTGCGGAACATCTTTGGCATCCAACCCGGATACTGCCAATGCTGTGAGTGGAACGGTTAAAAAAGCCAGCCCCAAAGCCCTGAATATAAGTATCCTGGCGAGGTTTCCGGGTGTTGCTTCGAGGTTTAAGCCCGACATCAGGAAGCTGAACATTATAAACAACACAAAACCGATGGTAATAATTATTAGTGGCGATACGCCCCGTTTAAGCAGGGTAGCCGAAAACAGCAGGCCAAAAATGGCTAATATAGCACCCGGCAACAAGGTAAGCCCCGTTATGGTAGGCGGGAAGAGTAATACCCGCTGTGCCAGCACCGGTGTTAAAAACACCGATGTAAACAGGCCTACACCTGTTACTGCGGTTAGTACTGCTGCAACGGCCAGCGATTTGCTTTTAAGCACCCGCAAATCGATAACCGGGTTGGGGATGGTAAGTTCCCACCAGATAAAAGTGAGAATGCTGAACACGGCAATAACGGTTAACGCAACGATATAACCTGCAGAAAACCAATCGTCAGTTTCGCCCCGCTCAAGTACAGTTTGGAGCGAGCCAACGCCTATAATCAATAAAAGGATGCCCCACCAGTCGACGGCCCTTGGTGTTACTTTTATCTCGGGTTCGGTAACCAATAAGATGCTGGATACCGCTACGGCGATGCCGATAGGGATATTGATAAAAAATATCCAGGGCCAGGAGTAGTTTTCGGTGATGAAACCGCCGAGGGTAGGGCCGATGGTTGGGCCTAAAAATACCCCCACGCCAAATAAAGCGCTGGCAATACCCGCACGGGCTTTGCCATAAACCTCAAAAACGATTGCCTGCGATACCGATAACAGCGCACCGCCGCCAATGCCCTGCAAAAAACGAAACAGCACCAATGTCCAGATATTTGACGCCACCCCGCACATGGCCGAAAAAAAGGTAAAGGCGATAATGGAGCCTATATAATAATTGCGCCTGCCCAGCCTGGTGGCTAAAAAGCTGGTCATGGGAATTACGATGATATTGGCAATGGCGTAAGCAGTGATAACCCAGGAAGTATCTTCCAGCGTTGATCCCAAATTACCGCTCATGTGCGATAAGGCAACATTGACTATCGAGGTATCAATGAGCTCCATCATAGCGGCGGTAATAACGGTGATGATGAGAATGCTTTTTTTCATGGCAGGGTTGGGTAAATACCATATAATATACCAAGTGGTATATTATATGGTAAATTTTTTAAACGGGCTATTATTCCCTTGGTAAATTAATCACCCTTAAAGCTTCATCGGGGTTGGATAGGTATAGCCTGTAAAATTGTTCGGTATTGGCTACGCGGATCTCGTAGGTATCGCTTGCTAATGCGGCCAAAAACTCCTCGGCAACCTGGGCTGGGGGGATACCATTTTTACCACCAATTTCGGCCGAGAATTCGGTATCAACCAGCGGCGGCATCAGTTCAAATACTTTAACACTGGTATCTGCTAATACTAAGCGTAAGGCGCGGGTGTAAGCGTGTAAAGCAGCTTTGGTAGCGCCATAAGTGGCAAGGCTGGTACTTGGCGCAAAAGCTACTATCGATGATACGTTTACAATAGCCGCACCAGGTTGCTTTTTGAGCGATGGCAGCAGTTTTTCGTTCAGGCGGATAACCGACAGGTAGTTGGTCAGCATTTCTTCGCCGGCTTTTTCAAAGGTATTGGTATCGGTAAGCAGGTTATTAAGGTTTGCTGCGCCTGCGTTGTTGATCACGATGTTCAGTTCGGGGAAATCGGTAGTTAGTTTGGCTACCAGTTTTTCTACATCTTCGGCGTTGGATACATCGGCGGTTATTGCGCTCACATTTGGTAATTGGGCCACAGCTTTTTGCAAGCGGGCCTGGTTGCGGCCAATGATGATAACATGATTATCGGCTGATAATTTTTTTGCTAACTCAAAACCTATGCCGGCACTGCCGCCGGTAATGAGTATGGTGTTTTTTGAAGTTTTCATTGTTTTGCGTTGAGTGATTAAATTCAACACGACAAAAATATACCAATCGGTATATTTTTGCAATAGGCAATATTCATCTTTGTGTCATCATTATCAGATGGCTTTTTAGCGGTTATACCTTGCGTTTTTTAAAGCTGCAAAACAGGAAATTTTGTTTTGTTGCAAACGGAGTAGTATGGTCTTCGGTAATACAGGCTACCTTTTCAAAATGCTCATCAAATGTAGCTTGCAACTGTTGTTCTGCGTATTGTTTAATAGCTAACCCGCTGCATTTTTCGGGCCCGTTTTCAGAAAATGTTCCGATAACTAAATAATTGCCGACTGCTTTTGCGGCAATATTTAAGTAGCTGGCAATTTGATCCTGCGTTGTCAGGAAGTGGAAGGCCGCCCGGTCGTGCCAAAGGGTGTATGTTTCGGTGGGTTCAAAATTGGTAACATCGCAAACTATCCAGGTAACCTGGCTGCTTTTTTCGCCAAGCCGAGCCTTGGCTTTGGCTAAGGCTGCTTCGGAAATATCCAACACGGTAATGTTGGTGTAACCCTCCTGCAGCAGGAAATCAACCAGTTTGCTGTCACCGCCACCGATGTCGATTATCCTGTCGGTTTTTGCTAAATCGAAATCGCGAATAAAATTAAGCGAGGTTTGCGGTACGGCTTGCGTCCAGCTTACCTGGTCGGGATTTTTGGTGTGATATACTTGTTCCCAATGTTCTTTTTTATCTGCTTCCATAAACGAGGTTATAGTGTCATGCCAATGATAAATTGACGGATGGCCTTTAGCCCAAAGTTTTAAGTTCTAAGTCAAAAAAAATTCAACTTTAGACTTACGACTTAGTACTGTTGACTTAACACTGGTTTGGCCGAACGAAGTTCCTGATAAATATCTGAAACGTAAAAATTGGTTCTGTGTCGGATTGTATGGTTAACCAATTTTAATTATTTTAATATCGTGCTGGTTTAATTTACCCCGGCGCGGGATCCGGGCGATGGCAGAGCCGGGAGTTTTAAAACCTAAAATACCCGATTTTTCAGACTGCTTTTTCTGAACTTTTGCGAAAAAAATCTTCGTTTTACTTTTGTATCAATAAATATACTTTTTGTGTGAATAAATATCACATTTGTTGCGAAAAAGTGTGAATTTATTACCTTGTTTTTACCTGTTTGTGTATGGATAAAGCGCGGTTTTGATATAAAAAAGGAAGCGCGTAAATTTGTACTGTTTACCAGCGAAAAGAATAATAAAAATCGAATAATCCATTAACCCATAAATTTCGGCCCAGACAAAATGCGTTAGGGATCGTCGCGGATACCGGCTTGTGGACAAGGCCCGTGCAGTATGAGCAGAGAGCCCGGCCGCAGGCAACGCCGGGGAAAGAATCAGGAAGTTAGATTCAAGAATCAAGACGAAGACAATAAAAAAAGCATGCCGTCAATCAACCGGCAGGCTTACTTAAAAATATATAACCAGGTAATTAAGGGCTAAGGGAGGATAAAAACCGACAGGCTGCGTGGGCCGTGGGCGCCAATAACCAGCGATTGTTCAATATCGGCAGTTTTTGATGGGCCGGAGATGAATGCTCCATAGCCATACGTTGCGCTGCCAATTTTTTCATAAGCCTGCGCCATAGTCGGCACTAAGTTAGTTTTACTGATTACTACCGCCAGGTGCTGGGCAATAAAGGGCAGCACCCTGACGGTCATATCCTCTTCTGTGAGCCATAATGCCCCGTTTTCTGCAACGCCAAGGCCCGACCGGAGGATGCATAACTCCACATCGGCAAAACTGTGGGATAATTCGTGTTTTACATCGGCAACATAGGTGTATTCATTCAATTCCTTAATGCCTGAGATGATTTTTACACCGGGTTTAAACTCCTTGTGAAGGATGTTCTGGATGGCCGCATAGTCGGCCACTTCGTATACAAAACTACCCCCTGCACTGCCGATGGTTTTGTATTTTTCAACCAGGTTGTCGTTAGTGGATGTCAGGGTGCTTAAAACCTCAAGGCCGGGTAAATCTGCCTGGCTAAACTGGTTTGCATTTACGGCTGCTAATATGTTTTGGCGGCTGCTCATTTCTTGTTTTCCTTTCTTTTGGCATACCATTCGCCAAATGACTGTTCGGGTGCTTTGGGCATTTCGCGGTGTTTGTACCATGGGTTTGCGCCATTATTAACAGCGAAAGGCGCGTATTTGAACGTAAAGCGACCCATTTTGCCTGCCGCGCGGTAAATTGTGGGCGATGATAAGGTGAAAGCCATGCCTTTCATGGCTAAAGTTTTTGCTTTGGGCGTGTAGCCTGCCTTAACAATTACCTGCCGCCATTTGTATAGCTGGTCGTGAATATCAATTTTAACCGGGCACACATTGCTGCATGAGCCGCATAGGGTAGAAGCAAAGGGCAGGTCGGCATATTTTTCCATATCGAGGTTGGGCGCCAGGATGCTACCTATAGGGCCGGCAACCGCGGTATGGTAACTGTGGCCACCGCTTTTGCGATATACGGGGCAGGTATTCATACAGGCCCCGCAACGGATACATTTTAACGAATTGCGAAAATCTTCGCGACCCAACTGGATGCTGCGGCCGTTATCAACTATCACCATATGTATTTCCTTGCCATCCTGCGGTTTGCTGAAATGGCTGGAGTAAGTGGTAATAGGCTGCCCGGTGGCGCTGCGGGTAAGCAGGCGTAAAAATACGCCAAGGTGCTTGCGCTCGGGAATTATCTTTTCGATACCCATGGATGCAATATGGATTTCGGCCAGGTGGGCGCCCATATCGGCGTTGCCCTCGTTGGTGCATATTACAAACTCGCCGGTTTCGGCAATAGCAAAATTAACCCCGGTAAGCGCCGCGCGGCGGGTCAGGAACACTTCGCGAAGGTGCTGACGAGCGGTTTCGGTTAATATTTTAGGATCTGATTCGCCTTTGGCCGAGCCTAAATGCTCGTGAAAAATGTCGCCTATTTCTTCCTTTTTCTTGTGGATACAGGGCAGTACAATATGGCTTGGCGGCTCGCCGGCTAACTGAACAATGCGTTCGCCCAGGTCGGAGTCGATAACATCTATACCCTGTTTTAACAGGTATTCATTAAGGTGACACTCCTCGGTAAGCATCGATTTGCTTTTTACCATGCGGCTGATGCCCCGTTTCTCCAGCAGGGTATAAATAATTTTGTTATGCTCTTGGGCATTAGCCGCCCAATGTACTATTATCCCATTGTTGATGGCATTAGCCTCAAATTGCTCCAGGTAGGTGCTCAGGTTTGATAGTACGTTGTTTTTAATTTGCGAGGCTGTTTCGCGCAGCAGTTCCCACTCGGGCAGTTTATGTGCTGCAATATCGCGTTTGGCGCGTACCCACCACAAGGTTTCGTCGTGCCAGTCAACCCGTGGCTCGTCGCGGTTAAATATGGCGGCTAATTGCGGGTGATCTTTTGTTGCGGTGCTGCTCATTTAGATAGTGTGGTTTAAAATTTCGGCAACATGAATTACTTTAACATTGCTGTTTTGGCGGCGCAGGATGCCTTCCAGGTGCATCAGGCAGCTCAAATCGGCCGAGGTGATGTATTGGGCCCCGTGTTCAATATGGTCGTCTACGCGGTCTTTACCCATTTTGGATGATACGGCTTCTTCCACCACGCAAAATGTGCCGCCAAAGCCACAGCAATCATCGGCCCGGCTCAAGGGTACCAGCTCCAGGCCTTTAACCATGCCCAGCAGTTGGCCCGGCTTGCTAAAAGGTTCGGCAACCAGTTCTGTCATTTGCGAAATTCGCAACCCACGCAAACCATGGCAGCTTTGGTGCATACCTACTTTGTAGGGGAAGCTGGCTTCCAGGCTTTTTACCTGTAATATATCTACCAAAAATTCGGTAAGCTCAAAAACGCGTTTACGGATTTCTGCGGCTTTATCTTCGTTTTCGTGCGAATGCAGGTGTTCTTTAATATGCAGCGTGCAACTACCGGACGGACAAACAATATAATCGTAACCGGCAAAATTATCGATGAATAAATTATTGCAACCGCCTGTAAGGTGTTCGTAGCCGCTGTTGGCCATAGGCTGCCCGCAGCAGGTTTGATTTTTAGGGTAATGAACTTCGCAACCCAGCTTTTCCAGCAGTTCAAGGGTGGCAATAGCCGCCTGGGGGTAAAACTGGTCGACATAGCAGGGAACAAATAAAGCTACCTTCATTTTTGTGTTTATTTCAATTGGTTAAAGCAATATTAACGCTTATCATTTGCATAACTATCCTTAGGTATCTGCAAAGTATAGTTGTATATTAAAGTACCCAAAATACAGTTATAACAGGCAACTGTTATTCAGTTTTTTTTGCAAAAGGCTGGGGGAGATTGGCGTATTTAGGTAGCGGAATAATCCATGAGATGAAAGAAAAGTGAATTTAAAGCTTAAGCGGGCAATCTTATTAACACGCAATGCCCTCTTTACTTCATCACCTGGCGTTGCGCCTTCTGCATCCGAGGTTTTTTGTTTCTGTTAGTTAAACAATCCAACTACCCCAAGGTTAGCGCAGCCTAATTCGCGGATATTACCTCGCTTAAGCTCAGCTGAAAGCTGAAACTGTCCGACCCACAAGCTGGAAACATCGCGGGAGCGATGCAGTTTTTATTTTATACTGCTGATTTTTAAAGAGATAATGATTTATTAAAAAATATTCTACTATCCCTATAGGATTTATATAAATAATGTTTTATGTTTGCATCGTCAACAAAGACAAATCGTTCTTTATTTTAACTTATCAAGAAAGACTGAGGGAAAGGCCCAAAGACGTCTTAGCAACCTATACATCCGCATAATGTAAAAGGTGCTAATTCCTGCTCCATTCAACGGAGAAAGATAACATACCATCTTCGCCCCCTGCCAATCTAATAAGTGATTTTATAGTTTTTTTTAAGTCGCGTGACCGAGAGGATAGGTGGGGGTCTGCAAAGCCCTAAACGGCAGTTCGAATCTGCCCGCGACGTCTATTTTAGCTTAAAGCTAAAGGCGTAAAGCAAAAAGCTTTTTTGGCGCGTTGTCAGGCTTTAAGCCTTAGGCTTTCTGCTTTTAGCTTCTCCACAAATTTCCTATCGAATATCTTGTCGAGATAGCTTAAAGCTAAAGGCGTAAAGCAAAAAGCTTTTTTGGCGCGTTGTCAGGCTTTAAGCCTTAGGCTTTCTGCTTTTAGCTTCTCCACAAATTTCCTATCGAATATCTTGTCGAGATAGCTTAAAGCCAAAGGCGTAAAGCAAAAAGCTTTTTTGGCGCGTTGTCAGGCTTTAAGCCTTAAGCTTTCTGCTTTTAGCTTCTCTACAAATTTCCTATCGAATATCTTGTCGAGATCCTGAGGTAAGGATATTTCTTATTCACGTCGGGATAGTCACGATAGTTTCCTTCCAGCCGGAAATAACCCGATTCGGCAGCTATGGAGAGGCCTTTGATAAACATGTAGCTTACTTCGTTACTAAAAGTGTGCAAAAAATAATGCGATTTATTGCCATCTATTGTTACCATCCAGCCTCCCCGGTAATTTGCACTGTATGATAATTTATTTAAAAGCTTTATGGTACCGCCCCCGTTAACAGAGAAGCCTGGCCCATAATCATAATTACGGCTATTGTATATGTATTGATCGGGTACGGCGGCCAATAGGATAGGGCCGGCCCCGAGACTGCCGGTTATTTTTACGTCATGCGTTAGCTTAAGCTCCGAGAATAGATTAAATTTTACGCTTTGTGCTCCGTAAAAAAACGCCTGGTTGCGGATGTAATCATAGTTTGCTGATAATATCACCAGGTTCTCCATTTTATCCTGGTCAACCACAGAAATGTCCCATCCGGTAAGTGATCCATATACACTTATCACATTAACCGAGCTGCTATCGTCCTTACCAAACTCGGCAGTTATAGATATATTGCTGAACGGCTTCCTGAAGCCCTCATTGGGTACACCATACAATAATGAGGCCCGGCCGAACCAGCCAAAGCGACCATGTTCAAACGGGCTTACGGATTGTGAATTAAATATCCGTCCTCCAAGATCAAACTCGGCGCCTATTTTTGATGAGTCTCGCTCGGTGCTATTGCCATAAACTTTGCCCCAGGTGCCATCTAAAATGCGGTTTAATCCGCGCATGGGGTTAATAATTAATCCTGCTACTTCGCTGGCCTGCCTTTTAAAACCCCGCTGGCGGTTGTTTACAATACGACTGGATAGTCGAAAAGTCATCTCGCCCAACACTATGCCGCCAAAACTGGTGTTTATAAAATCGTTAGGGGCAGGTGCCTGGTTTTCGGCGAAGGTTTCCCAAAGGTAGCTGCCCGCCATGGTAGCTGGTACCGATTGCCAGAAGCTAAAGCCATTGCTTCGGAACGCACTATAAAACAAACTGCCGTGATAAGGGTGCCCAAACTGGTTAGTTTGGAAAGGATCGTTATCAAACTCCCAGTTGCCGGGGTTAAGGTTGTGGCTTACGCTTTTCCAATTTATACGGGCATAATCCTTATTGGCTACATAGCGGTCAAAAATCCAGGGCGTAATTTCGGCTATACCCAATTCGGCTACCGCACGGCCAAACCTGCGTTTTACGGAAGTATCCCGAACGTCCCGGTAATAGCGTAGTTTCACCTCGGGCTTTTGATCGAATATATTGTTTTGGGCAAAAAGCCTGGAGGCGATACAGAAAAATATAAAGCTTATTAATAATGTTTTTTTTGAAGGGTAAAGATCAGCTAAGCTCATATAAAGGTTATCAGGAGGTGGAAAAAACTATTATCCAAAAGCGCTTAGTAATGAAATTGTTTTGATAGATGTTATAATAATGTTAAATGTTTGTTTTGAAATGGGTTATGATGAAAGTTAAGAACGGTTGAGGAAGAGGATAATCAGCAAAAACTACTTAATTACTTACAAAATACATGACATCAACTTACAATTTACATAAGATCAGCCGGAAATTTATGCTCGCATTTTGTTGAGATAGMCGGCGCATTTGCGTTTCGCAAAAAAAGCTTCGTGTCTTTTTAAATCGAATAAGGGACTTGTATTGGCCAACAACAGGCACAGATATTTGGATGTTTATAAATTGCACGATCAATATAGTGTTAACCATGATCAAATATAAAATATTGACTATTAGCAATTTGTAAAAAATATATTTGAAATGTGTTAAGTTATGTTAACCCAATTAGATGCGCTTGCCCTGGTTAACTATCTCCAAAATCAACAGGAAACTCAAAAAATATTATCTTTAAGCGCTTAACCTGCATTAAGCCCAATCAAAACCAATATCCATTTAAATCATGAAAATTTTCAACATCGTATTTGTTGTGTTGTTTGTCATTTTTGCGGCCCTGCAATATAATGACCCCGATCCTTACATTTGGGTGCCTATTTACCTTTACAGCGCCTGGTTTTGCTTTAAAGCTTCGCAAAAAAAGTTTTACCCGGTTTGGTATGCAGTTGGCATATTCCTTTATCTGGCTTATGCTACATATAAAATATTTGATGCCAATGGCCTGATAGACTGGTTTACCCAACACCACTCCGAAAGCCTGGTAGAAAGCATGAAGGCTGAAAAACCATGGATAGAAGAAACCCGGGAGTTTTTTGGTTTGCTGATATGCGTTGCCGTATTGGGCATCAACTGGGTTTACGGGAACAGGCTGAAAAAGAAAGCGTAATATTTATGCGTTTCAATCAGAATAATTCCCAAATAGGGGGGTTACAGATACGATAATCCGTTATACCCGCCATGAATATAGTACACCGGTTCAAAATTATGTTCATTAGGGTCAAGTTCGCAGCTTACCTGCATGGTGGTAAAGGTTACATCGCCAAAAATGTTGGCTATGGCGGTATCGGCGGCATCGCGGCCGGTGGCAATTTTTATAAGGCCATTTAAGGGCACCAGTTTGGTGGCATCAAAAAGTATCCATTTGCCGCCCAGGTAAGCCTCAAAACAGGCATGAAAATCGGCAGGGTATAAGTGATAGGCATATCCTGTAAAATAGCGGGCCGGAATGGTTAAGGCGCGGCAAAGGGCAATACCCAGGTGGGCAAAATCGCGGCAAACGCCAACCTGTTCGGTAACGGTATCAAATGCCGATGTTTGCGAATTGCTGTACCCGCTTAAATATTGCACATTATTGTGAATCCAGTCGGTAAGGGTAACTACTTTCTCAAACGGATTGGTGATGTGGCCAAACAGATTGTGCGATAGCCGGTACAATTTATCCGACTGGCAATAACGGCTTGGGTTTAGATAAGGCAGCACCGATGAATCGAGCTGGGCCACCAACGTTTCCTGTTGTTGAGAATAGTCGGTAAGCTCATAAAAATTGTCAACCAGCGCGTTGTATGTAACTTTAATAGTCCCCGGCTGATATACCTCGAAGCGCATCAACCGGTTTTCGCCCTGGGCAGATATGATCTCCTCAATTTTAACGTAAGGGTCAACCGTAAACTCCTCGTTCAGCACAGTTTGGTTGGGTGTACGTAATGCATGTATGTTTAATATCAATGTGCCCGGCGCCCGTACTACATATTCCATTTGGGTAAACACATTGAATTTCATTGATCAGCTTTCGGTTTTAATTTCTTCTAATTTGTTAAAGGTAGTATCCATCCAGTCTTCAGATATATGTTCTAAAGCCAGTTTCAGTTCTTCGGCCCATTGGGCCGATATATATTCCAGGTCTTTCTTTTCGTATCGTTGCTGGATAATGTCGAAACTATCCTTTTTATAAACAGCAACGTCAATCGGGAAATCCACATTATTGGAGCTTACCCTTGTTGAATCGAACGAAAGAAAACCAGTTTTAAGGGCCAGCTTCAGGCTGCTTTCCTCGGTAAGGATGCGGTTTAATATCGCCTTGCCATGGCCCGAATTTCCTATAACTACATAAGGCGCACCCTGCCCAAGTTCAACCCAGTTTCCTTCGGGGTACAGTAAAAAAAGCTTGTGCTCGTCGTCGTCTTTTAGCTGTCCGCCTATAATGGTGTTCAGGTCAAACCTGAAACCCGCGGCTTCTAATGATGCTTTGTCTTCGGCAATTACCCGCTTTACCTGCTCGCCAAAGGCGTTTACAGCTTTGTACATTTTGTTAAACTCCTTGGTTTCCAGTAATTCGTTAAAATAAACAATAGCCTTATCCCTTGCCGACCGTAAACCGCTGGTCATGATAAAAAGCGAAAAATGATCTTTTTGTTCTATGGTGATCTTCTTTTTTACAGTGGTATCTGTACCAGAGGTTATACGGGTATCGGCAATAGCCAATAAACCCTCTTTAACCTTAATTCCGAGGCAATAAGTCATTTTTATACAGTGCGATTTGTTCCAAAATTTAAGATAGCCAAAGTAGCGAAAAGAATCGGGGAAAATAGAATCAAGAGGCAATCAACGAGAGCCAAGAGTCAAGACTATTAAAAAGTTGCAAGTAGTTAAAACAAGTAGCAAGTAGTTAGTATCAAGTATCAAGATTTTTTTGGATGTTTAACAAAAAAGCCGCCGTTTCCTTATGAAAACAGGCGGCGTCACGGAACAGAAAAAAGTCTTAACTCTTGACTCTTTTTAAAGTATGTAAAACTGAGCCGGTTTTTGCGGTTGTTTACTTATCACCGCGTCGATGTCATGAGGTAACTCATCCTTCATCATCTGTTTCAGGTTTTTTTCGATGGTGCGGCTAATTGTTGTTGTGGGTGTATCGGTAGGTTTGTTTTCAAACGGATCCTGCAGGTGGATAGCCATTTTTTCGATCAGGAAAAAGGCCGATGATATGGCTATTACCAGTGGCACCTGGAAAATCCCGAAAAATTCCATCAGGCTGAAAGGCAGCAGCAATACAAAAAACATAACCAGCCAGTGAATGTACACACTATAGGTAACCGGGAAAACGGTATTCTTAATACGCTCGCAGCCACCCATCGAATTCATAAAGTTGGTGAGTGTGTTATCAAGGGCCACCTGCTGGTACTCATTTATCCAGCCCAGCTTATACAGTGTGCGCAGGTCATGACCCTGCAACTCGTTTATTGCAAGCGGAATATGGTCGAGCTTTTTGATGTTTTTTACATCATCGTCGGTTAGGTAGGCCTCCAGGTTATCTTTTGCGTTTTGACCGCGCAGGTGGCAGCTTAAGCTATAGCACCAGGCCATTTGCCTGCGGATGATGCGCTCTTTTAACGCCCATTTTTGCTCGCCATCATGGCTGCTATCCACAAAAGTTAACACCTGCCGTGCAAAGGTGCGGCAGTCATTTACAATACCTCCCCAAAGAATGCGGGCCTCCCACCAGCGGTCGTAAGCCTGGTTTGACCGAAAGGCCAGCAAGAGCGATATGATGGTACCCAAAATGGTGGGCACCGTTAGCGGAATAGAGACATCTTTGAAGTTATAGTATTGGTGAACACAATAGATGGTAATGGCGTACACAGCCACCATCAAAACTTCCTTTTTTATTTTACCAAATACGTAGCTTACCGGTATATTTTCTTTTAATAACATAGGTGTGAAATTTTAATTATGATTCATGTTCAGTTAAAATAGGCTCCTCAATTACTACATCTGCCAAAGTGCCTGGCGTTTTAGGCAGCTTTATTAGGGCTGTATCGCATTTATCAAAAAGCATTTGCGGGGCTATGCTGTTTTTAAAAAGCAACTCGTAATTGTCATGTGGGGGCACAATGGCGTCAACTTCATGAGCCTCAAGGAAATTATTGAAAACTGCAACCGTGCTGCCATAAAAAAAAGTGATAGCAATATTGTTGATGACATGGCTATACTTGTTTTCGATATCGCGGCACCTGATATAAAAATTATCGGGAATTTGCCGGTACTCTACGCTGCGCCGCGATAGCATCAGCAATTCACTCATGTTATCGGTAATTTTAAGCATATGTACCAACACAATGCTTACCTTTTCGGGATAAAAAACCTGGGCCAAAGCAGGAATATACTGAATAGACTGCTGGGTAAAATCGGTAGGGATTAATAACGTTTTCATGGTAATTTTAATTAATGGTGAAACCTTGTATGTTTTGTTTGATACAAGTGTAGCAGCCAATAATTAGGAGGATATAAGAAAGTTATTAGAAATTGATTAGAATGCTTATAGCCTCACCTAAATTCTCTCCAAAGGAGAGGACTTTTGATTTGCATATTCGAGAATCGTTTAACCCATTACTTTTTAAAAACCCTCTCCTTTGGAGAGGGCAGGGTGAGGCTCTACAGGCAAAAATACCTTAATCTCGGTACCTATTCCAACTTCCGAGCTGATGCCCAGGCTTCCTTTGTGCAGGCGGATGATGTTAAGCGTTAAGGGCAAGCCAACGCCATGGCCTTCGTACTCGTGGGCGTTTGAGGCGCGGAAAAAAGGCTCGAATATATGCTGAAGCTCGGTTTGGGGGATGCCGATGCCCTGGTCTTTAATAGCAATAATCACTCTTTTATTTTCGGCTAACAGGCTAACTGTTACAGGCCGGTTATTGGAGTATTTGCAAGCGTTGCTGATAATGTTGTTAATGGCCAGCCGCAGCAAATTGCTGTTGCCTTTTACGTAAAGCAAGCTTTCATCGGCAGGTAAGTTTTCAAGATCGATATAGATATTGCTCTCCGGGTTTATTCGTTTAACAGATTCGGATGCGGTAAGCAAAAGTTCATCCATCCTGATGCTTTCCCAGTTTTGCCTTTTGCCATCAAAGCCCGATTGTGCCAGCGTAAGCAGGCTGTTCAGGATCTGGCCCAGTTTTTCCGATTCGGCATACACCGTATTTAAAACCCCGCGTTGCTGGCTGTTCAGGTCTTGTTTGTTTAAAGCCAGCTCAAGCTCAGATGATATAATGGTTAGCGGCGTGCGTAACTCGTGCGATGCATTGCTTACAAAGTTGTTTTGTGTTTCAAAGGCTGTTTCAAGCCTGTTAAGCATGTCATTAAACGTTAGCGATAACTCGGCTATCTCGTCTTTGCCGGTCAGTTCGTCCAGCCGGAAATGCAGGTTATTGGCGGTGATGTTTTTTACATTGTTGATAATTCGCCTCACCGGCTGAAAGGTGTAAAAGGAAAAAACCTTGCCCACAAAATATACCAATATCATGGCCAGCAAAAAGCCATATAACAATATTTTTTGAAGGTCTTTTAGCTCCTGGAAACCAGCTGGGTTTGATGCCGATACAATAACAACATAGCCTGCATTGCCTTTTTTGAACAGCGAGCCTGCATAAAAAGTGTTATCATGCCTGTAATGGGCCTGGCCTGTCAGTAATATATCGTCGATAAAAACCTCGGCAATTCCGGCACTTGCCCGCACTTTATTGCCGTTGCTTACCGCTAAAAAATACTCTTTTTCCGAATCCAGCTTCTCCAGGTATTTGTTGCGCACCTCTAAAGTAGCTTTACTTTTGGCGCCTGGCGACAGCTGTACTTCCGCCGCTATGTTTACGCGGGCTTCCAGCCGTTTATAAAAATCATCAAAGTTGAATTTGTAAACAAGGTAAAATATGGATGCATTAAGCAGTATAAGTATACCGCCCGACAGCATCAGGAATAACAATGTTATTTTACTTTGTATCTTCATCGGTATCGCCCTCTTTCATCAGGTAACCCATACCAAACACTGTATGGATAAGGTTGGGGCCACCGTTTTTCTCCAGCTTTTTACGCAGATAGTTTATGTAAACATCTACCACATTGGTGCCCATATTAAAATCAATATCCCAAACATTTTCCAGGATTTGGATGCGGGATAATACCTTTTTTTGATTTTTCACAAAATATTCAAGCAACCGGTATTCGGTTGCTGTAAGTTTTAATGTCTCGTTGTTGCGGTAAGCTATTTTTGATTCGGTATTGAGCAGCAGGTTGCCTATTGTATAGGTGTTATTTGCTGATGTTTCGCTTCCGCTGCGGCGCAGCAGCGTACGAAGGCGGGCGGCAAGCTCCGCAATTTTAAACGGTTTTACCATGTAATCATCTGCGCCGCTATCCAGGCCGCTTACAATATTCTCGGTAGAATCGAGCGCCGTGAGCATAATAATGGGCATCATTTTTTTTTGCTGCCTGATGCGTTTGCAAACCTGTATGCCATCCATTACGGGCAGCATTACATCAAGTATAACCAGGTCAAAATCATGATCGAGCGCCATTTGTAAACCCGTTGCACCGTTAGCTGCAACGCTTACTTCAAAACCATAATCGGTGAGGCCGCGCTTAATTACCGATACCACATTTGGTTCGTCCTCAACTAATAGTATCCCCATAAAACAACCAATGTATTTAACTGCTGGTTTGCCAAAATAAATAAATA
Organism: Mucilaginibacter sp. P4_C11; assembly: GCF_056402115.1. Taxonomy (NCBI): domain Bacteria; kingdom Pseudomonadati; phylum Bacteroidota; class Sphingobacteriia; order Sphingobacteriales; family Sphingobacteriaceae; genus Mucilaginibacter; species Mucilaginibacter sp. P4_C11. The sequence goes on along the minus strand of NZ_JBFUIA010000007.1, from coordinate 214,354 downwards.
ATTTAGCGGTTGACTAATTATTGAAATATAAACCTATAATTGTATTCCATTTTCGGGCTTTTTAAATTACCACCGGGTTGCGAATTTTATTTGCATACCTTGGTTTACATAGCAGATACTAAAATATACCCATAACCGGGTATATAAAATTAAAGAAACAGTAGACATATTAGCAACCCTATGGCCCAATTTATTAAGATCCAACTTTCAGTAATTTGCTATAACTGCGTAATATGCGGAAGCCGCCCGGTAATTGAACAAGCTAAAGGCAGCAAATTTATAGTGCGGTGCCCTAAAGACAGTGCACACTACCAAACCCAACCAGGACTAGTTGATATAGATGACTGGAATAAGAACAACCGGGCACAGGATAGCGACGATAAATTGAAAGTAGTGGCTAATTAAGCCTTCCCCGATAAATAGTTAACGCTAAAACCAATAATTTCTTTGATATACAGGCTCCACTTGCTTAAAACTTCGGCACTGGGCATTAACTCAAAAAGCGACCATTGTACATCACCTGAAATTACATTGCAGGAATATGGAATTACATCAACATGTTGGCCGTTAAATATTTGCATAGCCCGGCGCATATGAAAGGCTGAGGTTACCAGCAGGTAAGGCCCCTGTTGCTTATTTTTCAGTAGCAGCGCTTTGGTTAATGATGCATTTTCGACCGTATTACGCGCGTGGTTCTCTATTAGTATACAACTGTCTGGAATCTGAAGTATCCGCAGTTGCTGCTGCACAAAATATCCTTCTCTAAAAGCGTCCGGAACAAGGCTGCTGTTTCCTCCCGATATCACTATTTTTTTTACCTGGCCGCTTCGTTGCAATAAAATGCCCTGTATAAACCTGTCGGCAGCCCAGTTAAATACGCCTTTACCTTGTTTGTTTTCACTTACAAAACCACCTAAAATTATGGCTGCCCCGTATGTTTTGCCTGGCGGCAGTTTAACAGGAGCTATATCCCATGCCCTGGCCAGTAGGTTTAAAAACAAAGGGGCCGAAAATATCCATAATAACACCACTCCCCAGGTAAGGCACCTGCGTTTCAATTTAGGCCTTTTTGTTATAGCGGCTATCAGCAACAAAACAAAAACATACAAAACCGGCAACAGTAAAAAAGATAGCACCTTGGATAGGATAAAAAACATAGCAGGAGTAAAAATAGGCAAAAAGAGACAATCAGGAAATTACAATTAAAGCAATAACTACACGTTTGCCTATTGGGAGTTGTTTATAACAGACATTAAACTATTTGTAGTTATTTAACTCTCACTATCGGTGCTACGTAACAAACTGGCACCATCATTGTCATATGATTACTAAACAAAACATTAAAAATATGGGCTTTATAAAAATACTTGCCGTTGGTGCAGCAGTTGCCTATGGCATAAATTACGTTACAAAAAAAGGACCTGATGGAAAATCAATCATCGATAACCTGGCCGAAGAGGCACCTGAATGGTTTGACCGTGCAAAAAAATATGGCGAGCTTACTTTAGAACAAATTGCCGTGCGTGCGCAAAACTACAGGGATAATACGCGATATTAGGTGGTCATTTCGCTGCGCTGTCATTGGTCATTGTCGCTACGCTTGTCATTAGTCATTTCGCTTTGCTGTCATTGTCGCTACGCTTGTCATTAGTCATTTCGCTTTGCTGTCATTGTCGCTACGCTTGTCATTAGTCATTTCGCTTTGCTGTCATTAGTCATTGTCGCTTCGCTTGTCATTAGTCGTTTCGCTTCGCTGTTATTGGTCATTGGTGGATTTATTTGAATTTTTTAAAACAACGACAGCCAATTAAACTTGGCCCTAAATGACCAATGACCAATGACCAATGACCAATGACCAATGACCAATGACCAATGACCAATGACCAATGACCAATGACCAATGACCAATGACCAATGACCAATGACCAATGTTAAAAACATACTTTTTTTTGGCGATAGCCTTACGGCGGGGTACGGTTTAGGAAACCATAAAACCGAGTCGTTCCCTGCGTTGATACAACAAAAAATAGATGTTGCGGGCCTGCCGTATCATTGCATTAATGGTGGTCTTAGTGGTGATACTACGGCTGGTGGTTTAAAGCGGCTGGAATATTGGGTGAATCGTCCTTTGCACGTTTTTGTGCTCGAATTAGGTGTAAATGATATCATCAGGGGTATATCGCCGCAAACTACTGCGAAAAATATACAAACCATTGTTGACAAGGTAAAACTAAAATATCCTGGCATCATACTGGTAATGTTGGGTATGGAAGTTCCGGCTTTTATCCCCGGGACGTTTGCCGTAGATTTTAAAGCTATTTTTCGCAGCGTGGCCGATGCCAACCAAATGGCTTTTGTGCCTTTTTATTTAGATGGTGTTGCAGGCAAAACACACCTTAATTTACCCGATGGGCTGCATCCCAATGCAGCCGGCTACAAAGTAATGGCCGATAGCGTTTGGCCGGTGCTAAAGGCATTGTTATAATACAGGCCTTTTCCTGAAACCTGTTATTTTACGCCACTGGGTGTAAATTCATATCCTTCAAGACAGTAAAGGACGCCCAAATAAAAATATCATTTTACATTGCAGGGTATACGTTGAAAGCATGCTTTCGGCATAGTTTTAACTATGATTTGGCTAAAACCTTTTACTACTTTTATAAACCCGGATACTACCATTTAATATGAAACTACTTTTATGTAAGCCTGCGCTTTACATCGCTTTATCGTTTTTTTGTTTGTTTAAAATCCCTGTGGCTGCTGCGCAAACGCCAACAGCTATGGGCCTACAGTGTGAATACCTGACTACCCCAATAGGTATCGACGCCAAACACCCCCGCCTAACCTGGAAAATGGCCGATGCACAGCAGGGAGCCGCTCAAACTGCCTACCAGCTTTTTGTAGGTACCGATTCGCTGGCGATTGCCGCAGGTAAGGCCGATAGCTGGGCAACTACTAAAACGTCATCGGCCACCAGCCTGGTTACCTATAACGGCGAGATATTGCAGCCCTTTACTAAATATTTTTGGCGGGTTGTTTTGTGGGGTAACGCTGGTAAAAAGCTTAGCTCATCGGCAATTACCAGTTTTGAAACGGGGATGATGGAAATGCGCAACTGGAAAGGATCGTGGATAAGCGATAACTATGGCATTGCAGCTAACCCTGCACCGTATTTTCGCAATACGTTTAAGGTTGGCAAAACTATCAGGTCGGCAAGGGCATACATCGCGGTAGCAGGTTTATATGAACTTTATATTAACGGTAAAAAAATTGGCAACCACCGGCTCGATCCAATGTATACCCGGTTTGACAGGCGTACGCTTTATGTGGCTTATGATGTAACCGCCAACCTGCAGAACGGCAAAAACGCCATAGGGGTGCTGTTGGGCAATGGTTGGTACAACCACCAAAGCACGGCTGTATGGTTTTTTCACCAGGCGCCATGGCGTGGCAGGCCAACCTTTTGTATGGACTTAAGGGTAACCTACACCGACGGCACTACCGAAACCATATCATCCAACACACAATGGAAAACATCTTTAAGCCCTATAGTATTCAATAGCATTTATACCGCCGAACATTATGACGCCCGCAAGGAACAACCCGGATGGAATACCGCCGATTTTGTTGACTCCGGATGGAAAAACGTAATTAACCGGTCGGCACCATCGGCTAATATTGTGGCCCAAAGTATGCAGCCTATTCGTAATGTAGAGGAGATAGCCACCAAAACCATCACTAAAATTGATGATAACCTGTGGGTGTTTGATATAGGCCGCAACATATCGGGCGTAAGCCAGATTACCGTTAAAGGCGATTCGGGCACAATAATCCGCCTGAAACATGCCGAGCGGCTGAATAAGAACGGTCACGTAGATCAATCCAATATCGACCTGCATTACCGCCCGACAGATGATAAAGACCCTTTCCAGACCGATATTTTTATTCTTGGTGGTAAAGGCGAAGAAACCTTTATGCCTAAGTTTAACTATAAAGGCTTTCAGTATGTAGAGGTAAGCAGCAGCAAGCCTATCCAGCTGACCAAAGAAAGTTTGAAAGCTTACTTTATGCACAGCGATGTACAACCGGTAGGCGAGGTAAGCTCATCAAACCAAACTATTAACCAAATTTGGAGCGCCACTAATCACAGCTACCTGAGCAACTTGTTTGGCTACCCAACAGATTGCCCGCAACGCGAAAAGAATGGTTGGACGGGCGATGCCCACATAGCCAGCGAAACAGGCCTGTACAACTTTGACGCCATTACTATTTATGAAAAGTGGCTGGCCGATCATCGGGATGAGCAGCAGCCTAACGGCGTATTGCCCTCCATTATCCCCACCGGCGGCTGGGGGTATGAGTGGGGCAATGGGCCCGACTGGACAAGTACTATTGCCATCATCCCCTGGAATATTTACTTGTTTTATGGCGATAGCAGGCTATTGGCAGATAGCTACACCAGCATCGAAAAATATGTAAACCATATTGATGAGCTGTACCCGACCGGCCTTACCAGCTGGGGCCTTGGCGATTGGGTACCTGTAAAATCTGTTTCGCCGGTTGAACTTACCTCGTCGGTTTATTATTATACAGATGCAACGATATTGGCCAAAGCAGCCCATATTTTAGGTAAACAAACCGATTTTGTAAAATATACAGCACTGGCTACAAAAATAAAAAATGCCATCAATGCCAAATACCTTAATACGCAAACCGGCATTTACGGTCAGGGTTTTCAAACCGAATTGAGTGTTCCGTTATTCTGGGGTGTGGTGCCCGATAATATGAAAAGCAAGGTGGCCACCAACCTGGCCGCCCGCGTGGCTGCTGATAATTACCACCTGGATGTAGGTATCCTTGGCGCCAAAGCCATTTTAAGCGCCTTGAGCGACAATGGTTACCCCGATGTGGCGTACAGGATAGCATCGCAGGAAACTTTCCCTTCATGGGGTTGGTGGATGGTGAACGGAGCAACAACGCTGTACGAGAACTGGCAGATTGATGCCAAATCTGACATATCCCTTAACCACATTATGTTTGGCGAAATTGGCGCCTGGCTGTACAAAGGCATTGCAGGAATTCAGCCCGATGCAAATCAGCCCGGCTTTAAAAATGTGGTCCTGGTGCCTCATTTTGTGCCCGGCTTAAATGAGTTTACAGCTATGCACGTTGGCCCCTACGGCAAAATTTTATCGTCATGGAAACGGGAGGGGGGTAGTGTTACTTATAAAGTAACGGTGCCGGCAAATTCAACGGCAAGTATCACCTTCCCCGCAGGTAAAGTTACCTTATCAGGTAAATCCATCGGCAAAGAATATAAGGCGGTGGCGGGTAACTATGAGTTTAAAATAAGCCCCCCAACCCCCTGAAGGGGGAGTTATTGATTGGGTACATTCACTTTAAAAAGAAGAGGTGAGGCTAAATGACTTAAAATTGACAGGCCGGTTATAATACCGGCCTGTTTTGTATATAGCTTTGTTACATCGGGGCCTGCAACCCGTTTTGCTACCATGTACTATAAATTAACATTATTACTCCTGCTGATTGTTAATACAGCATTTGCCCAAAACGATGAGGGCTGGGTATTAAAAAACAGTAACGACGGTGTAAATATTTATACACGCAAAGTATCCAACTCAAAAATAAACGCCATTAAAGTGGAGTGCCATTTTGATGTTCCGGCCTCGCGGCTGGTAGCCGTTTTGATGGATGTGAAAAACAGCGAGGATTGGCTGTACCATACCTCATCAAACTATATTATAAAACAGGTGTCACCATTGGAGTTGTATTACTATTCGATGGTAGAGGTGCCCTGGCCCGTAAGCAACCGCGATTTTATAGCTCACATAAAGGTATCGCAGGATGCGGTTAGTAAAGTTATTACTGTTGATGCCCCCTGCATCCCTGATATGGTACCCCGAAAGGCTGGTGTGGTGCGTGTAGCCGATTCAAAAGGCAAATGGGTACTCACGCCTGTTGGTAATAATAAAGTTAAAGTATTGTACACCCTGCATGCCGATCCCGGTGGCAGCATTCCCGCCTGGCTAAGCAATATGTTTGCCACCAAAGGCCCTACAGAAAGCTTTCAAAAACTAAAATTGCAACTGCAAAAACCAATGTATAAAAACGTAAAGGTGCCTTATATAACGGAGTAAGCATCAGTCCTGAGGGGGGGCAATTGAGTAGCTTCCTGGTTTTTTAGCGGCAGAATGCAAAAACAAAAAAAGCAATGAACAATACATTGCTTTTTAAATACCTGGCTTCTTGCCTCTATTTCTCTGTTTTCTCAGGAATAATCAGATAAACATCTTCGTTATCTTTTTTCATGAGATATTTTTCGCGGGCAAATTTTTCTAATTGCTGCGGGTTGGATGTAAGCTCGTTAAGCTCTTTGGTAACCTGGTCTGTTTGGGCTTTATAAAAATCGCGTTCTTTTTTTAGCTTGTTTACCTGGGTACGGTATTCGTATTGCGAAAACAGGTCGTTTTTATCGAAAAAAATCATCCATATTAAAAATGCCAGCGTAACCAAAAAGAATTTATTCTTAAAAAGGTTAATGAGGCGTTTCATCAATATGGGTTCTTTGAATTTCATTTAAAGCTATTTAATTTTTTTTATTGGTGCAAATATTTTTGGTGAGTGGTTGATTGGGTTGATTAGGTGATTGATTTTTAACTTAATCAACCATTCACCCAATCAACCACTCACTTAATGAACTATCTTCTACCCGACGATCTGCTTGCACCGCTCATGCCGCTTGCCCCGCCAGAACGACCACCGCCGCCTCCGGCTGGTCTGCCGCCGCCACCACCTGAAGGTTTGCGGCCACTACCGCCACGGCCACCTTCGCGTTTAAAGCTGCCTGATCCTTTTTTAGATTGGCCTGCAACTAAGTTTGCAGCCATAGCCACGGGGCTCATTGGATAAGGGTGACCTTCTTCAACAGGGATCTCTTTCCCTATCAGCTTATGGATGTCGCGTAAAAACAGGATCTCTTCCGAATCGCAGAATGACATGGCTATGCCATCGGCGCCGGCCCGGCCTGTACGACCGATACGGTGTACATAAGTTTCGGGGATGTTTGGCAACTCGTAGTTTACAACGTGGGTAAGCTCGTCAATATCAATACCGCGGGCAGCAATATCAGTAGCTATAAGCACGCGGGTAGTACGGTTTTTAAAGTTGGTTAAAGCCCGCTGACGCGCGTTTTGTGATTTATTACCGTGAATGGCTTCAGCAGTAATGCCTACTTTATTCAAATCTTTTACAACCTTATCGGCGCCGTGTTTGGTACGGGTAAATACCAGTGCGGTTTTAATGCCTTTATCTTTAAGTATGTGGATCAGCAATGATTTTTTATCATTCTTCTCTACATAATATAACGCTTGTTGTATGGTATCGGCTGTAGACGATACCGGGGTTACTTCAATCCGCTCGGGATTGGTTAAGATGGTATTGGCTAATGATGTTATTTCGGCAGGCATGGTGGCCGAGAAAAACAGTGTTTGCCTTTTTGAAGGTACTTTGGCAATGATCTTTTTAACATCATTTACAAAACCCATATCCAGCATGCGGTCGGCTTCGTCCAGTATCAGCATGCGCACCTGGTCAAGGTGTACAAAGCGCTGGTTCATTAAATCTAACAAACGGCCTGGAGTTGCTATTAAAATATCAACACCGCGGCGTAAAGCATCAACCTGTGGGTTTTGCGATACACCACCAAATATAACCAGGTTTTTTAAACCGGTATGTTTGCCATAAGCGGTAAAGCTTTCAGCAATCTGGATAGCCAGTTCGCGGGTTGGGGTAAGCACTAAGGCTTTGATAGCTTTTTGCTCTTTGTGGGCCATCCTGTCCTGGAACAGTAACTGCAAAGTTGGTAGCGCGAAGGCGGCGGTTTTACCCGTACCTGTTTGTGCGCAACCCAATAAGTCGCGGTGATTTAATACAATAGGAATGGCTTGCGCCTGGATAGGAGTAGGGGTTGTATATCCCTCGGTTTTTAAGGCCTTGAGGAGAGGCTCAATTAATTTTAAATTTTCGAATGACATGTTTGTTTGAATGTGCAGATGTGCAAATTTCAGATGTGCAGATATGCTTGTAATATTATAGACTGATATGCCTATGTTTTTAGCGAGGCATAATTTTCTGCAAAGATACGCTTTTTTATATTAAGATTAATTTGAACAACCAAAGGCAGGGAAATCGCTTTTGAAAGTTGATCCTGAAGAAAGGTAGCTCCTAAGGAGCAAAAAAGGTTGAACTATTCGTTTTCTACAAACATGTAGCCTACGAGGCAGCTTAAAAGTGTATTATTTTGTAAAGGTCAACCGTTTGTAGCTGAAAAAAATTAAAAGCGATTTACCTGCAACCAAAGGTTACTTTGCTGATAAAATGGTATCAATAATAACTTAGTCATCAAAAAAATGAAAAGATGTGCCATCATCACAATTACCTGTTTCGTTATATTTATGTTTTCATGCATTTACGATCCCGGAAATAATGATATCGCTATCATTAACAATACTACCGACTCATTATATTATTATGTGCATGATTATAAATCGGAAAATGAATATACTTATAACTTTGCTTATGATTCAATAGCAGCAAACGATACAGCTAAAAGACGGTATGATATAGCTTATAACATTAATGGTAATCAATTATTACCTCATGATACCATCCACCCTTCAATTAACGCCTCGAGTTGGAAAAATAAGGCAGCAGATAAGGGTGGGTTAACTTTTTTGTTTTATAGAAGAGACATTCAGCTATTGCCAGAGAGTACGCCGCTAACGTATAAAAATATCTATAGAAGAATTGATTTAACAGTAGGGCAGTTGGATAGCCTAAAATATAAAATCGAGCTCAAAAACTAAGCCGTAACCGCTTTCCCGGCAGCTGCCTGCCTTTTTTGCTCGCGTTCGCGTAAAAATGCATTTAGCAGCAGTATGCCTACACCAACCATAATGGCTACATCGGCAATGTTAAATATGCCGGTTTCAAAAACACCAAAGTTCATATGGGCAAAATCGGTTACGCTGCCATAAACCGCCCTATCGTACAGGTTACCTATTCCACCTGCCAGTATCACGATAATGCCGGCCTGGTTAAGCAGTGTTAAACCGCGTTTTAATAGCACGTACAATAAGCCCCAAGCCAATGCCGCCGCCGGCAAAACCGAAAGCAGGATAAAATGCCATGGGTTGGGCAACCTATCGCCCATACTTAAAAATGCACCGGTATTTTCAACACGGGTAATGGTGAGGAAGTTTTTTATAACGGTAATAACAATGGCAAAATGAATATGATCACGTACATATATCTTGCTGATCCTATCGGCCCCAATAACTAAAGCTAAAAGCAATAATAACCACAATCCCCTCGAAATCCTTTTCTTATCCATCAAAATTTAGTACTGGTATTTTGTTTATAACGTAACAGGTGTTACTTAAGTTATAGGCCCACATCAATTGCGGCCGAAAATATTGGTCATTTCATAAAAAATGAGCCATCCGTTTTGTTTACAGATGGCTCATTATATCGGTCGAAATTATTTTTTCAGAAATTTAAAATCTTTACCAATGAATTTGGCGTTTGCGCCTAATTCTTCTTCAATACGAAGCAATTGGTTGTATTTAGCAATCCTGTCTGAACGTGAAGCCGAACCTGTTTTGATTTGGCCGCAATTTAATGCTACAGCTAAATCGGCAATGGTAGCATCTTCAGTTTCGCCAGAGCGGTGGCTCATTACCGAGGTATAACCGTTGGTTTGTGCCAAAGTTACCGCGTTGATGGTTTCTGTTAATGAACCAATCTGGTTTACTTTTACCAGGATTGAGTTTGCAGTATCTTCGTTAATACCACGTTGTAAACGTTTGGTGTTGGTTACAAATAAATCATCACCTACCAGCTGTACAGTTTTGCCCAGTTTTTCGGTTAATAATTTCCAGCCATCCCAATCATCCTCGGCCATGCCGTCTTCAATCGAAATAACAGGGTATTTGGCAACAAGCTCTGCAAGGTATTCAACCTGCTCGGCGCTGGTGCGGATAGCACCTTTTTCGCCTTCAAATTTGGTATAGTCGTATTTGCCGTCTTTGTAAAACTCAGATGCAGCACAGTCAAAAGCGATAAAGATATCTTCGCCTGGTTTGTAACCTGCTTTTTCAATCGCTTTCAAAATGGTTTCAACACCATCTTCGGTGCCTTCAAAAGTTGGAGCAAAACCACCTTCGTCGCCAACAGCGGTTGATAAGCCACGGTCGTGCAGAATTTTTTTCAGGTTGTGGAATACTTCGGTACCCCAACGTAATGCTTCAGAAAATGATGGCGCGCCAACCGGCATAATCATAAATTCCTGGAAAGCGATAGGGGCATCAGAATGCGAACCACCGTTGATGATATTCATCATCGGGATAGGTAAAGTGTTGGCATTTACACCGCCAATGTAACGGTATAAAGGCTGACGGCTTTCCTGTGCGGCTGCTTTTGCAACTGCCAATGAAACACCTAATATAGCGTTTGCACCAATTTTACCTTTATTTTCGGTACCATCAATTTCAATCATCAGGGCGTCGATGCTGTTTTGATCAAACACATCAATACCTTTTAATTCAGGAGCTAAAATGTCATTTACGTTGGCAACGGCTTTTAACACACCTTTACCCATGTATTTTGTTTTATCGTCATCGCGAAGTTCAACAGCTTCGTGTACACCGGTGGATGCACCAGAAGGTACCGCGGCGCGACCGAATGCGCCATTCTCAGTTAATACTTCTACTTCGATAGTAGGGTTACCGCGCGAATCTAAAATCTGGCGGGCGTGTACGTCAATTATTAAGCTCATTTTTTTATTGTCAGATATTTGTAATTTGTAAACCGGCGGCTAAGTTAACAGCAAAATCAAGAAATCACAATCGAAATTTTGTATTTGTTATGATTATTAATCAGTCGGGCCAAAGGGTAACAATAAATTAACACGCAGTTAAAGATATTTTTACGTAATGGACTAAGCCGCTATGTTAATGTATTAATCGGTTGTGGTAGGCACATGTTCGCGCTGCACAGCGTTTTTGCGGTTAATACGGTACATCAGCATTAGCATAATATTGTTTTTGGCGCTGCTTTGTATGGCTGTATAATTACGCTGATTTATCCAGCCGGCCTGCACTATCCAGCTTTTATCAACCTGGTAACCCAAAGCAGCAGATATACGGTTGCGCTCGAAATTGGGTGCCCGGTTATTAAAAAAAACCTCGTCGAAAACCGAGATAAACCAGGTGTTGGCAATAATTTTTTTGTGATTTAAAGGAATAAACATGTTCAGGCGATACCTGAAACGGTTACGGAAATCGCCATTTACCCAGCGCTGCTCTATGCGGTAACGGTGTTCGAATTTAAAGCGGTCTAAAAACTGGTTAACCGTCATTTGCTCCCAAAACCTGAATTCATTGGTTGCTGGGCCTTTATCAAGATCGGTATAATCATAAGTATGATAAGTGCCGGTGCCAAGCAGGGCGGTAAAGTTTTTATCCAGATCGTAACTTACGCCCGCTTTTGCCTCGTAGTACTGAAACTGTTTAAACACGCCGTTTGTTCGAGTTTGAATTTCAGAGTATCCGCCCCATTTGTGGGCACTATCGCCCGGTAATACAACGGTGGCTATGCCCCAGGTACCTACTTTGCTATCCTGGGCTTGTACTGCCGAAGAGCCAATAATGAGTACCAATAAAAATAAGTAAAATCTGTTCACGTTAAATCAATGTTAATAAAATGCAAATATCTATTTTATTAACATTAATTTAATGTTGATGAATGAAATTATTTAACAGGAAGTCCCTCCGGAAACATGGCCGAAGATACTTATGCACCAAATTAAATTATTATGGCGATGCCTTTGGCCCGGGCTAACCGCTCATACGCACACAAGGCATTAGGCGCGGGCCGGTATCCGCTTTTATCCCTATCGCAGCTGTCTGAATCAGAATTTGCAGAATTAGAGAATGGGCAGAAGATATTAGTTTAGTGTTAACCTTGAGAAAAATAAAATATTGATTGTTAGGTATTTATAAGAAAATAATCTAAAATGTGTTAAGTTATGTTAACCCAACTAATACGCGTTTGCTCTTAGGACAATAAATCTTACTACTTGATACTAACTACTTGATACTAAAACCTATTCCCATTTAAAAGTCTTTATAGCCACAGCATAAACAATAACAAACCAAATTAAAAGGATCAGGAGTTGATGCGTTACATCTGCCAAGCCCGCACCTTCAAAAGCCACCTTGCGCATGGCATTGTTTAGGTGTGTTAAAGGCAAAGCATTGCTGATTACCTGTAGCCATTTAGGGAAAGCTGTTACAGAAAAAAAAGTGCCCGACAGTAAAAACTGCGGCATGGTAATAATATTAGACAGGGGAGGCACCGTGCCCTCGTTTTTGGCAATGCCCGAAATGATGAATCCAAAGCCCATAAATATAATGAGCCCGAAAGCCGAGAGCACCAGCATATTAACTACGGTGATAAACCCGTGGATAAGCGTAAAGCCAAACAGGTAATGGCCAACTAAAATGATGAACAACGCACCCAGTAACGAGAAGGTTATCCTGGCCAGCGCCTCGCCCAACACAATGCTTGATCGTTTAACCGGCGTAGCAAAAAAGCGCTTGATAACCAATGTTAAACGTAAACTCAGGAAAACAAAGGCAGTACCAAAAACGCCGCTGCTCAGGATAGAAAAACCTAACTGGCCCGGTAAAATAAAATCGATGTATTTATACGCGCGGCCGGATACGGTAGTTTCTTCAAGGTGCACAGCTTCGGGTATTTTAAAGCCTGATACGGATTGTATTTTGGCTATTTCGGCCAGCTGCGCATTGTAGGAAATATTGTTCAATATCGATTTTAAAATGCCTCCTTTGTTTGAAGCCTGGCTGTATTGCACCTTTATATTCAGCGGTTGCATGGGCACCAGCGGTTTAATATCTATAATAGCATCTATTTGCCCTTTAGCCAGGTTCTTGTTCATATCATCTGTTGACTGATCTGTTATGAAATTTATCAACTGTCGCTGTTTGAGTTGCTGATAAACCTTTCCTGCAGTATCGCAACCTTTGGCAACGCCAACATCAACCGAAGGGGCTCCGCCGCCAATATTGGCAAATACCACTATAAATATTAAAGGGAAGGCCAACGTAAACACAACCGCCGACGGGCTGCGTAGTATGGCCCTAAAACTTGCTTTGGCAATAGCCAGGGTTGCTTTAGTATTGCTATATCTTTTCATTAGTTCATTTGGCCTCACCCCGGCCCTCTCCAAAGGAGAGGGAGGTAAAAACGGGGTTTATTTATTTACGATATTATGTATTATCTCTGTTCTTTTAAAGTCCTCTCCTTTGGAGAGGATTTAGGTGAGGCTCTCTACCCTTCCCGCCATTCCTTACCTGTAAGGTTTATAAAAACATCCTCCAGGTTGGCCAGTTTAACTTGTTTTTTACGTTCGAAACCAGTTTCTACCAACTGGTCAATAAAATGATCGGGGGTATCTATGCCAATGATGTGGCCGCCGTCAACAAAGGCAACACGGTCGCATAACACTTCGGCTTCGTCCATGTAATGGGTGGTTATCACAACCGTTGTACCCTGGTCGCGTATTTCGCGGATCAAATCCCAAAGGTTGCGGCGGGCCTGCGGGTCGAGGCCGGTTGTGGGTTCATCCAAAAAGATGATGCGTGGGTTATTAATAAGTGTGGTGGCGATAGAAAAACGCTGTTTTTGCCCGCCCGAAAGGTCTTTATATTTTGCTTTGGCTTTATCAACAAGCGCAACTTTTTCCAGCATTTCGGTGGGGGTTTTGTCAACCCCGTATAAGCCGGTAAACAGCTCTATCAGCTCCGATAGGTTAAGGTTGGGATAATAACCAGCTGCCTGCAACTGCACACCTATGCGTTGTTTAATGCTGTCTTTATCGGTATCAATATTAAAGCCATCAACAGTTATTTCGCCCGATGTTTTTTCGCGCAGGGTTTCAATAACTTCAAGGGTGGTAGTTTTTCCGGCGCCATTGGGGCCAAGTAAGCCGAAGATCTCGCCTTCATAAACTTCAAAGCTGATGCCTTTTACGGCAGCAAAATCGCCGTAATTTTTTACCAGGTTTTTTACAGTGATAATGGGTGGTTTTGCCATAGGGTAAAAATGCAACAGAATAATGAAATATCAATGAATTATTTAAAACAGCTCCAGCCTCACCTAAACAGCATTCATGAGCGCCCAAAAGCATCATAGTGCGAATAATCCTCTCCAAAGGAGAGGACTTTTGATTTACATATTTTATTTTCAAAAACCTTGATTTTTCAGAACCCTCTCCTTTGGAGAGGGTTGGGTGAGGCTCTTTATGTTTTTGGTTACGGGCTCATCGTGCTTTTAACCGTTTTGTCTTCGGTTTCGATTATACCCTGTTCCGGTTTATTTTATCTCCCTTTTTATAGTGTTTTTGTATAACTAACATTATTGGAGTACCGTTGATTTATATGAAACCTGATATAAAGCTCCCCCTTCAGGGGGCGGGGGGCTATTTTATCAAATGGCCTATAGAGTGAATAATAGTTTCGGCGTGTTCGGCAGCTTTAACTATCAGGTGGATGATTTGTATAGCAAGTAAAGTTTTCATGGTGATTGCGATTTGTTGGTTCAAAAGTGCAAACAGAATGATCTTTTAGCTATGGTTATTAGGCGAAGCAAAGCAAACTTCCGGTAAACGGCGGAAAATTACCGATGAACGTGTGGCTGAAACTGTGGTTTGTCGGTGAGTGTTTGAAAAAAAAGCGCTGGGTTGCCAACGGATAATCGCCTTCGGAAAAAAAATCGGCCGCAGTTATAAAAACACCCCGCCCATAAATACCGTATTTACAGGCGGGGTGTTATTTCGCCCTACTCTGCAATCGCCAGCAGCCGCTTCCACTCGGGGTGGCGTTTTAAATAAGCGACAATGTATGCGCAAAGGGGCACAATTTTCAGGTGGTTATCTTCAATATAATTAAAAGCTTTCTCTACAAGAGCCGCGGCAACGCCGGTGCCCTCCATCTCTGCCGGTACTTCGGTATGTATCAGGTAAATTTTGTCGCCTTTTAATTTGTAATCAATAAAAGCCCTGTTGCCATCTATAATGAGTTCAAAATTATGAATGGCCTGGTTATTAATAAGTGGAATGTCCTGGTATTTCATGTTTATTTAAAATTTGTGCCGAAACTAAATTAGCAACAAAATTAATAAAGCCGTTTTGTTATTGTATTTTTAGGCAAATGTTGCTGATAGGTTAAAAAAGAGAGCAAGCAAGCGGTTCAGCATGTTATTTAACTGGCCGCAAATGTCTGATATTAACTTAGTTGTTTGTGTTTTTAAATTTTAATTAATTTTGATTTGTGGTTCTATTTTTATAGAATTACACTTAGAAACATCCCTGGTTTCGCCGTTAATGAAAACTATTGTGAAGCAGTTTAAGCATATTTTACTTCATGCTATATTATCGTTATGCGTTATCTGCGCTTTTGCACAGGTAAAGCACCCGCGATATTTGGCCGGCAACAAGAAAAAAACGGCCATTGCTACACCGGTTAAACCGGTAAAGGGCAGCGCGCAATTTCGCGAGTTTTCAAAAATTTTGGCCAATGCCAATGTTACTTTTACCTTTCCCAAAGGTTTCAGGGAAATACAGGCTGTAAACAATGAGAATTTTTCTTTTGATTACGCCATGGAAATTCCCGGGCGCGAGTTTGAAATATGGTTCCAGGTAAAATCCTTAAAACAAAACTGGCTGAGTTTGGAGCGCAACCATGAGCAGCAAAATCCCGATTCATCATACCTGGAGGTTGGTAAAGCGCAGGCTACTAATTTTTCTGGCGAACAGGATAATTCTGTCAGGTCTATCCCGGCCAATGTGCTGGCCCGTTATAATGCCGATGCGGGTAAATCGTACCTGTTAACACTGATGGACATGCCCGATACCAAGAGCTACAAATACGCCCTGCTTATTATTTTGCAGCGTAACCATACCGGTACCATTATGGCGGTTTGTTTTACCAACGAAAAAGATGCTGAGTTTTTCAGGAACATTGATAGGGCCAGCAACTGCCTTAAGTTTAAGCCCCATTAATAGACACACTAATTCGCACCAATTGAAGGCGAATTTCACGAATTGAGGAGTGGATTTTCTTGTCAGTTAATCATGATAGTCATGAGATTCGTGAAATTCGCTTTAATTAGCGTGCATTCGTGTATTTCAGATATAATGTTAATAAGTTGACAGTTTTGAACACTCAATTCATTGCCGAAACTTTATTTTTGCAGATAGGTGCATAGTGACACCTATTTTAAAATTCTACTTTATAAATGGCAGAACCAGTTAATTACAGTGAAGATAGTATCCGTTCGCTCGATTGGAAGGAGCACATCCGTTTGCGCCCCGGTATGTACATTGGTAAACTGGGCGATGGCTCGGCTTACGATGATGGGGTATACGTATTGCTTAAAGAGATTGTAGATAACTCGATAGATGAGTTTGTAATGGGCAGCGGCCGCACCATCGAGGTAAATATGAGCGATCATAAAGTATCGGTACGCGATTATGGCCGCGGCATCCCGCTGGGTAAGGTTATTGATTGCGTAAGTAAAATAAATACCGGTGGTAAATATGATAGCAAGGCCTTCCAAAAATCGGTAGGGTTAAATGGTGTGGGTACCAAGGCGGTAAACGCGCTATCAAACAATTTCATCGTACAATCATACCGCGAGGGCCGTACCAAGCTGGCCGAATTTGCCAAAGGCGAACTGATTCGTGATGAAGCCGAAAAAGAAACCACCCAGCGTAACGGTACCGCTATCAACTTCATACCCGACGATACCATTTTCAGGCATTACCGTTTTATCCCGGAGTTTGTCGAGAGCATGATCTGGAATTACGTGTTCCTTAACTCGGGCCTTACCATTAACTTTAATGGTCAAAAATATTTTTCGGAACGCGGGCTGTATGATTTGCTTACCCGTAATACCGATGTAGAAACATTGCGCTATCCTATCATCCACCTTAAAGGCGAGGATATTGAAATAGCCATGACACACGGGCAGCAATACGGCGAGGAATATTATTCGTTTGTAAACGGCCAAAACACTACGCAAGGGGGTACCCACCAGCAGGCGTTTCGCGAGGCGGTGGTAAAAACCGTTCGTGAGTTTTATAAAAAAGAGTTTGATGCAGCCGATATCCGGGCATCAATAGTTGCCGCAATTGCTATTAAGGTACAGGAACCGGTTTTTGAATCGCAAACTAAAACCAAGCTGGGTTCACAAAACATCGGCCCCGAAGGCCCGTCTGTGCGTACTTTTATTAACGACTTTGTTAAAAAGGAATTAGATAATTACCTGCATAAAAATCCGGCTGTTAAAGACGCTTTAGAAAAACGTATCCTGCAATCAGAACGGGAGCGTAAGGATATTGCAGGCATCAAAAAACTGGCCAACGAACGCGCCAAAAAGGCATCGTTACATAACCGCAAGCTGCGCGATTGTAAGCTGCATTTTGAAGATACCCACGAGCGCCGCCAGGATACTACATTGTTTATTACCGAGGGTGATTCGGCCAGTGGAAGTATCACCAAATCGCGCGATGTAATGACCCAGGCAGTTTTTAGTTTAAAGGGTAAACCGCTTAACTGTTTCGGCCTAACCAAAAAGGTAGTTTACGAAAACGAAGAATTTAACCTGCTGCAACACGCCCTTAATATTGAAGATGGCCTGGATGCCCTGCGGTACAACAACATCGTAATAGCTACCGATGCCGACGTGGATGGCATGCACATCCGCCTGCTGCTGATGACTTTCTTTTTGCAGTTTTTCCCCGACCTGGTAAAAGCGGGCCACGTTTTTATCCTGCAAACGCCGTTATTTAGGGTGCGTAATAAAAAAGAAACTATCTATTGCTACAGCGATGAGGAACGCCGTAACGCCATAGCCAAATTAGGCAACAAGCCCGAGATTACCCGCTTTAAAGGCCTGGGCGAGATATCGCCCGATGAGTTTGGCTTGTTTATAGGCAAAGACATCCGCCTTGACCCTGTGATCCTGAAAGATGCTAATATTAAAGGCCTGCTGGAATACTTTATGGGCAAAAATACCCCAACCCGCCAAATGCACATTGTAAACAACCTGCGGGTTGAGAAAGATGACGAAAGCATTAACCCGCTGGTAGCCGAAGAGGCCGACGGTGTGGCATTGCCGGTGGCGGTGTAAATAGGTTTCTGAACCGGAATTTTTAGGATTATCGGAATTTCTCGAATTTTTAAAATTCTGCTAATTCTTTAATTCGATAAATTCCGGTTCAGACAATTTAAGTATATCAAAACATATTTCGAAAATATTCATTACCTTGTATCCCCCTATTCTTTAAATGGATAGGGGGATAGTTTTTTATATAACTTTTAAAAAAAGAACCCTCTCCTTTGGAGAGGGCAGGGTGAGGCCATGACTAACCACGAAATTAAAATAGCGTTCGATGAATACGACGCTATTGAGCAACTTGATAAAACCGATTACAGGCTGTGCCTTGAAGCAGCCGAAGCATTAAAAAACTCCCATTCTCCATATTCAAAATTCAGGGTAGGGGCAGCGTTACGCCTGCAAAGCGGAAAAATTATTTACGGCAGTAACCAGGAAAACGTAGCCTATCCATCCGGCCTGTGTGCCGAGCGTGTAGCATTATTTTACTGGGGGGCCAATCACCCCAATGATCCTGTTGAAGCTATGGCCGTAACCGCCCATACAGATGGATTTGAACTTACCCGGCCGGTAACCTCATGTGGCTCATGCCTACAGGTATTGGCCGAAGTTGAGAAAAAGCAAAACAAACCCATTAAAATTATTTTATATGCACAGCAGGGGCCGGTTTGGGTAATACAGGGCATTGAAAACCAACTGCCATTTTTGTTTTTTGAAGAACGCCTTACTACATAACCCATGAAATTAAAACTGCTTTTATTGCTTATTGGCTGTGCCTTTACCACCCACGCATTTGCGCAGCAGGGCTTCCCGTTTGATAACGAGATCAGGGCTTTTAAACACCAGGATAGCGTGAGCTTCCCTAAAAAGGACGGTATTTTATTTATCGGCAGTTCGTCCATTCGCTTATGGAGCGATCTGGAACAACGTTTTGCCGATAAGCCTATTATTAAACGCGGCGTTGGCGGCAGCACCATCGAACAATTGGTTGATTATTATACGCCTTATATCCTGGTGCCATATCAGCCCCGCAAAATATTCATTTACGCCGGCGAAAATGACATAGCCGCTGGTAAATCCGGGCAATTTGTAGCCGATGAATTTACCAAGCTGTGGGCTATCATTCATACCAGGTTGCCTAAAACAGAAATTTATTTTATGTCGGTAAAGCCAAGCCCGTCGCGCGTTAAATATTATGCCGAAGTGTATAAAGCTAACGACCTGATCAAAGCCTACCTGAAGGATAAGCCCAAAAGCCATTATGTTGATTTAGTGCCGGCAATATACAAGCCCGGTACAACCCAACCGGATAGTAGTTTATTTAAAGGCGATTACCTGCATTTAAACCCAAATGGCTATGATAAATGGGAGATGGTGCTGAAACCGTTGGTGAAATAGGTAACAAAAGATTAAAGCCGGCACATAATCCCCTCGGGTGGGGAGCTTTTTAGATGCCCTTTTAACCCAAAAAAGCCATCCTTTTTGGGGATGGCTTTTTATTTAAAGTTTGTATTGCTTTGCTGTTTTCAATAATGCCGTGCTGTTACGTATACTTAACAACAGCGGCATTTTAATTATTAAAACACAGCAACAGCATTCAAACAATTAAGCTTGTTTGGCAAACTGAACGTTAATTAACAGTTTGATGTCTTCGCCTACTACAATTGAGCCGGCTTCGGTAACGCCGTCCCAGGTAAGGCCAAATTCTTTACGGTTAATTTTACCGCTGATTTCGAAACCTGCTTTGGTGTTGCCATAAAAATCAGCAGCCGAACCGCCAAATTCTACAGCTAACGATACCGGTTTAGTAACGTCTTTGATAGTTAAATCGCCTTTTAAAGCAAACTCATCGTCACCGGTTTTGGTGAATGAAGTTGATTTGAAGCTGATTTTTGGATAGGTTGCTGCATCAAAAAATTCAGCCGATTTCAAGTGCTCATCACGTTGGCTTTGATTAGTGTCGATGCTATCGATATCTAACGTAAAGTCGATCTCGGCGTTTTCAAAATCATCGTTATCTGTGATTAACTCACCGGCAAAGCTTTTGAAAAAGCCGCTTACGGTTGATATAACTAAGTGTTTTACTTTAAATTGTACTTCTGAATGCATTGGGTCGATAACCCATTTTGTTGCTGTTTGTGTTGACATGATATTTGTTTTTTTTGTTGATACAAAGATAATACAATAATAGATGTTTAAACATCTATTATTGCTAATTTACAATTCGCAGACAATGAGATACAAGTTTAACCATACACTTGCGTAAAAGTTTAAATATTTAAGTTTTTAGTTTTGAGTCAGGAGTTTTTTTAGATTTGACTAACCACTAAAATCAAACATACCATATCAATGTTAAGTAATTAATATGTTGTTGTAAGTAAAAGGCTACTTTTTCAACTCAAAACGCAATACGCACAACTCATAACCTAAAAAAATGAGAAAGCTTTTTATAGTTTCATTCTTTATCATATTTGCTGCGCTGGCAGGGTGGACCATCATCTGGAAACCCGCCGCATGGTCGTTCATTATTATGGTGCCCATTTATGCTGTGGGTTTTTATGACCTGGTGCAAAAAAAGCACAGCATTGTGCGCAACTTCCCGGTGTTTGGGCACCTGAGGTTTTTGATGGAGGATTTGCGGCCCAAAATATACCAGTACTTTGTTGAAAGTGATACCAACGGTACACCGTTCAACCGCCAAAACCGCAGCGTAGTGTATCAGCGGGCCAAAATGGTTGATGATACCCGCCCCTTTGGTACCGAGCTTGACGTTTACGAAAACGGCTACGAATGGCTTAACCACAGCATTGCCGCTATTGATCACCATAAACTAAATATGGCCCCCCGTGTAAAAGTTGGCGGGCCCGATTGTACGCAGCCTTATATGGCCAGCGTATTCAACATCTCGGCCATGAGTTTTGGCTCGCTGAGTGAGAATGCCATACTGGCCCTTAACGGCGGCGCCAAACTGGATAACTTTGCCCATAACACCGGCGAAGGCGGCCTGAGCGACCACCACCTGCAGCCCGGCGGCGATATTATCTGGCAGATAGGCACCGGCTACTTTAGTTGCCGCCATAAGGATGGTACTATTGATTATGATGCCTTTGCCCTGCGTGCCGTGCTGCCGCAGGTAAAAATGATCGAGATTAAGCTGTCGCAAGGTGCCAAGCCGGGGCATGGCGGTATTTTACCGGCAGCCAAGGTAACGCCCGAAATTGCCCGTATCCGCCTGGTCGAGATGGGGCAGGATGTGGTATCGCCACCGTACCATACCGCTTTTAACGATCCTATTGGCTTAACCACCTTTATTAAAAAACTGCGCGAGCTATCCGGTGGCAAACCCATCGGCTTCAAATTGTGCGTAGGCCATAAAAGCGAATTTTTGGCTATTTGCAAAGCGATGGTTAAAACCGGCATCTACCCCGATTTTATCACCGTTGATGGGGGCGAGGGCGGCACCGGCGCAGCCCCGCTTGAATTTTCGAATTCGGTAGGTATGCCCCTGCGCGAGGCTTTGGCATTTGTGTACGATGCCCTGACTGGGTTCGATATTAAAAAACATATCAAGCTCATTGCCTCGGGCAAGGTAGCTACCGGTTTCGACCTGGTGAAGAACTTTGCCATCGGTGCCGACATGTGTAACAGCGCCCGCGGCATGATGTTCGCCCTGGGCTGCATCCAGGCGCTGGAGTGCAATATGAATACCTGCCCAACCGGCGTGGCTACGCAGGATAAAGGCCTGATGCGCGGACTGGTGGTCGACGATAAAAAGGTACGTGTAGCCAATTTTCACAAGGCCACAGTAGGCAGCGCTATCCAGATGATAGGTGCCGCCGGCCTCAGCAAACCCTGCGATTTGCACCGCATGTTCATTTACCGCCGCATTAACCACAGCCAGATTCAAACTTATGCCGAGTTGTTCCCCTATATCCCCAAAGGCAGCCTGCTGAACACCCCATACCCCGCCAGTTTTGAACTGGACATGGCCCTGAGCAGCGAGAATACCTTTTTACCGGATTATAGCGTAGTAACCAATATTGATTACAGTAATGTGAGTTCGTATATAGTATGAAGTAGTTGGTTTTGGAGTATTAAGTAGTAAGTATCAAGTAGCAAGACAGGAACTGCAACAAACTACCTCGCAATGACGGTAGTTTGATATTGACAGTCAGTAACTTACAAGCACGTCATTGTAAGAGATAGCGTGGCAATCTCGTAACTACGCAAACGGGGCTATACAAGGACGATTTGATGTCAATTAATCAACAGCACCTTTATTATATTTGCATAGAATGGAGAAGCTAAGAAATTTTTATGCCCTGTTTTGGATCCTGGGCTTAACCCTGTTGATTTACGCCTTTTTTAGAATAAAGCAGGAAATTTTCCGGCATAGAAAGCCAGCTACAGAAATAAAAAAGCCCCTCTCCTGATCATCATTTGGGGGGCATCCACAATCACCTATCACAACCGCCATTGTGATGAACGAAACAATCTCCAAACTATGCTTCATGTTTTTGTGGATTGCGAAATTATTTTGTAGAAGCTACGACATTGGCCCGCTCATTCGCCGCGGGAGGGCTGTTACTTTTGTCTTGAAACAAAAGTAACCAAAAAATCAAGTCAGCAGAAATGCTTCTTTGCGCACGGGCCTTTGCCCTGCAAAACGGCCAAAACCTGGGCTGGAATTATTTGCCCCTTTGCTTTGCCGCACAGGTCGCCCCTTCTGGCAAAACTTCCTATGCCCTGCCACTGCCCTGACCACCATCGTTTTGACAGTTTTTGCCCGAAGCTGTTCTGCTGACACTTTGGGGAAAACGAGAGCTTTTTCATATAAACATACGCAACTAAAATTCTGCAAATTCTCAAATCCTGAAAACGGCTCAGCCCTCTTGAACACCTTTGAAAAATCATTTACATGTGAAAAATTCTGATTCTAACAACTAAAAAGCTGTTCTGCCAGCATACCTCATTTCAAAAGATCCTCTGCCGTTCCCTTTACTGCCGGGCCAATATCGGCAGGGAGGCTGTCTTTGAGTATTTTTAGGGCTTCTGCTGCTGTTCCGCTGCCCAGTAGTTGGTTGTTGGGCAATCTTACTTCAAAATAGCCTTCGTCAACCGGATTTATAGTTGCTATATCGCCGGTGTAGGGATAGCCGGTACATTTGCTAAAGCAAAGTCTGTTTAGGCTGGTGAACGGGAAAAGTTTGCTTAAAACTTCGTCGTCCATTGCTAGGCTGATAAACTCTTTTAAGTGGTCTGTTGGCGGGTGGTTTAATGTTTGGTGCCAGCTATATTCAACCTCCCGGCCTATGTCAAAGGCATGGGCTTTATCATTGGGTGTAACAAACGGGAATTTTTGATATAGTGCTTTTGTTGTAATGTTATTACCAAGCCAGTAATCAATAGCCATAGCAAGCTGATTAATATCGGGTGTTGAGCCGTTGGCTAAACAAACACCATCCCGCCAAAAATCGGGCAAGTAAAGCTTTCGTTTTGCGGCGATGTATATTTGCGAAAACTTATTTCCGTTTTCGACACTGGCATAAACAATCGGGAACTTTACTTTGATGTCCTCATCAACCGCTACCCTAAAAGCAGAATTTATTTTAGCCAGTTCCAAATCAAGGGCTTTATCAAGGCTGCCAACCGTCTCTATTTCAATATACTTGCCGCTTTTTTTGCCTTTGCCGAACATTAAAAACACAAACAACCCGAATGTGGTGGTGATAATTGAAACAATTACCCAATCCTGAGCCATTCCCGGCCTGAATTGCAGCTGCCCGTGCGAACCTACTACCCAAACACCCATTGTAACCAGGCAAAGCAGTAAAAACAATATGGCGAAAAGCTTTTTTAACATGTGGTGAATGATAAAGGTTGGTGTAAGTTAATAAGGTTTGGGCGATTGAGGGGAATTTTTTGGTTTGGGAAAGTCACAAGTGTGCATCGCTTGTTTCCATTGTGCAAGAATGGCGCTAAAGGGGTTACAAACCGAAGGGAACTATACGCATATTTACTTAGAGGATGGCAAAAAATATTTAGCAAGCAAAACCCTCAAAGAGTACCACGAACTGCTGGAACGGTCAATTTTTTACGTACCCATCAATCACACCTCATCAATTTTAAAAAAATGGCCTCGTACGTAAAATCAGACGGCGGCTTTATTGGAATGGACGACAATAGCCAGATCCCGGTTTCGCGAATGAAAAAGGAGGAGATTGTGAAGAGGATCAGGGGCTGAAAGGCTTGTGCTTTACAGGATGTTTTATAAAATAGGTCAACAGGTCATCAACCAGCAGGCGGCCACTCAAAACTTTTACTAAGGGGTTATGCACCTTATTTGTTCATCGCTGAGCTATTACATGCAACATATTCTAAAGTATTTGCAACATACGCGCAATTAAAGCCGGACGAAATTTTGTTTTTTTGGAGATATCCCGATCATCATCAAACACTGCCATGAAGAAATTTTGCCTGCTTAGCACTTTAGTAATTATGCTATCCTCCGCTATCGCCTTTAAAACCGAGACTAACCTCCTGGTTGGGAAATGGGAACATACCGGCACTTACCAGGGAGCGCCCTTTAATTTTCTGGCCATTTTCAGAGCCAATGGAACCTTTGATGGTTTTATCAATAAAAAGGAATTTGTAAGCGGAACTTATCATATGAACAATGATACACTCCACATGTCTGACCCTACCTGCAACGCCAAATATGAAGGTAGCTATAAGGTTGAGTTTTTTGGCCGGCAAGACTCCCTTAAATTTCATGTGGTACAGGATACATGTATGGGCCGCAGGCAAGGGACTGATGGATTGCTATTTAAAAAAATAACCGCGGCCAAATAGCCACATCGTGCATGAAAAAGTTTTGCATCACCCTATTTGCGCTTGGTTTCATCCTGGTTATTTCGCTAAGCGCGTTTAATGATCCGGAACAAATAACGGCTGCAGCATTGGGCCGCAAGTTATTTTTTGACCCAATACTCTCCCGCACTAAAAAAATCAGCTGCGCGTCTTGCCACAAAGAGGAGTTTGCCTTTTCCGATACTTCCGCCATCAGCTTAGGTGTACACAACAGGAAAGGTGTGCGTAACACACCCTCAGCTATGAACATGAGCTTACAGGTAGCTTTCTTTTGGGACGGGCGTGCCACCACGCTGGAACAACAGGCCCTGATCCCGCTCCAAAATCCTATTGAAATGGATATGCCCTTAGCTACAGCCGTGTGGCGACTGCAAAACAATGCTTATTACAAAACAGCATTTTTAACCATTTTTAACGAAGCGCCCAATGCCAATAACTTAGCCAAGGCATTATCAGCATTTGAGCGTACACTGGAAACCGGCGATTCGCCATTTGACGACTGGCGCCTGAATGATAATGAGGCCGCCGTTAGCGAATCGGCCAGGCGGGGCTTTACTATTTTTAATACCAAGGGGCGTTGTATCCAGTGTCATTTCGGTCCCGACTTCAATGATGTCGAATTTCGCTCCATCGGTTTGTATGACGGAAAAAAAATGTCAGATAGCGGCCGCGCCTGCGTTACCAAAAAGGTAAATGACCTGGGCAGGTTCAAGATAGGCGCTTTGCGTAACGTGGCAATAACCGCCCCTTATATGCATAACGGCATGTTTAAAACACTGCGACAGGTAATTGACTACTACAACGACCCGGATAAAATTGTACCCTACTCCATTAACCGCGATACCCTGCTTAAAACGCCAATGAATTTAACTGAACAGGAAAAAACCGACCTGGAGAATTTCCTGGTTTCATTAACCGACAAACGGTTTGCGGGGACGCTGAAAAAGACGCAGCCTTAACATGATAGCAGGGTGGCCTGGCACGCGTTATCCAGGTTTATTGTGGGTTTGCAGGTATTTGAATTTACTAAGTTTATAAACATCTCTATCTTATGAAAAAAATAATTTTAAAGAAAGTGTTAATCAGGTTATGTCAGGCCATCTTTAGCTATGTAACTTTTAGTAGTGCAGTGTACGCACAGGCGCCAAAACAACCCGACACCATGACGCAATTGCTTGATTATTCCCGGCCGGGGACAGCACACGCGCAGTTGGGAAAACTTGCCGGCACCTGGCTGTTTCAGGATGCAAAGCTGGCCTTTGTTAAAGGTACGCTGGTGCGTAAGCCCATCTACAACGGGCGATTTTACAGCGTTGAAATGACAGGCGGGAAACTACCTGTACCCGTTGCCGAGGGGAAAATGAAGGAGGATTTTTACCAAAGCATGCAAATTGAAGGGTTTGACAACCCCAAAAAGAAATACATCAGCACCTCTATCAATAATCATATCGGCAGCGACATTCAAATGCAAACCGGCACTTTTGACCCTGCAGGGCAAGCGTTCACCTATGAATGGGATGATGAGCTAATCCCCGGACAAGCTCAAAAGAACCGCCGGATTTTGACTATTCAGGATGCCACCCATTACAAGGAAGAGTTTTATGAAATGCAGGGCAATGCATTTGTTAAAGTAAGGGAACTGGATTACACGAAGACCACCGGTAAATAACAGTAAGTGAGCAACTTTTGCCTTTATGGTAACAATTTAGCAATCACTCCCAAAGTCCTGCCGAACTCGTTTCGGCACCTCACATGCTACGTATACATCAAGTGGGTTGCCTGTTCTGTGGGATCCCGAAATAAGTCCGGGACGTGTTATGAGAAGGCAAAGTTCACTTTAGCGCAAGAGCGATGGGGTACTTGTGAGTGCTTTAGGTCTGAAGTATGCAAAATCCTGTAATCTGAAAAAACTGCCTAATCCGAGTTCAGCCAAACTCCCCCCCGCGATAGGGATGGCAACGGATACCTGCCAGGCGCCTAATGCCTTGTGCGCGTATGAGTGTACAGCCCGGGCCGCAGGCATCGCCATGAAGAAGAATCAAGAATTAAGAGTCAAGAATCAAGACTGAAATTGTCAATACTTCGGCAACTCCAGTTACTCGAGACGTCAGTTTAGTGTTAACCATGATTTTAATATAAATTGTTTATTATCAGGTGTTTGGTGTATTTTGTGTTTGAAATGTATTAAGTTATGTTAACCCAGTTTTGGTGTATTTGCCCCGCAACAATTCGCGCGAAGCTGTCCCATCTGCAAATTATTTCCTTATTTTGAATTATGGAACCACTAACTCTCACCAAACCCCAGGCCCGCAAAATCATCCTCCATGCCGCTGGCCTGGCCCGGCAGGCGCAGTTTGGGACGGGGATTGAAGCAGTTTACCGGCTGATTGATCACCTGGGGTTTGTGCAGTTGGATACTAATTACGTGGTTGAACGGGCGCACCACCACGTAATGGCCGCGCGGGTGCCCGATTATGAGCCGGAATGGCTGGGCGAACTAACCGCCGACGGCCGGATTTTTGAATATTTTACTTCCGACGCGGGTTATATTCCGATGGGCGATTTCCGTTTTTCGCTGCCAGTTAAAGAAGGTTTTTCGGTAAACCGGAAGCCGGTAAGCCCGGCCGAAACCCGCCTTATGAAACAAGTGCTGGACAGGGTGGAACGGGAAGGCCCCCTGATGGTTGGCGATTTTGAAAACGACCGCCTGGAAGCCAGCTCGGGCTGGTGGGACTGGCGGCCGGCCAAAGTGGCGCTGGAAAGGTTGTACCTTGACGGCAAGCTGACCATTACCCGCACCAGGGCTTTCCATAAGGTATATGATGTGCCGATGAACTTAATTCCCGCGGATACGGATTTAACCATGCCCACGGCAGAGGAATTTGCCCGATTTGTGATCAGGCGTACGCTGGGGGCATTGGGGATTGCCTACGTTAAAGAAATGGCCTGGCGCGCCCGTTACGTGAAGGGCAACCTGGTTAAAAAAGAACTGGAGAAAATGGTAGCTACAGGTGAAGTGCGCATGGTACAGGTAGATGGGCTGAAAAGCGCGCCGCTTTATATGCTGCCCGATCAGCAAACTGAGGTTGAACTGGCGGGTGATGCCTTTATCCTTTCGCCCTTTGATATCCTGAATGTTTTCAGGCACCGGCTGAAGGACTTTTTTGACTTTGACTACCAAATTGAATGCTTTGTACCCGCGCCCAAACGTAAGTATGGCTATTTCTCGTTACCGGTACTGGTAGGCGATACATTTGTAGCTCGCATGGATGCCAAAGCCGACAGGAAACAAAAAATACTGCTTGTACACAACCTGCACTTTGAAGAGACAGAGCTTGACGAGGCTATGATAGGGAAGATAACAGTAGCGCTAAAGGCGTTTGTACAATTTAACAAGTGCCGGGATATTGTTTTCAAAAAGTCGAACCGGGATGATTATTTGGAGGCTATTGGTGGGGCATTTTGATGGCAAGGGGATCATGCAAATTTTAGATTTGAAAATTTAACGTAGCCCTAAATCTGTAATTTGTTGCCTTAAACTTTCGCCCCAAAATGGAATAGTTTGGTAGTAGTTTATGCAGTCCTCTAACGTATTAAGGTCATCCAGTGTCGGCAAAATGTTTTGTTCAAAATCTATCTGAAACTCATTTATGAACGTTGCCAAGTCAGAACCTGTTTTAATGATGTATCCCGTTTTGTTATGATAATCGTGTACGAAACGGTTAATAGGTAAATACCCATTTTGCCCCATTAGGATATTAAGATCATGGTATGACGGTTTGGAATTATCCTTTGTAGTAGCTTTAAGTGCGATCCCTATGTTAAAGGAAAAATTAACTTCGTCTTTTGAATTCCACGAAAAATTTTGAAGATTAATAACTATATGAAAGTCGTCACGGGTTTTCCACCATGTCTGGCTGTTGGTTGAATAGCCGAATTGTTTTAGCGTCGGTTTTAAATAGGCTTTAATAAAAGCAGTTTGTTTTTGCTTTGCATCCATTTGGTTAGTTTTTAGGGTTGGGATATGCAATTAGTTTTTAACCAAAAAAGGGGCACAAGGCCCCTTTCAATATATGTTTCAATCAGCTTTAACTACAAAGCCAATACTTCTTTAACTCTTTCAGCAGCTTCTTTTAGTAAGATAGCCGAGAATACTTTCAATCCTGAATTATCGATGAGTGCTTTTGCTTCGGCGGCGTTGGTGCCTTGCAGGCGTACAATGATAGGTACAGGGATGTTGCCAATTTCTTTGTAGGCATCAATAACACCTTGTGCAACACGATCGCAACGAACGATACCACCAAAGATGTTGATGAGGATGGCTTTAACGTTTGGATCGCTCAGGATGATGTTGAAACCTGCTTTTACGGTTTCGGCATTGGCAGTACCACCAACGTCAAGGAAATTGGCAGGCTCGCCGCCGGCAATTTTAATAATATCCATAGTGGCCATAGCTAAACCTGCGCCATTAACCATACAGCCTACGTTACCGTCAAGCTTTACATAGTTAAGGTTTGATTTGCTTGCTTCAACCTCGGTAGGGTCTTCCTCGTCGGTATCGCGCATAGCGGCATAATCTGGGTGACGGTACAGTGCGTTATCATCCAGGTTAACCTTAGCATCAACAGCTAAAATTTTGTTATCAGATGTTTTTAAAACCGGGTTAATTTCAAACTGCGATGAATCGGTAGCATCGTAAGCTTTGTATAAAGCGGCGATAAACTTGGTCATGTCCTTAAAAGCCTCGCCAGATAAACCTAAGTTGAAAGCTATTTTGCGGGTTTGGAATGCCTGCAAGCCAACTTTAGGGTCAATTTCTTCTTTAAATATCAGTTCGGGGGTCGAGTGTGCAACTTCCTCGATGTCCATGCCGCCTTCGGTGCTGTACATGATAATGTTACGGCCTTTAGCCCTATCAAGCAGTACGCTCATGTAAAACTCTTTTACTTCGCTTTCGCCGGGGTAGTAAACATCCTGGGCTACTAAAATTTTCTTAACTTTTTTACCTTCGGGTCCGGTTTGTGGGGTAACCAGTTGCATGCCAATAATATTGCCTGCAATTTCTTTAACCTGGTCGTGATTTTTGGCCAGCTTTACGCCACCGCCTTTACCACGGCCACCGGCATGTATCTGGGCTTTTATAACCACCCAGCTTGATCCCAGGTCTTCTTTCAATTTTTGGGCAGCTGCAACAGCCTCTTCGGGTGTGTCAGCAACAATGCCTTCCTGTACTCGTACGCCAAAGCTTTTCAATATCGCTTTGCCCTGATATTCGTGGATATTCATGTTTTTTGAAGAATTTGCGGTAAATCTACAATTTTTGTTTAAAGTAGGGGAGGATTGCAGCGTTTATTTGACAGTACTTATTTTATCATCACCTTTTAGCCAGAAAGAAATTTTACTGCCCTGGCCCAATTTGCTTTGGATGGTTAGTTTACCGCCATTTTTTTCGATAAAATCCTGGCAAAGCGAGAGCCCCAGCCCCGAGCCTTTTTCGCCCGAGGTGCCATCTTTATGGAAATTTTCTTTGCGGAATATTTTGGCAATATCCTCGGCAGACATGCCGCCGCCGGTATCTTCTACATACACTTCAACAAAGCCGGGTTTGGTGCTGTATCCCAGGGTTATTTTGCCGTCAACCGCGGTAAATTTAGTGGCATTGCCAAGCAGGTTGCGCAATACCAGTTTTATCATGTCCCTGTCGCCGTAAACAGCAATGCTTTTATTAATGTTGTTAACCAGTTCAATGTGTTTGTTGTCGGTGTTCAATTTAAACAGGTGATAGTTTTCGTCGGCAATTTCCATTACGTCAAATAAAACCGGGTTTACCTGGATGCCGTCCATCTGGCTTTTTGCCCAGTAAAGCAGGTTATCCGTAAGGCTAAATGCCGAGCCAATGTTTTCGTCGAGATGGGGGATAAGCTCCTCTAATTCTTCCAGCGAGATCGAACCGGATTTTACCAGATCGAGGGTTTGTTTGAGCTGGCCAATTGGCCCCCTTAAATCGTGCGAGATGATGCTGAAAAGTTTGTCTTTGGTTAAATTTGATTCCTGCAGCGCCTTGCTTTGGGCCAAAATCTCGTCGTTTTTATCACTTAATTCCCTGGTTTTTTCCTTCACCTTTTTTTCAAGCGCCAGTTTTTGCCTGTTAATACGGCCATTGTTTAATATACCGAACAGGTAAAATAACAGCGCGGCTGTAAATGCATATAATAAATAAGCCCACCAGGTTTTAAACCAGGGCGCAGTAACATGAAACGAATAGGAATCTGTGCGGCTTATTTGCCCGTAAATATTTTTGGCCCGCACAAAAAAGGTGTAATCGCCATCGGCAAGGTTGGTAAATGAAACTTCGCGGTCATGGCTCCAGGCCGACCATTTATCTTCAAACCCGTTTAATTGGTATTGATATTGAATTTTATCGGCGTCCTCAAAAAACGGGCTTGTAAAAACAAATTTCAACCTGTTTTTTGAAAACGGAATATCGTTTTGCGGCAGCCCGGCCCCGTTAGCAAAAATGGTTGAATCTGCCGCCTTTACGGTTTTGATGTATACCGGCAAAGGTTTATGGTAATAAGTTGGCTGATTGGGGATGTAATTAACAACCCGCTTTAAATTACCAATCCATACCTGGTTGGTGCCAGCTGCAAGTACGGGTGCATCTACATCAACAGGCAGCAGGCCATGCGTAGCCAACGCATTTTTTTTAAACGGCGTAAACAGCAACCTGAATGAGCCATTGGGCTGCTTAATAAAAGCTCCTGCACTTTGCTCTTTTTTTGATGGCGCACCCCAAAAGTAAATATCGCCTTTGGCAGTTTGTGTAGCTGTATAAATGCAAACGCCCTGGCTTACCTTACCAAGTATGGCATCGGGCTCAAACCTGTTTTTTGTTTTGTTGTAGCTATAAAAACCATTGGTGGTAGCAGCTATAATCCGGCCGTTTAAGTGGTAAATCCGGTTGTTAAGGGTCGATGGCAATCCGTTTTTTGTATCATAAAAGGCCGTGCTGATTACCGAATCCATCTGCGCGTTCAGCCTTAGCTTATAAATGCCTTTATTGTAATGGCTTATCCATACGTTACCCTCGTCGTCCTGTTGTATATAGCGGGTTTCCTGTTCAAAACCCCTGATCTTTTTTTCGTGCCAGGTATTGCCTTCTTTTGATAGAAGCCAGATGCCCGTGTTATAGGTGCCCATAATCATGCAGTCGGGCTTGTTTTTTACCTCACCCAGGGTTTGGATAAACCAATGATGAATTAAAGGGATGGCTTTTTTGCCTTGAATTTCAAAAACCCCGGTACGATGAGCTAAGTATAGTTTGTTGCCGAAATTAAACATGTTCCAGTTTTCCGTTTCGGTTCCGGGAATGGCAGAAAACGTTGAATTGTCGTTTTTATAGAAAAGTGCTTTATCGGTACCCACATATAAATCGTTGCCTTTTTTACCAAGGGACAATATGGTACCATCGAGGCCATTATTATTGTCATATATGGATAAGGGCGAACTTGAAATCAACTGTGTAATATAGGTATCAGCGCCAAGCCAAATGTTTTGGGCCTTATCCAGGAAGCAAAAGCCGGTATTAAGGTTAAGCCCCAGCATATCCTTTGAATTGAAGTTTACCGTTTGGCCAGCCCTGTTTAAAATATAAACGCCTTCCTCGGTAGCCATTACTATTTTCCCTATATCCATGTATAGCAGGCTTCGCACAGGAATATTTTTGGTGCTGGTAACCGGATTTTTGGTAAGCAGCAGCATTTTTTTACTGCTATCGGCTTCCAACGGGTTTAATGACCATATCCGGTTATTATCGTCGAGCAAAAGGTATTCACCATTTTCATAATCGGCAATTCGTTTTATTTGCAATCCGGCTAGTTGCTTGCCAAAACCGGCATCGGCAAACCCGCCGTTTTTATAAACTAACAAGCCATTACCGCTTAACGAAAACAATTGCTTTTTTAGCCTAAATAACCAGTTATCGGCAATGTTGAGTATTTTAAGCTTGCCTTTGCTGTACCGAAAAATGTTTTTATTGTTATTGAAAAATACCTCGTCGTTAAAAACTATTGTTTGGCGTATATCATTCAGGTTTTTATAGGTTTTGGGAAGCAGGGGTAATAGGGTATGATACTTGTAATTTGCTGCGCTATCTTTCCTGAAATAACCAAGCTCGTTATAGGATCCTACAAAAATCTCGTTTTTTGAATCAAGCCCCAGCGAAAACACATAGTTTTGATTGGCAATGGGCATTAAATCCCAGGTTAGGCCATCATATTTAACAACGCCATCGTTATTGGCAATATACAGCACTCCCTGGTTATCCTGTGCCATAGTCCAGCTTTGAATGCCGGCGCCGTAAACGTTCATTGGATATTTTTCAACAAATAGCTGTTGAGCATTTATAAGTGATACATTGAAAAGTATAATGCAGCAAACTATCAGAAGGCGCATATCTTATATTTAGGTGTTTGCGATAAGTTTATTGCTACTTTAAAGTTTTGTATTGTCGCCTTTTATACGGGTTTTAGTATATTTTGTTATACTATTTTAACATCATCGCCTTAAATTTAGCTAAAATTTAGCAGGTTATCAACGCCGCGATAAAATCAACCAAAATAGTAACTTTGCGTTATGCTTAAAGCTAAATCCATCTACAAGTCATACGGGCAGTTACAGATATTGAAAGGTGTTGACCTGGAGGTTAAACGTGGCGAAATTGTGACCATTGTTGGCGCATCGGGCGCCGGCAAAAGCAGTTTACTTAATATTTTGGGCACGTTAGACAGGCCGGATTCGGGTCAGTTATATATTAATGATATCGAGCTAAGCCAGCTTAACAATAAAAATCTGAGTGATTTCAGGAACCGGAAAATT
This sequence comes from Mucilaginibacter sp. P4_C11, assembly GCF_056402115.1. Taxonomy (NCBI): domain Bacteria; kingdom Pseudomonadati; phylum Bacteroidota; class Sphingobacteriia; order Sphingobacteriales; family Sphingobacteriaceae; genus Mucilaginibacter; species Mucilaginibacter sp. P4_C11. The sequence goes on along the minus strand of NZ_JBFUIA010000007.1, from coordinate 180,331 downwards.
GGCTTTATCTTCCAGTTTCACCATTTACTGGCCGAATTTACCGCCCTGGAAAATGTGTGCATCCCGGCGTTTATAGCAGGTGTATCAAAATCAGAGGCCGAAAAAAAGGCTAAAGAGCTACTGAATTTATTGGGCCTGGGCGATAGGGTGAGCCATAAACCGAACCAGCTTTCGGGCGGTGAGCAGCAGCGCGTAGCTGTTGCACGTGCTCTGATCAACAACCCCGCGTTGATATTTGCCGACGAACCATCGGGCAACCTCGATTCGGTAAACGCGCTGGAATTGCATGAACTTTTCATTAAGTTGCGTAAGGATTTTAACCAAACCTTTGTAATTGTTACTCATAATGAGGATCTTGCCAACCTGTCTGACCGTACGGTTATTATGAAAGACGGTTTAATTGTACCATAAGCTTAGCTATTAAATTGAAGATACTGATAACGGCAGCAAACGCTGCACCGGCTTACAAGCAGAAAAACAAATTAAACGGCGCCGACATAATCATGGGCGATTACATGGACCTGCCGGATTTTATGCTGAAGCCCGGCCAGCTCATTCGGCTGCCTAACCCTGCATCGCCCAGTTATACGCACGAAATGCTGGCTTTATGCCTCGACTTAGGGGTAGGCACGGTTTACCTCTTCCGTGAACGGGAAACCGAACTGTTAAAACAATCGGAAGTATTATTTAACGAATATAATATAACAATCATTGCCGGCGACGATAACATATAAAGATATTGATAAGCGCAAAACGGCGTTTGTACTGGAGTTGGATGATGTTTTATATCCGGCCAAAGATTATATATACCAGGTTTACTATCTGTTTGCAAATATGCTGGAGTATGTTGAACTGGTTGATGCCAAACAAGTAATTAGCTTGATGACAGATACCTACGTTGCCGAAGGGCCGGAGTTTGTATTTGATAAACTTGAAGAGGAGTTTCCTGTTGCTGCGCAGTACAGGGATAAATTTTACGGCCTTTTTGACACCGCCAAGCTGCCCTTGAAATTGCTTTTATACCAAAATATGCTTACCTTACTTCAGGAAGTGGTTATTGACCGTAAAAAGCTATTTATTGTTACCAACGGGAAAGTTATACAACAGGTAAATAAGATAAAACAGGTAGAGTGGCATAAGCTTGAACCGTATCTTACCTGCTACCTGGCCGATGAAACCGCCCCAAAACCAGAGCCCGATGTAATACACCTGTTAATGCAGGAACATAACCTGCAACGTAGGGATATTTTGATGATAGGTAATTCGGAGGTAGATAATTTATGTGCTGAAACTGTTGGGATTGACTATATCAGCGTCGATAAATTTTTGTAACGTCTGTTGTAACATACTTATTTTTATTTCGTTAACACATTATACTCGTTGTACATGAAAAAAATATTTTACTTAACTATAATTTTGGCARCCGGTTTATCCGCCTGCTCAAAAAAGAAAAATACCACCACTGATGATGGTATATTAACTGCCCCTACTAAAATGGGTACTACGCTTGATTTGATAAAAGATTCTGTTTATCTGTATGCCAAGGAAACTTATTTATGGTACGATGCCATACCCGATTACAAAACATTTCAGCCACGCAAGATCACCGCATCTGCCGATGCAGATGCACTTACCAAAGAGGTTGACCAAATTTCGCAATACAAAATAAACCCAGCCACGGGCCAGCCTTATGAGTATTACGCGGCAGATCCGGGTTCGGCTAAATATTCGTTTATCGATGACGGTTCGGTATCTACAGAATTAGGTGGTACCAACGGCGACTTTGGTTTTTCGGTTTTATACCAGGAAACTACGGATTTGCGCATCAAATACGTATATCCCGGTTCGCCGGCAGATAATGCGGGGCTGAAAAGAGGTTACCAGATAACCAAAATAAACGGCCGTACCAGTCTTGATTATGATAACGGAACAAATGTTCAGTTTGTAGTAAATGCTATTTTTGGAACCGACCCGCTTACCATGACCGTGAAAAAGCCCGACGGGACATCTGCTGATGTTTCATTAGCCGTGGCAACTTATACCACAAACCCGGTTTTAACCTATAAAGTATTTACCGAGGGTGCCAAAAAAGTGGGATACGTGGTGTTTAATACCTTTACTTCGCCAACCAATGCCAGCCCGCAATTATTAAAGGCGTTTAAAGCTTTTACCGATGCTGGTGTTACCGAGTTGGTAGTTGATTTACGTTATAACGGTGGCGGCTATGTATCAACAGCCGAATATTTAGACAACCTGATTGTGCCGACTGCTAAAAACGGATCGAAAATGTACACTTATTATTATAACGATAAGCTACAGGCCGATAATCACCCCTTGTTGAGTGCGGTATATAATATTCAAAAAGGCGACTTTTTACCTGCAAACAACACCGTAAATTTTGCTAAAAACGGCACGTTAAATATCAGCCGGGTATTTTTTATTGTAACCGGGTCAACAGCCTCGGCCAGCGAATTAACTATCAATAACCTGCGCCCCGAAATGGATGTACAGTTTATTGGCCGCACAAGCTATGGTAAACCGGTAGGCTTTTTTGCTATAGATATTAATAAATACCAGTTATATGTGCCGCAGTTTGAAACTAAAAACTCGGCCGGCGTAGGCGGCTATTACGCTGGTATGAATCCTGGCACCACCGATTACCCAGGTAAAAATGATTACGATGATGTTACCAAAGATTTTGGCGATAGTACAGAAGTGTTATTGCAACACGCTTTAAACTTTGTTAAAACAGGTACCTACGCTGTATCCGGGCCAAGAGTTCAAAGCCTGGGCAAATCACAAACCATGACAGCCGACCAGGTAAACACCATGACCCTGAAATTAGACGAACGTAAGTTTAGAGGAATGGTAGGAGGGAAAAAGGAACTTCGTCATAAATAAACAGAGTATATAACGAATTTTAAAGCCGCGTCAATTTATGGAGCGGCTTTTTTTATAATCCGTTAAAAAACAAAGTTTTATTACTGTGGGACTGGCGGAAAAACCTATTTTAGGTTTAAATTTCGCCTGCATGAAAAACTTGATACTCGCGCTGTTTTTGCTTTTAGATTTTACAAGTGAAGCACTTGCCCAAAACCAAAAACAGCCCCCTATAATAGATATGCACCTGCATGCCCTGGCGGCTGATGACCAGGGCCCCCCTCCTTTAAAAGTAGGTGCACCTTTTAAAACCTTTGGCGCCAACGACCCGCAGCATGATTATGGCGAGACATTTATCGGGGCCTTAAAAACAGGGGAATGGAATGAGTATTCTGTTATTTCGCCTACTACAGACGATTCGTTGAGATCGCTATCTCTGCAAATATTAGAAAAACGGAACGTTTATGCCGTTTGCAGCGGGGATATTAATAAGGTGCGCAAATGGAAGGCGGCATCGCCAAAGAGAATACTGAATGCGGTGTACTGGGATTTTGCTCAAATAAAAAGGCAAAAACTTTCTGTCGATTCTTTAACTAAATTGTTTAAATCAGGCGAGTTTAAGGTGTTTGGGGAGATAGCCTTGCAATACGAGGGTATTTTACCTACCGATACCGCTTTTGAACCATACCTTAAAATGGCCGAAGACCTGGATATTCCTGTTGGTATCCATATAGGGCCCGGCCCACCCGGTGTGATATTTTTAGGAGCCAAACACTACCGGGCCAGGATGCATAGCGCTTTGATACTGGAAGAGGTTTTGGTAAAACATCCCAAATTGCGTTTATATGCCATGCATGCCGGCTGGCCGATGATTGATGATATGCTTGCCATGTTATATGCCTATCCGCAATTATATGTCGATCTTGGAGTAATCAGCTATATTTTGCCAAAAAAGGAATTTTATTATTATTTACAACGACTGGTTAATGCAGGGTTTAGTAAGCGAATCATGTATGGATCAGACCAAATGGTATGGCCTGGTGCAATTGAAAAAAGTATTGACACAATCCAGGCCGCTGATTTTTTGACTAAAGAAGAAAAGAGGGATATCTTTTTTAACAATGCAGTGCGCTTCCTTAGGTTAAGCGATAAGCAGGTGCAGGCTATGCAGTGATAAATTAATCGGCCAGTTCCCGCAAATCAACAGCTACTACCCGCGATATCCCTTGCTCAACCATGGTTACGCCATAAATAACATCGGTGCTGGCAATGGTGCGTTTATTGTGCGATACAATGATGAATTGCGAATCTTTTGAAAAGGTGCGGATGATATTGTTGAATTTATCAATATTGGTATCATCCAATGGGGCATCAACCTCATCAAAAATACAGAATGGGGCTGGTTTTAACAGGTAAAGGGAAAAGAGTATGGCTGTGGCCGTAAGGGTTTTTTCTCCTCCGGATAATTGGTTGATAGACAGCGGGCGTTTACCTTTTGGCTTCGCGATAATGTCAATGTCCGATTCAAGCRGATGACTTGGATCAGTCAGGATCAAATCGCATGAGTCCTCATCATTAAACAGCGAACGGAACACTTTGATAAAGTTTTCACGCACCATCACAAAGGCATGCATGAATTTTTCTTTGGCGGTATCATCAATCTCCTGTATGGTGGCCAGCAGCGATGCCTTAGCTTCGCTCAAGTCCTTCTTTTGGGCCTGGATGAAGGTGTAACGCTCATTCATCTCATTATAGGCCTCAACCGCCATCGGGTTAATAGCGCCGAAATCATCCAGTTGTTTTTTTAGTTTCTCGGCCTTTTCGCGAAGCTCCTGTTCGCTTTCGGCCGGCGTTTCGGTTTCTGGCAGGTCTTCAATATCTATGTTAAACTCAACCGAGAGGCGTTCTTTAAGCGCGTTTAGTTCCAACTTCAGGTTATTACGCTCATCACGAAGTTCATTTTCAATTACCTCGTGGTTATCTTTTTTACGGCGAAGGGCCGTTATCTCGTTTTCGTTTTCGGTTATGAGGCCACGCCATTGGTAGTATTCCTGCTCGGCCTGTTGAGTGGCTTTCTCCAGGTTTTCCTTCTGCTCGTACATCTCCAGCAGGTCATCGTCAGAGTTATCAGATTGTTTCAGGTTGTCCTGTATGGCAATTTTTACCTTTTCCAGTTCGGTACTGTTTTGTTTAATGCGGGCCTCCAGGTTTTCCTGCTGATTATCGCGGTATTCCAGGTCTTTTACCAGGCCCGATACCTTGTTTTGCTGCTGGTGAAAACGGATATTCTCCTGGTTAAAGGCGTTTGATTGTACCGATACATATTCGTTCAGCTCGTTAAATTCGACCTGTTTATCAACAAGTAGTTCGCTTTGAATTTGCTTCTGGGCTTTTAAATCGGCCAGCTGCGGGTGCAACGCTTCCATTTCGGCTTTAATGCCTTCAATTTTGCGGGCTATATCATCCTTACGGTTAAGGCTGTTTTCAATAAATGTCTGGTACTGCTCCTGCCGGGTTTTTACCGTGATCAGTTCGGTGTCCAGCCGGTTAATGATCATCTGCTGCTCATTAATCCCGGCACTTTTGGTTGATGATTTTAAGGCAGATAATCTACTCTGTAATTCGTCAGATTTGCTTTTCTGCGTGTTAACCAGGTTTTCTATACCCTTAATCTCTTTAGCCAGGTTTTCCAGGTTTTTGGCGCGCCCAATCCTTTTCCCCTCAAACAAACCAACCGATCCGCCGGCCATGGTATGCCTGGATTTGTTGAATTTACCACTTTTACCTATCAGTACAACGCCATCGGGAAGGGCAGCGTTGTTAATTTGCTGGTCTTTGTCATCATCAACCAGGTATACATCCTTTAGCAGGTGGTTACACAGGTTAATGTAGCGTTTATCAACCTCAATAACCTTAAGGGCCGATACCGCGCCCGCATTTTCAAAAGCAGGGTTAGTCGGGTTTATCTCGTTATAATTTTCAAGGATAAAGAAATGCGCCCTACCGCGTGACGAATTGCTCAATAGCTGGATAGCCTTTATAGCTTCATCATAATTTTCAACTACGTAATAGTTCATCAGCGGCTCCAGGTAGTTTTCAATAGCTACGCGGAATTCCTCTTTACAAAACAATACGTCACTAAACAGGGGAGCGTTTTTGGCCCAGTCGGTATTTTTCTTTAAAAAGCGGATAGACTCGGGGAAACCTTCCAGGTTATCCACCATGCTTTTGGTAAGGTTGTACTCGTTTTGCTTGGCATCCAGCTTGCGGCTTTCTTTAATTATAGTATCTTTTACCAAACTTAGCTCGCTGTCTGTTTCGGCTATCTGCTCCTTTAATTTATTTTCAAAGTCGAGGGATTGCAGGTAATCAAAATCCAGCGTTTCCTTACGGTTTTGCAGCTCGGCAACTACCTGGTTAAAGTGCGAAAGTTCTACCTCCTTATTGGTGGTATCTTCCATATTGCGCTGGCTTTCCTGCTCCAGCGCCTGTTGCTGAATTTGCAGAATATCAATGTCCTTTTCGGCCTTATAGGCCTGGTTTTGCAGGCGGGTATTGATACCGGTTATTTCGGTAAGTTCGTTTCGGGCCGATGTTTGCTGCAGGCGCAACTCGTCAACTGCTTCTTTCAAATCGGCCAGGCGGGTTTTAATGGTTTGCAGGTTTTCATCCTCCAGCGCCTTTTCTTCCGAAAGACGTTTGATGTTATAAAAAACGTGGTTTAACTGGTTTTTATCTTTGTCCAGTTCCTCGGTTAAGCGCGCTTCTTTATCCTGCTGAAATTTTAGCTGCTCGTTTTTGATCTTTTTCTCGCTTTCGTACGAGCGAATCTTGGATACAAATTCGTTGGTGGTTTTTTGCTGTACCGATAGGTTCTTCTCTTTGGTGATGCTATCCAGCTTTTGTTGTTGCAGGGCTGCCTCCAAAGTATCTATCTGGGCAACAATGCCGCCCTTATCCGCTTTTTGCTTTTGCTCCTGGTCCTGAATTTTTGCCAACGATTCGCTGAACGACACGATGCGGAACGAGGCCAACATAATGCTCAGCGATTTATACTGATCCTTTATCCGGTAATAGCGCTCGGTTTTTTTTGCCTGGTTTTCCAGTGTTTTCAGGTTCTTTTCAATCTCGAAAAGCAGGTCCTCCACACGCTCCAAATCGGCCTCGGTATCTTTAAGCTTGTTAAAAGTTTGCTTTTTGCGCAGTTTGTACTTAGAGATGCCGGATGCTTCCTCGAACAAATTACGGCGAGAGCCTTCTTTGTTGGTAATGATCTCGTCAATCATCCGAAGCTCGATAATAGAGTACGAATCTGAGCCGATACCCGTATCCAGGAAAAGATCGGTAATATCCTTTAAACGACACTGTACATCATTCAACCGGTACTCGCTTTCGCCGGTGCGGTAAAGCTTGCGGGTAAGGGTAACCTGCGAATAATCTGTAGGCAGTACGTTTTTGGTGTTATCAAAAGTGAGGGAAACTTCGGCAAGGTTGGCTGCTTTGCGGGTTTTGGTGCCGTTAAATATTACGTTGTCCATCTTCTCCGATCGGAGCATCTTAGTGCTTTGTTCGCCCAATACCCAGCGGATGGAGTCGACAACGTTTGATTTACCGCAGCCGTTGGGCCCTACAATAGCAGTTACACCCTCATTAAAATTAATGGTGATCTTATCTCCAAAACTCTTAAAGCCCTTGATTTCTAAGCGGGTAAGCTGCATTTAATTTGTTGTATCCCTTGCAAAAATTTAACCTTCAAAGTAATCATAAAAAATTGAGTTTATTAAACTTTTTTTGGGAAAGGGGGAGGAGGTTAAAGGCGAAAGGTAAAGGGTGAAAGGTTAACGCGTTTTGTTTTGTTATTTCAGTTTTGGGTAATGGTGAAATTTGGCGAAACGCGGAAGGAGGAATTACGTTTATCGCATTGCGGCGATTCGACTCACCCCGACGACCCCGATAAATATCGGGGCGTCACCCCTCTCTCCGACTGCGTCGCATAGAGGGGCAAAAAAATAAGCTTCACCCTCTTTGCGGCTTCTGCCGGAGAGAGGGTCGGCCAGCGCAGCGTAGCCGGGGTGAGTAGTAGCCAGCGTTCAAAGCCGATGTTTATTTGAACCGAAACACGTCTGAGTAGTAAGAACCGAAGTTATAGGTCCTTGTTCGATTTTGTATTTTCCGCCCCAGAGCTTGAATAAAGCTTAACCTAAACTTAAAACAAATAATGCTGTGTTTTTTATATTACTGAGTAACTTTATGCAACAATAACCAATAAAACCAATTGAGATGAATACACAGGAAGTAGCCGAAAAATTAGTTGAGCTTTGCCGCGAAGGCAAAAATTTAGACGCGATAAGCGAGCTGTATGCTGATGATGTAGTAAGCCATGAACCAAAAGGCTCGCACATGGAACTTTCGGAGGGGAAGGAGGCTGCGATAGCCAAAAACCAGCAATGGTATGATATGGTTGAAGAGGTTCACAGCGGCCAGGTATCTGACCCAATTGTAAGTGGTAACTTTTTTTCGGTTACCATGGATATGGATGTAACCTATAAAGGGCAGGGCCGCAGTACGATGAACGAAGTTTGTGTGTATGAAGTAAAAGACGGCAAAATTGTAACCGAATCGTTTTTTTATAGCCTGCCCCAATAAACCTGAATATAAAAGCCCTCCGGACGTACTGTCGGGAGGGCTTTTTAAATTATGGACGCGGCGGCAAATGCGGACGCGGCGGTGTTGGCAAATGTAATGGATTTGGCGGTGCAGGCGGACGCGGCGGCAATTTTATATGCAACCTGCGATGCCTGTGAATGCGCCTGTGACGCCTCCTGAACGGATTTGGCGGTGCAGGTGGCCTTGGCGGCGGAGGCGGAAGCTTGATCTGTAAAACAGATGTTGCTTCAACAACCGGTAGTGCTTCGGCGGTGGCGTCAAAAGCCTCAAAGCTCATGAGCGCTATGGTTGCAATTGTTATAATTTTTGTGACTTTCATGTACTTGTAATTAATTGGATCAAAACAAATTCAACATTATAACTACAAAAAACAACAATTGTTTACTCTGGTTTCTTAAATAATATTTCGTAGTAGAAATCGGCCGCAAACTGTGCTGCCTCAAGCCATCTTTTTTGCGTGGGTTTACCGGCATCAAACAAAGGGTTGAAATGCCGTTGCAACTCGTGGCCAAAACCTTCAAATACTTTTATGTTGTTTTTTATATGCAGGTCATCTGCCTTATGATGGATAGTGATACTGCCATACATCCCGGTATCAACCTGTATGGGGTTTAAAATATGGTCGTGCGAGCCATAGGCGCTTACAATAGGTACCCGCGCGTTTTTTAACCAGCGGATGTCAAGAATGCCTCCCCAAAAGTTAATGATGCCGGCAATTTTGGCTTTGTCGTCGGGTTTAAGCAAGGCTGTCGAGTCAACTACGCCTGTACGTCTTGATAGTTCGGCATTGCTGCTATAAGCGGCTTGCAAGGCTATTATGCCGCCCGCCGAGTTACCGGCAAGAATTATTTTGTTGGTGTCGATATGGTATTCGGCATGGTGCTGTTTAAAATAAGCTATGGCTGTTTTTACATCCTGTACGGCGTAATAACAGCTTTTTTGCAATTCATCAAAATGAAATACAGGGTTGTTTTTGCTTAGGCGGTAGTTAATGGCCGCGCATACATAACCGCGTTGGGCAAAATCAGTACTCCATAGTTTGATACCCCGGGCAGTTTTCGAGCCGTATTTAAAACCACCACCATGCATCCAGATAACTAAAGGCTGTGCGGTAGAATGGTCGCCTTTGGGCTGATATAGATCGAAGAGGTATGAAATAGCGTCGGCAGGCTTTGAACCAGGATTATAAGTTAAGTTTTCCGTTATAGCTACATTAGGGAAAACATGATCTTTATATGGATGGATAGACTGGTTTTGCGCCAGCAGGTTGCAGGCGGCAGCTATGGTTATGAATATAGATAGGGCGTATTTATACATCTGCTTGTTTAACGTATATACGGTACAACCAATATCAACAGATGTTTGCAGGAGAGCTTGTTATAACCTGGGGTTGTGAAGTGAATGATTTTGAATTTTTGCGAAGTGCCCAGAACGAGATTCGAACTCGTACATCCTTACGAATGCCACCCCCTCAAGATGGTGCGTCTACCAATTTCGCCACCTGGGCATTTTTAAGTTTAAAGTCTTAAGTTCTAAGCCTTAAGTGTTTCACTTTAGACTGTAGACTTAAGACTTTCAACTTCATTTCCGGCGTGCCCGAAGAGAGACTCGAACTCTCAAGAGACAATTCTCAACGGCTTCTGAGACCGCAACGTTTACCAATTTCGCCATCCGGGCCTGTTGTTTTATTAACAAGCGTGCAAATATAAACGTTTCCGTCAAAAAGCATTATAATAAATTAAAAAATTGGCGGGTAGTTGTTACTTGCCCGGTTTAGGCTTAATTTAGGCTTCATGAAACGTTTTTACCAGCTAATAATCACAGTTTTACTGTTTACGCCCTTTATTTCGGCAGCGCAAACCATCACCATTTTACAGCAGGATAAGCCAACCAGTATTCGCGGTTTATCGGTTGTTGATGATAAAACCGCCTGGATAAGCGGCAGCAAAGGCCACATAGCCATTACTACCGATAGCGGCACAACCTGGGCCTGGCAGCAGGTTGCCGGCTATGAAAAAGCCGATTTTAGGGACATTGAAGCATTTAATGATAAAGAGGCCGTAATCATGAGCTCGGGCACTCCGGCGCTGGTTTTAAAGACTACCGACGGCGGTAAAACCTGGCAGGAAAAATGCCGTAAAACCGATAGTATATATTTTTTTGATGCCATGGATTTTGCCGATGCCAAACACGGCTATATTTTAGGCGACCCTATAAAAAATAAGTTCCTGCTGATGGAAACCAAAGATGGCGGCGAAACCTGGTCCGAGATGCAAAACACGCCCGATGCCTTACCCGGCGAAGCGGCCTTTGCAGCAAGCGGTACCTGTTTAAGGGTTAATAAAGATTTGGGTGTGGTTATAGCAAGCGGCGGCATGGTGGCCCGTTTTTTACAATTGTGTAATTGCGATAAGCCACAATGGCAAACAAAAAGTTTACCGCTGGCACAAAATGCGGGCAGTAAAGGCTCTTTTTCCATATCTGATGATTTGCTGGTAGCAGTAGGGGGTAACTATTCAAAAGATAAAGTCACGGATTCTGTAATTTGTAAGTACGACAAAAAAAGCAACGCCTACAAGGTTTTACCGGCAGGTGTTACTGGGTTTCAGTCGTGTGTGGAGCGCATACAAGGGCGGACATATTTATCCACCGGGACATCTGGCACCAGCTTGTCGGCAGCCTACGGCGAGTCCTGGAAAAAAATTGATAACACCAGCTTTAATGTTTGCCGCAGAGCTAAACATGGAAAACTGGTTTTATTGGCCGGCGACAGGGGTAAAATAGCCGTATTTAAAATGTAGTTTATTGGCAATTAATAGCTTAACAAATACTTTACAATTAATTGCAATTAGCACTTGCATCGTATTATTAATCGCCCTATATTTGCACCACTTTAAACGGGAACGGTAGCAGTATCGGAAAAGTTGAAAAGTAATGATTCCGTAGCTCAGCTGGTAGAGCATAACACTTTTAATGTTGGGGTCCTGGGTTCGAATCCCAGCGGGATCACGAAAAGCCTTTGAAAGAAGGCTTTTCTTATTTAAAACCATAATGAATCGCTTAGAACCGAAACGGTAGCAGTACCGAAAAAGTTGAAAAAGTAATGATTCCGTAGCTCAGCTGGTAGAGCATAACACTTTTAATGTTGGGGTCCTGGGTTCGAATCCCAGCGGGATCACAGAGTAAACAAAATACCAGGGTTTGCTTTCGTTTTTTGAAGTAAGAGCCTCTTGAAAAAGAGGCTCTTTTTTTGTTTAAAAGTACGTTTTTTAAACAAAAAATGCACTTTTAAACAATTAATTACAGGTGTTGGGGAGAAAAGTAATTGGTTTTAACAAGCCATATATGCTATATCGGCCCCTGTTTTCGCCAAAAATCGGATCAGTAAGAAAGCAGGGGGCGTTCCTCGGGCGGGCGGCAGCCTGCCGCCGGGGAGTTTCAGAAAGCGGATGCTTTTGTAGCGTAGCTAAAATGCAGTAATCGGAAATTATTCTTCTCATGCTGATAAAAGTCATCATTAACTGAATAAATATAATTTAATGATGGAATAAGTGATCATTATTAATTAGTATCGAATAATTGTTGTTAATTCTTGTTAACTTTGTTGGAATAAAGAATCATTAACCTGTTTTAAAGCCTTAGTGATGAAAAAAACAAGCACAGAATGGTTCGCTACAAGCGACCATGGACTTTTAAATATCATCGGGCAATTCATACAAGATACCCGTTTACAACAAAATAAAACCCAGCAACAAGTTGCAGAGGCAGCCGGTATTAACCGTTCCACTGTAGGTCAGATTGAAAAAGGAAATGGTGGAACCTTACTATCGCTCCTTCAGATCTTACGTGTCCTGGAGCAATTGCCCGTCTTGAGTGCGTTTGAAGTGGAACATAAAATAAGTCCCTTGCAAGTTGCTAAGCTGGAACAGCAAAGACGCCAAAGAGCAAGAAATAAAGATGTTCAGGATAAAAACCCCAAAGTTAACTGGTAATGATCAACAGCGCATTTATTAATCTTTGGGGCGAACGCGTGGGCGCCATAGCCTGGAACGCAGATACCGGCATAGCAGACTTTGAATACGAACCTGGCTTTCTTCGTTCGGGCCTGGACATCGCCCCGCTAAAAATGCCGATCAGCGCGGCTGGTGGCAGAATCTATTCTTTTACTGAATTAAGGGATAACCAAACGTTTAAAGGCCTGCCCGGATTGTTAGCCGATGTGTTGCCGGACCGTTACGGAAATACGCTGATCAATACCTGGCTTGCCAGGGCCGGCCGTGCTGCGGATAGCATGAACCCGATAGAAATGTTGTGCTTCATTGGCCAGCGTGGAATGGGTGCGCTGGAATTTGAACCCGTGGTGCCGAAAGGTAGAAATATATCTACCAAACTGGAAGTAGATAGTTTGGTAGAAATCTCCGAGGCCATTTTATCGGGACGAAAAGACTTTCATACCGATCTATCGGCTGACGAAGAAAAAGGATTACTGGATATTTTGAAGATTGGAACCTCTGCAGGTGGTGCCCGCGCAAAAGCGGTTATCGCTTATAATCCCAAAACAGGCGAAGTTAGAAGCGGCCAGGCAGAAACTCCTAAAGGTTTTACCCAATGGCTTATCAAATTTGACGGTGTGCATGATGCACAATTCGGTACGTCACGGGAGTATGGCCGTGTAGAAATGGCTTATCACATGATGGCCGTGGACTGCGGCATCACAATGACGGAGTGCCGTCTGCTGGAAGAACATGACCGTGCACATTTTATGACCAGGCGATTTGACCGGGTACCCGAAAAGAGGAAGATCCATGTGCAGACGTTTTGCGCTATACAGCATTTTGATTTCAATAATGTCGGTTCGTACAGCTACGAACAATTGTTCCAAACCATGCGTTCCTTGCGCCTGGATTATCCTCAGGCAGAGCAAATGTACCGCAGGATGGTGTTCAATATATTGGCGCGTAATTGTGACGACCACACTAAAAACTTCGCTTTTATGATGGACCAAACAGGTCAGTGGGCGTTAGCCCCGGCCTATGACGTATGCCACGCCTATCGGCCCGATAGTCCGTGGGTTAGTCAGCAATCCTTAAGCGTCAATGGTAAGCGGCAAGGCATTAACCGCAATGACCTGTTACAGGTAGCCAAACAAATGAATATCAAAAAAGCCGATGAGATCATCAGGCAGGTAGAGGATATTTTAAAATCCTGGCCTAAATATTCCAGTCAGTATAATGTGAAAACAGACATGCAAGATGCGATAGCTCAAACATTTGTTAAATTATTATGATTTATGCTGGAGATGGGGTTCAATTTCGGGCTGCAAACAATACCTGATTCACTTTATCCATCCGCAATGTTCGTTTTCTCCGTTCCACCTCAGGAACAACTCTAAGTCCGATCCCACCCTTCGATGCTGCACAGCAGGCTGGGGCTAAAAGGTAAAGTTCCCATAAACTTTTATGCTATATTTGAATATCGAAGAGGCTGCCATAAACCTTAAAGGGTAAGCTGAAATTAAACCTACACATGATGCAACTCCGTGTTCTGACAAGTGATATTTTCATAATTGAAGATTTTTGGACGCCGGAAGCCTGTGATGACTTTATTTTTAAAAGTGAGGCCATCGGGTACGAGCCCGCAACCATTGAAACAGGGAGCGGACAAAAAGTTGTTACCACGGTTCGTAATAACAATAGGGTTATTTATAAAGACCATGAGCTTGCCGGCATACTTTGGCAACAACTAAAGTCATTTGCGCCTAACCAAATTGGGTATGGCAAAGCCGTTGGATTAAATGAACTTTTTAGATTTTATAAGTACCAGCCCGGTCAGGAATTTAAGCGCCACAGAGATCAAAGTTACATCAGAAGTGATGGCGAGGCAAGCTACTATACCTTTATGATTTATTTAAATGAGAATTATGAGGGAGGTGAGACGAATTTCGGCAACCAGGTTATTCAACCCAAAAAAGGGTTAGCGCTCGTTTTCTTACATAATTTAGAACACGAAGGCAAGCCGGTGATTAATGGTATAAAGTATGTTTTACGTACCGACATCATGTTTCGCCTGGAAGAATAAAACGTAATTATTAAGCCAGAAAAACAAGCCTGGCATGCAATTAACCTATATCACAAATTCTTCAGAAATTGAAGGCCCAATATATGTTGGAATGCTTTTCTAAAGTCTATGTGTATTAATAAATTGTTAATAAATAAATAAAATTATTATGATATTTTTAATAAAAAATCAATTTTGTTATTAATATCGTATATTTGAATATATAGAAGGGAGTCTTCTTACAACTTATAATTTAAAAAATATACTATGAAACAAGGACTTTTAATCGATATGGATGGTGTTATCTATAGCGGCGAGGAACTGATATACGGGGCGGATAAATTTATCAAATATTTAATTGACAGCGATATCCCTTTTGCATTTATGACCAATAACAGCCAGCGAACAAGCCTGGAAGTTGTACGTAAATTAAAAGGTTTGGGTATTGAGGTTCAGGACAAGCATGTTTATACCAGTGCTATGGCTACCGGAAAGTTTTTGGGCGATCAGAGCCCCAATGGCACTGCCTATGTTTTAGGCGAGGGTGGTTTACTAACCAGCCTGCATGAAAATGGCATTACGCTGGTAAATACCGATCCGGAATTTGTTGTTTTGGGCGAAGGTCGCAATTTTACGCTGGAGATGGTTCAGCGTGCGGTTGATATGATTTTGGCGGGCGCCAAATTTATCACCACAAACCGCGACCCCTCCCCCAAAAAACCGGGATGGAACAATTTAGGCATTGCAGCAACTACCGCGATGATTGAAGAAGCCACAGGCCGAAAGGCTTTTGTTACCGGCAAACCAAGCCCGGTAATGATGCGATCGGCCCGTAAATTCCTGGGGTTGGAAACAGCCGAAACCACTGTTATAGGCGATACCATGGAAACTGATATACAGGGAGGCGTGCAAATGGGGTATAAAACCATCCTGGTTTTGTCGGGGATATCAACTAAAGACAGGCTTGCGCATTATGCATTTAAGCCGGATATGGTTGCAAGTTCGGTAGATGAAATCAAATTCCCGTTAAAATGGTGGGATAAAGTTCCTGCTTGAATATTCCCTGGTTGATATGAGGGATGAAGGCTAAAGTAACCTGGCGCGTCGTGACTTAGCATTAAAGGTCGCTGATGCGCCGGGTTTGACAAATTAGTGCCTGCCTTACCGCTTTTCCCGTGAGAATTGGCGGCAAGTGCAGGACTTTGTTTGTTAATTAGCCGCTAAATAAATTTCAATCACTTTACTGATTTCTGTTTTATTTTTGGCAGTATTCCATTGTCCTTTTGCAGACTGATCGGCCAGGTTAAAAAGCCTTTCGTATAGCAGCTTTCCATCGGTTTTCCCTTTTAGCTTTACCTGGGCGTGTTGCGTATAAACATCGTCCCAAACCTGCCGAACAGATGTCCAGTAAGACTTCCGGGTTTTCCACCAGCTTTTGGCATAAATAAATTTGCTTTCATCCGCTTTGGTAAATTCCTCGTAGCCCTTTTCGCGTGCCAATAATTTATCTTCTGTGGCCGAGCGGATAACTTTTTGGTTATCCTGCTCAAACATCCAGCCCTTAGCTGTCAGGTAAATCCGATTTCCCCTCCTGAGTACATTATAATCGCTGCGCTTGGTAAACTCGCGGCGGGGCAGGGGGGCATCACATTCGCTGTGCCATTCATGCCTGCCATCAACGTGTACCCACGTCCCTATGCTTTCATAACGGGGGCTGTCATCAACCTGGAATACTTTTTGTACCCAGCGGCCTTTTACTTCGGCTGGTTTTAAGCCCATTTGTTTCCATGTATTATCCTTGTCAAACGTTACCAGGTTATTTTCTTCATAAACCCAATCCTCGCGCCAATGCTTAATTACCGATGTATCACCGGTAACCAATATATGCTGGATCACAATTTTTTTTGGCGAATCTTCCTCAACCACTGCCCATTCATAACCGGATGAATGATATTTAGGATGGTTTTTGTAAGCGGTATCGGGCGCAAAAGTTTCTGCATAGTCGAATGTTACTTTATAGAAGCCGCCGAGCGAACGGATGGCCGCGCGGTCCTGGTCTGTTTTTGATTGCGCATACAGGGCCGCTGTAGCTATAACCAGCAGGCCAAGTGTCAAACATATTTGTTTTTTCATGATAATTTGAAGTGCTCTTATTTGTTTCTTTTGTAATCAATGTAGTATCAACAGCGGGGCGATGGATAGCCCATAGTCGAAAATATCGGGTTTTAAGTCAAAAATCACAAAGCTGTACTTCAGACTTAATAACCTGTTCAGTAGCTATTGTAAGCTGGTTGTACCATCGCCCTGGTAAGCAAAGCGGAAGGTATAATAGCGCGATGCTGACCTGGTGGCCAGGTTGGCAAATTCGGCAGTTGTTGTGTTTGGGTTGCCCTTGTAATAGCTTATCATTTCAATCTTGCCATAGTTACCCGCCGATGTTTTAATCACAATGATCTTCCCTGGCACGGTAAGAATGGCATGCTGCGGCTCGGTGGTGGCTGTATAAGTGTACCATCCCGATATGGCTGGTGTACCCGTTGCATCTGTTTTATAACCGGCCGTTGGCGCGGTAGCCAAAGTTTCAAAAGTGCTGCTTACTATTTGGGCCTGGGTAGTTCCGGTGCCTGATGTACCGCCGTTTATAAATATGCTTGTCCCCTTAAATTTGATATCCCATTTGGTAGTGGCCGTATCGGCACCGGTAATTTGAGCACCGGTTGAAAGGCTGTAATAAACGTTAGTTGTTGAGCCGTCAAGATCGGTAACTGTTTTTGTGCTGAGTTTACTTACTACAGGAGTAACGTCATCGCTGTTTTTACTGCATGATGATACCAGTAAAATGATAGCGCTGCTTAATGCCAATGATAAAGTTGCAAATTTGTTCATGTGTTTTATTGTTTGAATAGTTATTTAATTTGTGTGTTATTTTTTAATGAAATTATAGGCTATCCCGGCGTAGATAAGCCTGCCCGGCAGGTTAAGTATAACCTGGCTGTCTTTATAATTCAGCAGGTTTTGGGCCGTAAGCTGTACCCTGATGGCATCTTTTAGTAAAGGTTTGGATAGCGATGCGTTAACCAGCACATATCCTTTGGTGTACTCGTCATCGCGGTTTACAATGCCGTTTCCATCGGTGTCCTTATAGCCGTATCTGCCGC
Organism: Mucilaginibacter sp. P4_C11; assembly: GCF_056402115.1. Classification (NCBI taxonomy): domain Bacteria; kingdom Pseudomonadati; phylum Bacteroidota; class Sphingobacteriia; order Sphingobacteriales; family Sphingobacteriaceae; genus Mucilaginibacter; species Mucilaginibacter sp. P4_C11. The sequence goes on along the minus strand of NZ_JBFUIA010000007.1, from coordinate 162,569 downwards.
GATAGATTGCCCTTATAGAGGCATTGATACCAGTTTTATTTTCCTGGTAGTTTACACGAATATTGTACGTGTATTTTGACCGGCCGAGCAACCCTCCATAGTCGCTTCTTTTAATAACCCTGGTAAGATTGGTTTCGGGGGCCTTGGTAAAAACCTTGCCCGCGGCTATCTGATCCAAAACCTCCTGGTCATATGCTTCCAGGTATTGAAAACCACCTGCCACCTGCAGCGACTTGAATACCTGGTAGCTCAGGTCGGTTTCAGCACCCTGCGTGTACACTTTATTGAGGTTGAAGTAAGAGAAAACAGATTGGCCATTGGTTTTTATGGCTATAACTGCTGTTTCTATCAGGTTGGTAATATTGTTGCGGAATAGGTTGGCTGTCCAATAGAGTTTTGCTGTGGGTTTGTACCGGTAACCCAAGTTAAAAGCGGTGGAACTTTCGGCATTTAACCTTTTCAGTGTGGCGGCATCAATCAATATGGTTTCAATTTGGCCGGCCTGCTGTAAGCGCTGTATACCTGCGCCTGCTTCTTCGTAACCAAAAACACTGTAACCAACTTCGGCATTGGTAAAGTTTAAATAAAGCTGGCGAAAGTCGGGGGCCTTATAACCTTTACCAACCGACCCTAACACCGTAAATTTTGGACTAAGCGCATAGCTTGCCGCCAGTTTTGGGCTTAACTGCGATTTATAAACGCTGTGCACATCATACCTGCCTCCGGCAATAATATCCAGCTTTTTTACCGGTAGCCAGTCGGCCTGGAAGTAGCCATACCCGGATGTGAACGATTGTAGTTTGGTGTAGCGTGTAGCCTCAACCGTTTCATACTGGCCACCCGCCCCTGCGGTTAGTTTCAGGTTATCCTTTAACGCATAATCATTTTGTAATTCGGCACGGTTAAAGGCCTGGTTAAAATAGGTTTGGTCATATATAGACCCGTCATCCTCATACCTGACATCCGATTTGGTTTTATAGGTTGAGCGGTAAAATTGTAAGGTAGATAGTAGCTTACCGGTAAAGCGATGGGTGATTACCGGTGCTATGTTAAAATCTTTTTCGGTACCCGTTCCGCCCGCATAGCGGTTATCAACAAGGTACCTGCTATCCTGATCATTGGTATAATATCTTACCGAAAGGTTAACGGTTGTTTTGTCATCTATTTTATAAGATGATTTGCCATTAAGCGTATAGCCCGCGAATGGCGAAACTGTAGGCAGACCCGATGAAGGCTGTAATGTATAACCGCCGCTGCTATAACGGTTGGCGAAGCCCGAAATGTAGAACCTGTTATTTTTATAGGCCGAATTTAAGCTAACATCTGCGGTATTATTGGTGCCGTACCGGGTCGCCGTCCCACCCGATATTCCCTTTACCGGGTCGGCAGTAATGATATTTACAACCCCGGCCATCGCTTCACTGCCGTACAGGGAAGATGTTGGGCCTTTTACAATTTCAATCCGGTCAATATTATTAATGGTGATTCTGGAAAGCTCCAGGATACCTGTATTGCGGCCAATTAAGGGTAGCCCGTCTATCAAAATCATGGTATAGGCTGGGTCAAAGCCCTGAATTTGTATGCCTTGCCCATGCGGGTCATCTAAAATGGTCATCCCGGTTTGCTCGGCCAAAATCTCGTTCAGCCGTACCAGGCCTTTCTTTTTTATCTCATCAGCTGTAATGCGGGTAATTGGGATGGGCACCTGTTGCAGGCTTTTTTGGGTGCGGGTTCCGGTAACCACCACTTCTTTAAGCTGCTTAATATTTGCTGTATCATTTTTTAATGTATCTGGCCTTTGTGCATAAGCTATATTTAATGTAATTGGCATAACTAAAACGTAAAGGATATATTTTATTTGCATTTATTTAGACTAATTAAAAATAATGATGCAAATTTGGATGATTTCTCGGGTGCACGATAACGCCAGCGGGATTTTAATAAACGCTATACGGATTAATAATGATCAGGATTACTGCTGCCTTATCGGATAATTATGTTTATCATTTCAATGCTCTTTTAACTGATAAAGTTGTATTTAATCAAACCGGGAACTGGGGGTGCGTAAGTATAATAACTACAGAGTTACCCAATATCCGCTTCTTTGTGATCGATTTCGATGGCAATAAACCATGCCCGGTTACTGTGGAGATTAACACCCAATGCCTGATGATAGCCTTTACTTTATCAGGACAATCCCAACCGGGTTTAGCGCACCTTACATTTTGTGAAGCAGAACATTGTTGCCTTTTATCGCCCGGCCATCTAAAATTTAAGGCAACCCTTCAAGGTAACTTGTTGCTCTTCGTTGTTTGTTTCCTGGGCGATAGTTTAAAAAAGAGCATGCCGGGAGTATTGGACCCCGGGCAGTTGGAGTTATTGCAAGCAAGCAGGCCAACCACCCTGCAAATGAGCCAGGCTATCCGGGATATAATGCTTAATATTGATAGAAGGGGGAACCATCATATTTATTTTGAAGCGAAGGCATTGGAATTACTTTTCCTTGAATTGGAACAAATAGCGGCTTTAGCAAGCCAGCCGGCCAGCTCGTTTTTGAAAATGCATGACCTGGAGCGCATTAACCAGGCTAAAACCATAGTGGAAGGAAATCTGCTAAACCCCTGTTCGCTTATCGAACTGGCGCATAAAGTAGGCCTCAATGATTTTAAACTGAAAAAAGGATTTAAGGAAGTTGTTGGGACAACGGTTTTTGGCTATTTATATGATTTGCGGATGGATAAAGCGAAACGTCTTTTAAAAAACGGGAAACCGGTAAGGGAGGTTGCTTTTGAGGTAGGGTATAAAAACGCTCATCATTTTACTACGGCATTCAAAAAAAAATTTGGTTACCTGCCCAGTAAAATTAATAAGCTTTTAGGACTGTTTGTTTTTATGTTGTCGCTGGTTGAGTAAAAATGGAGGCGACATATATTGCAATTTGCAGCCATCCCCTAAGGCTGCTGGTGAAATGCCAAAATTTAGGAAAAATCACAATTACCGTAATTAAGTTGCGCAGTTATATTTCCAAATGCAATGAGTTATCCTTGTGCAACTATGCGTCAACGGATAAGTGACTTTTAAAGGCGATACTAACTGATATTCAGCTATCTTTACCTTCGCAGCAAATGCGTTCACACTATGCAAATTATCGACGAGTACAATTTGACCTACGTAGTGCAGAATGCGCCGGTGGGTATTTGCATAGTAAATGCCGCAAGCCTGTTGGTTGAAACGGTTAATACCCATTTTTTGAAACTGACCGGGAAGTTGGAACATGAAGTTTTAGCAATGCACTACCGGGAGATATTTCCGTTAGAAAGATTTGATAATGAGGAAACCGTTCTGATACAAGCTGTTCATGAGGGCCGCCCGTTCAGTACCCGGGAACGGGAAATCAGGCGGGTTAATGGAGATGGAAAAGAAACGGCAACAGTTAGTTTTGTTTATTCGCCCATCAAGAACAAGGAAGGCGGTGTTGTTAGGCTGGCGGTATGGTTGCTGGAATATAATACACAAGGCCTTAATGAAGAACTGGCTGTTACCAATGAAGACTTTGCCGCCGCCAACGAAGAGCTGGCCGCGGCCAATGAAGAACTGGCGGCCACCAATGATGCGTTGGTTGAAACCCAGGCCAGCCTGCAGCGAAGCGAGAAATTGTTCCGCTCCATCGCGCTGAATATTCCCGGATCATTAATAATGGTGATTGACAGGAGCCACAGGTATGTGACGATAGAGGGGGATATTATGGAAAAACTGGGCTTTAACCGCGAGGGCTATGAAGGCAGGCACCCCGCAGAAGTATCGCCCGGAAGCTACGAAGTTTCCAGGCCTCTATATGAAAGAGTTATCGGCGGGGAGCAGTTTTCGATTGAATGGAAAACTGGTACCAGCGAGTTTTATATTGTTCATTTTGTGCCGTTAAAAAATGAAATGGACGAAGTAGATGCGGGCCTGATCATTACACTCGACATTACAGATATTAAACAAGCCGAAGAAAAAAGCGCGAAACTGGCAGCAATTGTTCAATCTTCTGACGATGCCATCATTAGCAAAACGCCGGAAGGCGTGATAACCAGCTGGAACGTGGCAGCCGAACGAATGTTTGGCTATACATCAGATGAAATGATAGGGCAAACGATTTATAAAATTATCCCTCCCGACCGCCAGGATGAGGAACCCCGTATACTGGCCAGGTTAAAAAAAGGCGAGCGTGTAGAACATTTTGAAACTATCCGGCTCAACAAAAACGGAGGCCTGCTTGATATTTCTTTAACAATTTCGCCTATTAGGGATACAAACGGTAATATTATTGGTTTATCTAAAATAGCAAGGGATATCACCGAAAAAAAGCAGGAAGAGCAGCGTAAGAATGATTTTATCGGGATGGTTAGCCACGAACTTAAAACGCCGCTCACCTCTCTTAGCGCCATTATACAGGTGGGCACAAGCAAGCTAAGGCATAACCAGGATGAGTTTTTGTCCGGGGCGATGGAAAACGCTAATAGGCAGGTTAGGAAAATGACCAGTATGATTAACGGTTTTCTAAATATTTCGCGGCTGGAGTCGGGGCAGTTATTCGTTGAAAAAGAGTCTTTCGGCCTCGGTCAGTTGCTGCAGGAAAATCTGGACGAAATAAGGCTCACTGTTAATAGTCACAGCTTTAGTTTGACGGGATGTGATGACATAGCTGTAAATGCCGACCGGGATAAAATAAGTTCAGTGATTTCCAACCTCATCAGTAACGCAGTTAAGTATTCGCCAAAGGGCAAACTGATTGATGTTGATTGTAAAATTGACGGCAAAACGGTGGTTGTAAGTATAAAAGACGAAGGCATTGGTATTAAACCACCAGATATTCACCGGATATTTGACAGGTATTACCGGGTTGAAAACAAACACTTGCGTCACGTTTCGGGTTTCGGTATCGGCTTATACTTAAGTGCCGAAATTATTAAAAGGCACAACGGTAAAATATGGGTAGAGAGTGAAAGCGGCAAGGGCTCTACTTTCTTTTTTTCGTTGCCATTGGACTGATCGTGAGGTAGCTGACATTATAGTCAACAATTGATCGAACATGGGCGGTACTTTTACTATAAAGATTTCTGAATAAACGTTAACTGCTTTCTTTTCCGTTTCTGTTGATTTGAACAAATTTGTTACGATTATACCCGGATAGCCGCCAGGGAATCCGTTGCTATAAAAAGGATTAGATTTCTAACTTTGGTGACGAAATGAAATGGATTACCCGCCAACATCCGAAGATTGACCGCATAGCCTGTCCCTGGCTCATCAAACGCTTTATTGATCCCGATGCCGAAATTATTTATGTACCGGTAGACCAGGTGATTTCGCAGGCTGCAGTCTTAAATGCCATTCCTTTTGATCTTCCGGGTGTGGAGTACACGCATTACGACGACCAGTGTACTTTTGATTATTTTATAAAGAAACATCAGCTTAAGGATATCGCGCTCGACCGCATAGCCGCCATTGTCCGCGGTGCCGATACGGATAGGCATGATTTTGCCCCGCAGGCAGCGGGTTTGTCGGCAATCTTTTTAGGATTATCAAAAAACATCCCGGACGACCACGAATTGCTGGAGCTGGGTATAAAAGTTTACGATGGTTTATACACCTGGGCCAAATACCTGTACGAGCAAAAACATATCCAGGAGCCGGTAGAATTCCTTTTGCTGGAAGTTTTTAATAAATACTTAAAACAGCAAGGCTCAAAAAAAGCGCCCGCGTGGGCAAAAGAGATCAAGGAGATGATCCAGGACCAAATTGATACCAATATGAGCTTAAGCTTGCAACAGGTATCAGAAGAACTGAAGATTAACCCGGCCTACCTGTCGCGGGAGTTTTCCAGGTACTTCGAAAATTTATCATTCGGCGACTATATCCGTAAAATGCGTATCGAAAAGTCAATAAACCTGATGGAAACCACCGATTACGCTTTAACAGAGATTGCGTACCTCACCGGATTTTCGGACCAAAGCCATTTTAACCGGATTTTTAAAAAGCAAATGGGGATGAGGGCGTCTGATTACAAAAAAAACCTGGTAAAAAAGTAAAGCAGATTCTATTCGGTAAAATCTGTTCTATTTTAAAGTAGTAAATTGCCATAGTATTGCGCCTACATATACAGCACTGGTTTTCCAGCTATGAAATATCCCGATTTATCCGCCTTTCCAAAAATCAGCATGCTTGCAGGTGTGCTTTTTTGTTTTTTACTTCCCAGGCAAACTTTGGGGCAGCAAAGTAAGCCCTATCTTGATTCCCTGCTGCATACTGCAACGGCTAATTATCCTTTGATAAAAGCAAAAAAATTGCAAACCCAGGCCTTGCAATACGCTGTAAAGTATAAGCAGAATGGTATTATTCCGTCGCTTAATGCATCGTACCAGGTAGATTATGCAACCGCCAACAATATTACCGGCATGGTTTATCCGCAGTTTATTACACCCATCAGCGGGCCGCCAAGCAAGGGCAACGATTATAGCGGTGTGCCGGGCAGCGCAGCCGCGCTTAACCTGCAATGGGAACCCATTACTTTTGGCCAGCGTGGTGCCGAGGTTGACCTGGCTAAAGGCAGATTGAAATACGGGCAGGCAGACGAGAACTTAACCCTGTTTCAGCACCAGGTAAATGTGATTGGCGCCTGGTTAAATTATTTGCTGGTTAGCGATCTGATTAAAGTTTACCGGTCCAATATTGATAAAGCAGCGTTTAATTTGAAACAGGCCCAAACCCTGGTGATAAGCGGTTTGCGACCGGGAACCGATTCTTCGTCCTTTCAATCGGAGTACACCCGGGCCCAAATGCAATTAATCGCTTTTGAAAGACAACAGGATTCAACATTGATAGCCCTTAAAGAACTGGTAGGTGGTTATTTACCGGCCGGCCTGGTGGTTGATACTTCACTTTTTAAAAATTTACCGGTAATTGCTTTAATTGATACCATAACAACCAGCCACCCCGAAGTGCAATTGGGACAGGCCAACGTAAATGCCAATGAACTGTCGTTGAGGTCATTAAAGCGAAGCATCTTGCCCAAATTAACGTTATGGAGCACCGGCTATGGCCGGGGATCGGGCATTGGTGCCGATGGTTCGGTAAACTCCGGCGACGGCTGGCGTTTTCAGCGTTATAATTATGGCGTGGGGGCACAAATTGCTTTCCCGATATTGGAAGTTTTCAGGCAGAAGCCCCTGTGGAAACAACAGGAACTCATTACCGCATCAAGCCGTGAGCAACTTTTGCAAACGGAATTGCACCTTAATACGCAAAAAGAAATTGCCGCATCCAACTTTCAAAGGGCGCTGCAATCGGCACAGCTTGCCCCGCAGCAATTACACTCGGCCGAGTATACCTACAAGGGTATTCAATCAAGATATAAATCGGGCCTTATTAATTATTATGATGTGATACAGGCACAGCAATTATTATTTCAGTCGGCAGCTACAGTCAGCATCGCTTATTACAGTGCATGGCGGGCATTATTAAATGAAGCGGCCTACAGTGGCAACCTGAACCTGTTTTTAAATCAATACGGCAAATGAACATCATCCAGTTTTTATACGCCTCATTAAGAAAACCGGTCACCATTGTTGTAGCCGTTATCGCCATCGTTTTTTTCGCGGTGGTATCTATACGTACCATGCCGGTAGATATTTTCCCGAAGCTTGGTACCCCCACCATTTACGTGGCACAAACTTACGGCGGGCTATCTGCCGAACAGATTGAAGGGTTTGTAACCTCCTACTATGAGTACCACTTTTTGTATGTAACCGGCATTAAATCTGTAGAAAGCAAAACCATCCAGGGTGTTACTTTATTAAAATTGAATTTTTACGAGGGCACCGATATGGGGCAGGCCACCGGCGAAGTTGTATCAATGGTAAACCGGGCGCGGGCATTCATGCCACCGGGTACTGTATCGCCATTTGTAACCCGCTTTGACGGGGGCAGCGTGGCGGTTGGCCAGCTGGTTTTCAGCAGCCCCACCAGGTCATTGGGCGAGGTATCAGATCTGGCCCTATTTAAAGTACGGCCCATGTTCTCCACCCTGCCAGGTGTTTCGGCCCCGCCGCCGTTTGGCGGTAACCAGCGTTCTGTGCTCATCAAGGCCGATCCCAATAAACTAAGGAGCTATGGTATCAGTCCCGAAGAATTGGTAACGGCCATTGCCAAAGGGAACACCATCCTGCCGGCGGGTAACCTTCGTGTGGGCGATCAGATGCTCATTGCCCCTCAAAATACGGTGGTAGATAATATACAGGATCTGGGCAATATCCCGGTAAAAACTGGCAGCGGCCCGGCCGTTTATGTACATGACCTGGCACAGGTGGATAATGGAGCCGATATTACAGCAGGTTATGCATTAATCAATGGCAAACGTTCGGTTTATATCCCCGTTACCAAAAGGGCCGATGCCTCAACCTGGGATGTAGTACAAAAAGTGAAAGCTGCGTTGCCGGATATGCAGGCCGCCATACCACCGGATATTAAAGTAAGTTATGAGTTTGATCAATCGGGCTATGTTATCAATTCATTAAAAAGCCTAATGACGGAGGGCATTTTAGGCGCTTTGCTTACCGGCCTCATGGTATTGCTATTTCTGCGCGACTGGCGCGGTTCGCTCATCGTGGTTTTAACTATCCCTCTGGCTTTGCTTTCGGCGGTTATCTGCCTCAAGCTTTTTGGGCAATCCATCAACATCATGACTCTTGGCGGCCTGGCACTGGCCATAGGTATTTTGGTAGATGAAGCCACCGTAACGATAGAAAATATACATCATCACCAGGAAAAAGGCGAACTGAAGGGACGGGCCATTTTAGAAGCCTGTAAAGAAATTGCTTTGCCTAAATTGTTAATCCTCCTTTGTATCCTGGCGGTATTCTTCCCGGCTTTCTTTATGTCGGGTATTCCTAAAGCCATGTTCCTGCCGCTTTCGCTGGCTGTTGGTTTTGCCATGATAGCCTCGTTCCTGTTATCACAATCATTTGTGCCGGTTGTTGCCAATTGGTTGTTTAAAGACCAGCCGGCCGAAACCGCAAAAGAAGGCAAGCGCATGGCCCGTTTTAAAGAACGACATGGAAGGCTGATTAACCGGCTTTCGCCGGGCAGAAACATCCTGATACCCGTTTACCTGCTAATTTCATTTGGCCTGGTGGCGCTGCTTTTTATAACAGTTGGTAAAGAATTATTTCCTAAAGTTGATGCCGGGCAGTTCCAGGTAAGGCTAAGGTTGCCCGAAGGAACACGTATTGAACGGACGGAGGCAAATACAAAACAATTGCTGCACCTGGTTGATAGCCTGTCTGGTGGCAATAAAATCGCGATATCGTCCGCCTATGTTGGTTTGGTGGGTTCAAGTTACCCGGTGAGCGTTATTCACCTGTGGACCAGCGGGCCCGAAGAAGCTCTGCTAAAGGTTAAATTTATATCAGGCTCGGGCATTAAACTGGATGATTTCAGGGAAAAGGTACGCCAGGCGGTAAGTACGCAAATGCCCGGAGCGCATATTTCTTTTGAGCCTGCCGATTTGGTGGGCCAGGTGATGAGCCAGGGAACTGGCACACCTATACAGGTACAGGTTTTAGGTAAAAGCCTGGCACAGGACCGCCAGTTTGGGAAAAAGATTGTTGAACGTTTGAAAACCCTGCAGTACCTGCGCGATGTGGCTTATAGCGCCCCGCAGGGTTATCCGGCCATGAAAATTGAATTTGACCGGGTAAAGCTGGGCCAGTTAGGCCTTACTGTTGAGGATGCCGGGAAATCGCTGGCTGCGGCAACTTCATCCAGCCGTTTTACGCAGCCCAACTATTGGGTGGATAAAACAGCCGGAACAGCCTACCAGGTACAGGTGCAGATACCTGAGCTGGTGATGAACGACCCCGCGCAGGTGGATAATATTTTGTTGAGCTCCAACAACGGTAAGCAGGTTTATATGCGCGATGTAGCAACCTGGAAAATGGGCAATACCGAAGGCGAGCTTGACCGCTTAAACCAAAAACGCTTTATTACCATTACGGCCAATTTGCAAGGCAAAGCGCTGGGTTCGGCCATTAACGATATTGATAAGATCATCAATGAAACCGGAAAACTACCCGATGGCATGAAAATACAACAGCCGGGCCAGGCCGAAGTTTTTTTACAAACTTTCCAGGAGTTGCAGAATGGTATTTTGCTGGCTATTGTGGTAATTTTTCTGTTATTAGCCGTAAACTTCCAGTCGTTCAGGTTATCGCTGGTGATCATCTCGGTTATTCCAGGCATTTTAGCCGGTAGCCTGCTGTTGCTATGGATCTGTGGCAAAACACTGAACATACAATCCTATATGGGCTGTATCATGGCCGTGGGTGTGGCTGTGGCCAACGCCATCCTGTTTGTGATCCAGGCAGAAAAATATAGAAGTGAAAAGTTACAGGAGCCCTATTTGCAGGGAATTAAAGACCGGATAAGACCTATCCTGATGACCAGCCTGGCAATGATTGCCGGGATGGTCCCGATGGCATTAGGCTTAGGCGAGGGGGGCGACCAGACATCGCCTTTGGGTACAGCTGTTATAGGCGGCCTCATTTTCTCCATGGTCTCCAGCCTCATCGTTTTACCTTTAATATACCAGTTCTCCATAGGTAACCGGCCTGTGCCTGTTATCTCTTTAGATCCGGATGATCCGCAAAGCAAATATCAATCCCTAACCGAAAATCAATCATGAAAGTTATAAAATATATTTTCTTAATCCCGGCTTGCTTGCTGTCGGCTTGCGGGGGTAACCAGGTTGAAAAAGCAACGCCGCAAGGCCCGCCAGAGAAGCCTGTGGTTAAATTGTTAACGCTGAAACCAGAGCCCATTGCGAACAAACTGAACCTCACCGGGGAAATTATTCCTTTCGATCGCGCCAATATTTATGCCCGCACACCGGGCTATGTAAAGGAAGTAAAAGTTGATATCGGCTCAAAAGTTACTAAAGGCCAGGTTTTATGCATCCTTGATGCTCCTGAATTAAAAGCTGCACAGGCGCAAAGCCAAAGTAACAGCATGGGCACCAGGTCAAAATATGAATCCAGCAAATCAACTTATTTAAGGTTACTAAAAGCAGCGCAAACGCCCGGCGCTGTGGCTGATAACGAGCTGGAAATTGCGCGCAACCAAATGCGGACGGATAGTGCTATATACCAGGCTTCCCGTTCGGCTACCGAGGCCAATAAAGCGATGGAGGATTACCTGGTGATCCGGTCGCCTTTTAACGGTGTGGTTACATCCAGGAACATATTTAAAGGAGATTTTGTAGATAATACCGGTAAAACGCTGATGTTTCGTGTAGAGGATAAGTCCTCTTTAAGGGTCGATGTGGCCGTGCCTGAAGCGTATAATTCCACCACGCTAAAAGATAATGAAGCAAGTTTTACGGTATCGGCCAATCCGGGCCAGGTGTTTAAAGCCAAACTGGCACGGAAATCAGATGCCATTGACCCGCAAACGCGGAGTGAAACCTGGGAGCTTACCTTCCCAAATACTAACGGTTTACTTAAACCCGGCATGTTCGCCCAAATTGTATTGCCGGTTAGCCGTCCCAAAGAGGGCTTCCTGGTGCCGTTTAAAGCAGTGGTATCTACCCAGGAACGTAAGTTTGTGATCAGGGTGGTCAACGGGAAAACCCAATGGGTAGATGTAAAAACCGGTTTTACCGGCAAGGAAAAAACCGAGATAGCCGGCGATTTGAAACCCGGCGACCAGCTGGTGGCGCAGGCCAATGAGGAACTGAAAGAGGGTACAACTGTGCAGGTAAAGCAATAGTTAAAAAGGTGAATACTGTATCCAGGCAAAATATGCACAGCGAGGAGAATATCCATGGAAGAGCAATTAACAAAACAACCACCGGCTTATTCTTTGCTGGATATTACAAAATACTTTTTAAAACTGGGCACCTGGGGTTTTGGCGGCCCGGTGGCTTTGGTAGGGTATATGCAGCGCGACCTTGTTGAGCAAAAAGGCTGGCTAACGGCCGAAGAATACAAAGAAGGTTTGGCATTAGCGCAGTTGGCCCCCGGGCCTTTAGCCGCTCAATTGGGTATCTATATCGGCTTTGTTCACTACGGTCTTGTTGGGGCAACGCTTACGGGCCTGGCTTTTGTTATTCCGTCATTTATCATGGTTGTATTGTTAGGCATGGCCTACCAGCTTTACGGCGGCTTAACCTGGATGCAGGCGGTATTTTATGGGGTAGGCGCAGCGGTTATTGGTATCATCGCGATGAGCGCTTATAAACTAACCGTAAAATCTATCAGTAAGTTTGAACCTGCTGCCATGAAATCCAAATGGCTGCTTTGGCTTTTTTATATCGCCGGCGTTGTGATTACGGTTATTACCGAAAGAGAAGAAATACTATTGTTCCTGGGCTGCGGCATTGTGTATATGGTTATCAAAGCGCCGCCCCAGTGGATCAAAAAGCCGGCGGTACTGCCAGCCGGAATATTGATAAGTACCGGTTTCTGGAAATATGACGGCAAAACCTTGCAGGAGATTGCCTGGTTTTTTGCAAAGGCGGGCGCGTTTGTATTTGGCAGCGGCCTGGCTATCGTACCATTTTTGCATGGCGGCGTGGTAAAAGAATTTGGCTGGCTAACAGAAAACCAATTTGTAGATGCGGTTGCCGTAGCTATGATAACACCGGGGCCCGTGGTTATCACAGTTGGGTTTATCGGTTACCTTGTTGCCGGTTTTCCGGGCGCTTGTGTGGCAGCTTTGGCTACTTTTTTACCTTGTTATTTATTCACCGTCGCCTTAGCGCCATCCTTTAAAAAGATCGCCAAAAATACCAGCATCAAAGCATTTGTAGAGGGCATCACCGCATCGGTAATAGGCGCCCTGGTAGGGTCGGTAATTATTATCGGATTACGGTCAATTGTCGATATTTCGACAGCGCTGATTGCTTTAGCTACCGTAGTTGCACTTATCTATGTCAAAAAACTACAAGAGCCTTATGTAATTGGTGTTGCCGCTGTTATCGGGTTAATCATCAAAATCAGCAATTAAAATGCTTAAGCCGGTGTGAAATTTCCGCCGTAGGTGGACTGATTAAGGCTTGCTAACTTTATACAAGGCTTTTTTCAATCGTGCGTCGGCATAAAAAATATCTTTATAGGTAACCAGCTGCCCGTTGCGGATATCGCAGGTGAGATAAGTAAGCGAGACCGGGATGGGGTGCTTTTTGCCTGCGTTTGATAGCTGTGCGGCAAGTTTGGCCCCATGTGCAACGGTAACCGGTATAGCAGTGGTATCCTGCCTGGCCTGGTTAACAACCGGGTTTATAGTTAACTCTCCCGGCTTTTGATATGCAGGCTTGCTTATCTGTAAAAAAAATCGCCCTTTATTGGTGGTGATATTTATAGCCGAATAATCCAGGCCAGCTGCCAACAGATCCATGCCCGGCTTGTCTATTTTTATTTTGAAGTATTGATCGCTTGTTTTGGTATGTACAGTTAATATACCTGAAGGGATGTTTATATCTACTGCTGTTTTTTTCCTGGTGCTGTACCAGCGCAGGCGCTCCATATTGATGGCTACCCGTTGCACGTCGGCTACGCTAAATTCATAACAATCCAGTTCATATAGCCCTTTCATCAAATACATTTGATGTTTCAAGGAAGCATAAGCCTTGGTTTGAGGTTGTACGTTGCTAATCTCTTTTTCAAATTGCTGGCTTTTAAGTGCGTTAATCAGCACCTTTTCGGCATTAAACCCGTTTTTAATTCCCGAGTCGATTTTTGAGTCAGGGTAATTCGGGTTAAGCCGGCCATAATGCAGGTTGTTTTCGAAAGCGAGGATTGCATCGGTTAACAGGATGTCGAACATTGCTTTTTGCCTGTTGCTAACCGGGCTTGAGCTTGATCTGAGTAACTTTAACTTATCGTACAATAACTGATCTGGGTGATAATCCAAATGTTTTAGTCCGTAGGTAACCACACAGTCAAGTAACAGCATAGCATCGGTAGCATGAGTTTTGGCGGTGTCGGGCGCTATCCATGCCAGCCTGAAGCCTGTTTGCCGGTAAAAGCGTTGAACACTGTTTGGAAAGTATAATTCTTTGCGGTGTACCGCCAGCTGGCTTTTTATAGTGGTTGTTACGGATGTATCTTTTCGGGCATTGTATACTGCGGCCTTTGGTGCAGCGCCAATTAACAATAACAACAAAGTTACTCCTGCCGAAAAGAAAAACAAGCGATGATATTTTTGCATTTTATTTGGTTTTAGCTTTGTAAAGATCATTGTAAAATGGGTTGGTATTTATGATGTCCGTCATTGTAAAAACTGATATTGAGCACAAACGTAAATCCTTAAAACAGCCAGAGAGGCTGATAAGTAATATTAAAAAAATAGTTTAGGCACTTTAACTGGGGCAGCAAATTGTTTTATCGATCGCGAAGCTAAAGTTTCCCCTTCCGGACTACCATGTACCCACGTCTTTGGATCTCATCACTAAACAAAAATGGTGTCATTTCGAACGAACCTGCGATGGGTTGCGCGAGTGGGGTGAGGAGAAATCTTGAGCAATTTGCATCCCGAGGGACTTGTTGTAATACAGGGCGTTCAGGATTTCTCTTTCGCGCCCCGCTCTTTCCCACTCAAGCTCTATCGAAATGACAATTTCTTTTGTTAAAAAAATGTGGGTACACGGTAACCTACCGGAGAGATTATACGCGATTTGGTTGTCTTTGGTGCTCATAAAAGCTACGCTATTTAGAGTGGGCTTTTGCTGAAGCTATTTCGACACAATTACTAAGCTACTACAGCTTATACATTTTCTCATAATATTCAGCGGCCAATCGCCCGGCTTCAAATGCGGGTACCACATCCGCGGCCGCCTGTTTCATGATGCCTAACCATTTTTTTGGAGCGCCATAATACATAGGCACTACCGTTTTTTCGAGCACATCCATCAGGTTCCTGTTTTCCTGGCTGTCTTTTTCATGCACCTGTAGTTGGTTGGATGCAGGCTGAATTACGAAACAGTTTTTTTGATCGTTTGCAAACTCAGGTACCCAGCCGTCGGGAAGCGAAAGGTTAATGCTGCCATTCATGGCCGCAGTCATACCGCTGGTGCCTGATGCCTCGCGGTACATCCGGGGATTGTTGAGCCACACATCCGACCCTTTTTTTAGCAAGGCCGATAAATGCAGTTCATAACCGGTAAGCACGGCACAATTTGCAAATGGGCGGGCACGCTCAATGATGTGGTTAAACAAGGCGATAGAACTTTCATCCTCCGGGTACGGCTTGCCGGCCCAGATAAATTGGACGGGGTATTTAGTATTACTTACGATGGCCAAAAATCTGTCCCAGTCCTGCATCACCAGGTCGGCCCGCTTATAACCGGCAAAACGCCGCGCCCACACAATGGTGAGCACGTTGGGGTTAAACAGTTTGCCGCACTGGTTTGCCACCACGCTAAACAACTCAAGCTTCATCGCTTTTTTACGGGCAATTATAGCTTCATCATCATGAGTAGCAATGGCGTCATCTAAAGCAGCATCACGCCAATAGGTTTTATTTTGCGCATTGGTGATGGATATAATTTCGCAAACACCTGCATTATTGCCCCACATTTGCCGCGCTACTTCGCCGTGAAGCCTGGATACGCCATTTGCTTTACGTGAAAATTTAAGGGCGGCCAGGGTATAATTAAAATTTTCTCCTTCCATTCCCAATAACGATTTTACTTCGTGCTCCTGTAAATGATAAAAAAACGACATCTCTTTTAGTAATTCGTAGCTATGCGCTTCGTTACCGGCCATTTCTGGTGTATGGGTGGTGAAAACCACCCGTTTCCTTACTTTTTCCAGGTTTTTATATTTGGCGTACAGGTAAAAGTTTAGCGATACCGAATGCCCCTCGTTCATGTGGTAAACATCCGGTTCAAAACCTAAAATATCCAGCAGCGTAGCGCCGCCAATACCTAATACAATAGTTTGCGCGATACGGGTTGCCTCGTTAGCATCATAGAGTACGTGGGTGATAGACCTTGATAATTCATCGTTTTCCGGAACATCGGTACTCAATAAAAATAAGGGTGCGGTACCAAATGTTTCGGGCTTTAGCAACCAGGCTTTGACATGTACAGGCGCGCCATGCACCTGTACAGTAAAAAGAATGCCTGTATCCTGTAAAAAGGAATAGTGCTTTTCAATAAATTCCGGCTTCATAAAGCCGTTGCCATCCCTTACCTGGTCATAATAACCATATTTCCACAGCATACCAATGCCTACTAGGTTTTGCTTCAACTCGTAAGCACTCCTTAAATGCGAACCGGACAAAAAACCCAGTCCGCCGCTATAGATCTTTAAAGCCTGGTCAACCGCAAATTCCATCGAAAAATAAGCGACCGGTGTTTTATATTTTTGATCCGGCTCGTAGCCAAATATTTCTTGTTTACTGAGCATATTTAACCTTTAATCCTATACGGTGTCCATTTAAAATACCTGTCCTCTGTTATCTCCTGCTCAACCAATTGAATGTTGGCATCAACCAGGTTTACATGCAAATCCTCGTAGTGGTCTATCCGGTATTGCAACAATGCCGGCTTGCCGGTCTCACCCTGGTCAATCAAGGCGTCTATGCATGCAAGCGCGCCTTCTTTTGCTTTTTCCATGGCGGCTACCAGGCTGGTTGTTTGATAGTAGCGGTCATATCCCGGTTGCAAAGTATAAACTGCGTTGTTCCGTTCTATCAATCGGGAACTAATCGGTTTAAAATCATTTGCCGGTATTGTTTTTATCCCGGTGTCATTTCTATCAACGCAATAGCTGCGGTAATAGGTATGCATATCGGGCTTAACGGTTATCTCTTGCGTTATTGTTTCCATTTCCAGTTAAGTATTTCGGGCATATCCTTGCCGTTAGCTTTAATATATTGCTTGTGCTGGGTTAGCTTATCTGTAAGCTGCTGCTTAAGGTAAACGCCTTTGCTGCCCGTTTGTGGCAGGCGGTCAATCACATCCATCACCAGGTGAAAGCGGTCCATTTCGTTAAGTACCGTCATATCAAAAGAGGTGGTGATAGTTCCTTCCTCTTTATACCCCCGCACATGCATATTCACGTTGTTGGCGCGGTTATAAGTTAAGCGATGTACCAGCCATGGGTAGCCATGGAAGGCAAATACCACAGGTTTATCGCTGGTAAATAGCGCGTTATAATCTTTGTCGCTAAGACCGTGGGTATGTTCGGTGCTTTTTTGAAGTTTAAACAAATCTACCACGTTAACAACCCTTATTTTCAGCTCGGGCATGTGTTCCCTTAAAATCGAAACCGCTGCAAGCGTTTCTAAGGTTGGCACATCGCCACTACAGGCCATCACCACGTCAGGCTCGGCCTCCTGGTCGTTGCTGGCAAAATTCCAGATGCCTATGCCGCGGGTGCAATGTTCAACCGCCTGCTCCATATTAAGCCATTGTGGTGCCGGGTGTTTACCTGCTACAATAACATTTACATAATGATAGCTGCGCAGGCAATGATCCATTACCGATAAAAGGCAGTTGGCATCGGGTGGTAAATAAACCCGCACAATGTTGGCTTTTTTGTTTACCACATGGTCCAGGAAACCCGGGTCCTGGTGGGTAAAGCCGTTATGATCCTGCCGCCAAACGGTAGATGTTAACAGGATATTAAGCGATGCTATGCGCCTGCGCCAGGGCAGTTCGAGTGTTGTTTTTAACCATTTGGCATGCTGGTTAAACATCGAATCGACGATATGAATAAAGGCTTCATAGCAATTAAACAGCCCATGCCTTCCGGTAAGCAGGTAGCCCTCCAGCCAGCCTTCGCACTGGTGCTCGCTCAGCATTTCCATTACGCTGCCATCTGCCGCCAGGAATTCATCGTACGGAATTATTGGCGCAGCCCACTGGCGGTTGGTTACTTCGAATACAGCATCCAGCCGGTTTGATACCGTTTCATCGGGGCCAAATATCCTGAAGTTTCGCTTTTCCTGGTTTGCTTTGATCACATCCCTTAGAAAACGGCCGCTCACATAAGTATCGCCTTCGCCGTCAGCGCCGGGGCTTTCCACCACGGTGGCATAATCCTTAAAATCGGGCAGGCGCAGGTCGCGCAGTAAATTGCCGCCATTGGTATGCGGATTGGCACCCATCCGGCGTTCGCCTTTTGGCGCCAGTTCGGCCAGTTCGGGCATAAGCTTGCCTTGCTCATCAAATAACTCTTCGGGATGATAGCTTTTCATCCAGTCTTCCAGCATTTGCAAATGTGCCGGTGGCGTACTTGCCGAAACCGCAAGCGGGATTTGGTGGGCCCTAAAGTTGCCTTCAATTTTATGACCATCTACTTCCTTAGGCCCTGTCCAACCTTTGGGCGACCGTAATACAATCATCGGCCAGCGCGGGCGTTCAGTATTGGGTTGTTCGGCATCATATTTTATTTGTTTAATACGGTCAACAGCGTAATCAAGCGCCACAGCCATATCCTTATGCATTTGCTCCGGATCTTCGCCTTCCACAAAAATGGGGTTCCAACCATAGCCGCGAAACAGCTGCTCCAACTCTTCGTGGGTAATGCGGGCTAAAACCGTAGGGTTAGATATTTTGTAACCATTCAGATGCAGTATAGGCAATACTGTACCATCGGTAAGCGGGTTAAGGAATTTATTGGAATGCCAGGCTGTAGCCAACGGGCCGGTTTCCGCTTCGCCATCGCCTACAACGCAGGCAATAATCAAATCGGGGTTATCCAGCACCGCGCCGAATGAATGGCTAAGGGAATAACCCAGCTCGCCACCTTCGTGAATAGAGCCCGGCGTTTGCGGCGAAGCGTGGCTGGATATGCCGCCGGGATAAGAAAACTGGGTAAACAGTTTACGCAAGCCTTCTTCGTCCTGCGTAATATCAGGATAAACTTCTGTGTATGTTCCTTCCAGGTAGGTGCCGGCAACAACAGCCGGGCCACCATGCCCCGGCCCCGAAACATAGATCATATTCAGATCATATTGAGTAATGATCCGGTTGAGGTGCGTATAAATAAAGTTTTGCCCGGGTGTAGTTCCCCAATGCCCCAGCAGCATGTTTTTTACATGATCGAGCTTGAGGGGCTCTTTTAACAATGGGTTGTGGTGCAGGTATAGTTGCCCTACCGATATGTAATTTGCCGCGCGCCAGTAGGCATGTATTTTTCTTAATAGTTCGGTCGATAATTCAGCCTGTTCTATATCTAATATTTCGGTTTCCATGGTGAGTTTTTATTTTAAAATAGTGGTTTGTGTATGTTGTGCAATCATTGCTTCTTCATTAGTTTTTAGCACCATCACTTTAATCTTACTTGTTGATGATTCTATGTTTTCTTTGTGATGGTTGTTCAATTTGTCGTCGATGCGGATGCCTAAAAAATCCAGGTTGCGGCAAATCATTTCCCGGATAACGGCCGAATGCTCGCCTATGCCGCCGGTAAAAACCAGCAGGTCTAACCCACCCATAGCTGCGGCCAGCGAACCGATGAACTTGCGTGCCTGGTAACAAAAGGTGGTAATTGCAGCGCGGGCTTTGGCATCATG
Organism: Mucilaginibacter sp. P4_C11; assembly: GCF_056402115.1. Classification (NCBI taxonomy): domain Bacteria; kingdom Pseudomonadati; phylum Bacteroidota; class Sphingobacteriia; order Sphingobacteriales; family Sphingobacteriaceae; genus Mucilaginibacter; species Mucilaginibacter sp. P4_C11. Next base: position 143,009 of record NZ_JBFUIA010000007.1, on the reverse strand, counting down.
AGCAGCCATACCCAGTAATTCCTGCACATTACTTTTGCCGGCAATGGCCTTTAACCCCGATTGTTTACTGAGTAGTGTATCAAGCTGCGTGGTTGTTAATTGCCCTTGTTTCAGCAGGAATAGTACTACGCCCGGATCAAGATCGCCGGAACGGGTGCCCATTACCAGGCCGCCAATAGGGCTAAGGCCCATGGTAGTTTCTACGCTGATTCCGTTTTTGACCGCGGCCATGCTTGCGCCATTGCCCAAATGCGCGATAATGATATGCTGTTTATTTACATCAATACCATCGGCAGCCAGTTTTTGCATAATGTATTCGTACGAAAGGCCATGAAAGCCATAATGCAGCAGGCCTTGTTCCCGGTATTTATCGGGCAAGGGGTAATATTTAGCCTCGTCGGGCATATCAGCGTGGAAGGCGGTATCAAAGCAGGCTACCTGGGGTAACTGCGTAAAAGCTTTTTGAAAAGCTTTGATGGTTTTAATTTCATCGGGCAAATGGTTGGGGGCCAGGTAAACATATTGGCGCAGGGTTTTTAGCAAATCATCTGTTATGAGTTGCGGTGCCCGGTGGTTTGGCCCGCCCTGTACCAGCCGGTGCCCTATAGCCAACAGGCTATTGTTATATTGGCTTTGTTTAATCCAACGGATTACGGCATTCACCGCTGCAGCCAGGTTTTTAAATCCGCCGGCCTGGCCGGGTACCGGTTTTTCCTGCTTACTTATTACAAGTTTACTTGCTGCACTGCCAATGGCATCTACACTGCCCGATAACTCTTCCTGTAGCGAGCTTGAATGGTACAAACTAAATTTAAGGCTGGATGAACCGCAATTAATGGTTAACAGAAAAGTATTTAAGGAGACCGCCATACTTATTTAATCATGCAGTTTTAAAATGGACTACAATGCAAAGCTATAGCTTACTACCGGCTTGGGGAATGACGCTCATGACCATAAATAGTGATGTATATCATATCCTTAGGTACAACCGGATGGCCTTTGAAATGTTTTGAATTTTCCTGGTCTATTTGTGATAGAATTTTGTGGTAAATGTTAAGGTGGTAGAATTATGGCAAACGCGTTTAAATACTTAACGGCGATAAGCTGTTATTTAATAATAACTAACAGAATAAGCTTATACCGTCTGGAAGATACAAGCATCAAATGATACCTTGTTTTTATTGGCCGACAGTGGTTAAATGCCCCAGGTACCAAAGGGACTTGTATTGGCCAACAACAGGCACAAACATTTGGATGCTTCTGCATTGCACGATCAGTTTAGTGTTAACCATGATAAAATATAAAATATTGACTATTAAATAGTTATAAAAAATATATTTAAAATGTGTTAAGTTATGTTAACCCAAATTTACGCGTTTATTCAGCTGGCTTCCAAACTAATTACGCCTGGAAAACCAGCAAGGGAACCGAAAGGTGGGCAGCCATTTTTTTTGTGTGGCTTAAGTTTAAAACATCATCAATAAAGCTATAGGGGCCATGGTTCATAGCCAGTATAGCTACCTGTCCGTGTTTGCAAAGCCAGGTGAGGCCCCTTTCGGCAGTGGTATCTTCTAACGCACGATAATAAATGTGCGGGTAGTTGGCTTTGTTTGATAGTTCGGTGAGCAACTGATCTATCAATAACTGGAGTGCGGGAGAATGGTGCTTTTCGGTGTAGACATGGGTTAGCAGAATTTCGGCATTAAGGGGCCGGGCTAATGCTATCAATTCATATATCGATTTAATGTCTTTCCCTATTTTGTTGAAATCAGTGGCGAAAGCAATCTTTTTAACCATCTCTACACGTGCCTGGCGCGGAACAACCAGCAGCGGCTTTTTGACGGCATCAATAAGCGCGTTGGTGTGGTTTGCCAATAAAAAGCCACTCCAGCCGCTGGCGGCGTGCTTCCCGATAACAACCAGAGCAACGTCGGCCGCGGAACAGTTGGTGTTCACCACATCTGTAACCCGACCCGCGTCATTTACATAGCCCACCTGGGGCCTAAAGGTGTCTGTGCGGTCAATGAGTTCAAGATGGGCTTTTAAGCGCTGTAACTCATCGGTACTATCTTCCATCAATAATTCGCTTTCTCCCCCAAGCCAGCCCGTGAATCCTGCTTGCGGTATCTCTGCCGGGATAATAACCGCGTTGCACAGTAATACGTTTGCCCTCATTTGTTTAGCCAGATAGTAGCCATATTCGGCTGCATGCCGGGCGTTCTCTGAAAAATCGGTAGGAATCAATATTGTTTTCATTTTTTGCCGTTTAACCGGGAGTAAAATTGGCTAAATTATTACGGCAAAAGTATGACGATGGTCACGGTACAAGGTGATAGTTGCTACAAAATCAAAACGACTATTGGGCGGGACATGGCCTGCCCAATGGTCGTCAAAATATTGCGCGATTAAGGCTGTAAAGCCCCCATTAAATGAAAACCAAAGGGCTCAATTATCAGGTAGTCATCGCTATCGGTAACGTTATAGTTTTTGCCCGACCAATGGTCCGTTAACTTTGTGGTACTGCCCTGGTTTAATCCAAAGGCTGCCCAGGACAGGTAGCATACTTCATTACTGAAGTTAAATACCCCATAAAACACCTGCCCATTGTAGGCCCGTGAGTAGCCCGCTACATGAATGTTATATGGCTTAAACCAAGCCAGGTTATTATGATCGGCCACAGCAGGTATTTTTTTGCGGATAGCGATTAACTTTTGAGTGCCCGAAAAAACAATATTTTCGACCGTACCAAGGGTATTTATCAGTTCATTTTTATGCCAGTCAATTACCGGGCGGTGCATCCACCGGTTATCATAACTTTTAGCCTCATCGGATAAATAGGAGTAGTCGTTTGTATAACCTACCTCATCGCCATAAAAAATCATGGGTATGCCGCCAAGAAAAAAGCTGTGTGCCTGCATCAGTAAAATTTTTTGAACGGCGGTGTTTATTGCCCCAGTATCATTACGTTTTATAGCCTTTTCAAGGCCACATAATGAAGCCAGCGAACCGCTGATGCGGGCATCGCCCGTTTGGGGGTTCGCCGAAAATAAAGCGCCTGCCGATGGGCTCGACACAAAATTTCCTGTATAATAATCCTGCAAAAACCGGCGGTGCCGATACGGGTCATAACCGGCTTTCCTGATCATTTCATCGTCGTAACCTAAACCAATATCGTCATGGCACCTGGTATACGTAATCCATGAGGAGCCGTATGGTTTTTGTAATAATTGGTTTTGTGCGGCAAGCATTACACGGGTATCGCCGGTAGCCAGCATATCCCATTGTAGTGCCATTTGGGTAGCGTTATAGGCAAAATCACATTCTTTGGCTGCAAACCGTCCGCTGCCAAAGTATTTCATGATTTCGGCGGGGGCCACAATGACTTCGCCAAGCAGCGCCAGGCCCGGCGCTGCTACCAACACGCATTGCTTAATAAGGCGCAACAATACGTGCGCCTGCGGCAGGTTTTGGCAATTGGTACCCAGTTGCTTCCAGATAAACGCCGGCGCGTCAATCCGCAGAATGTCTACACCCAGGTTGGCATAAAAAAATACAATATCCAACATCTCCAGGAACACAGCCGGATTGCTATAATTTAAATCCCACTGGTAATGATGGAATACCGTCATTACCCATTTATCACACTCCGGTATGTAAGTAAAGTTTCCGGGCGAACTTTCCGGGAAAATTTCGGGCATGCTTTGATCATATTGATCGGGAATTACCCTGTCATCATACATGTAAAAATAATCCTGGTATTTAGGGTCGCCACTTTTTGCCTTTAATGCCCATTCATGCTGGTTGGATGCATGGTTAAGCACAATATCCGTCATGAGGTACATTTGTTTGGTGTCCATTTTCCGGCGCAGCCGCTTTAAATCGGCCAGTGATCCAAATCGCTCGTCTATTTTTCTGAAATCGGAAACCGCGTAGCCCCCATCGCTTGCAGCGGGCGGGCTTTCAAATAGGGGCATCAGGTGCAAAAAATTTACCCCGAGTTTTCCAAAATAGGCCAGCTTATTGCCCAGGTTGCTTAATGTGCCGCAAAATCTATCTACATACAGGCTCATGCCTGTAATTTGGTTACTTAAAAACCAATTGTCCTTTGCAATCTTTGCCTCGTCTTTATTTTTAAACACCGCAGGCCTGGTTGCATAAGCCTTGGTGATATTTAAAAGCAGTTGTTCAAATACTGGTGCCGCAGCCGCATGGCTGCCGTAGATCTCGTGATAAAGGTCTTGTATGGTATCGGCGCTGGTCATCAGCCGTATGTAAAATGCGTTGTCGGTGCCGGCTATGTCAAGGTTGTATTGGTTTAAAATACTGTTAACCCGCTGATGTAATTGATGGTTGTACACGATTATAAAATTTTATCCAAAAATGGGTTGATAAAACAGGCTATCGATATAAATATAATTAATGCCCGGCCCCGGCTGGTACTATTACATCATCTGTTATGGTATCTTTTTTAATGCGTATGGTAGCTGTAGCTGCTATTAATAATAATACCCCGGCAAAAGTGATGGAATTTAATGGGTTATCGCCCAGGAAATTTTTATAAATAAAGCCAAAGCTAATGGTTTGTAATATCATAGGTATAACAATCATCATGTTGATGATGCCCATGTAAACGCCATACCGTTCCTTGGGGATGCTGCCTATTACCATAATGTAAGGCACGCCCATCATGCTGGCCCAGGCTATACCAAAACCCACCATTGGCGCAAACAACAAATTCCTGTCGGTAAGGTGCGGGAATATCAGCAAGGCTACACCCGCCATGAGCAGGCAGCCTATATGTACATATTTGGCACTGAATTTTTGAGCAAGCCAAACCAAACCGAATGCCGAGCAAAAAGTAACTATATTATAAAATCCGTTTACTTTGCCGGCCCATACAACGGCTTGCTCATACAGTTCCTTATTACCATCGGGGGTGGTATGAAATACCGATTTTGCTATGCTTAACGATACAAACTGCCAGTAACAAAACATGGCATACCATTGAAATAGGTACACCAGTGCCAGTTTCCACATAATGCCGGGCATATGTTTAATGGCTGCAAAAATTTCTTTTATAGGTTCAAAAAGCCCTTTCTTCCTGCTCCTTAGTTCGGTCAGTTCAGCTTCGGTAGGCGGGATCTCGGGCGTGGTGGTAACCGACCAAACGACTGAAACAATGGAGCAGATGGCGCCCACAAAAAACGACCCGAAAACCCAGTAGGGGATACCTGATTGCCCATCGCTGGTTTTTGTACTGCCCGATATGATGTTTTTAAAAAAGCCAAGCGATAAATTGGCCAGGGTAATACCGAGGCCTGTAAAAAAACTTTGTGTTAAAAAGCCGAAGGCCCGTTGCTTTTCGGGCAGCTTATCAGCTATAAATGCGCGGTAAGGTTCCATGGCGGTATTATTGGCTGCATCTAATATCCACAGTAAACCAACAGCCATCCATAACGCCCTGCTAAAGGGGAACGCAAAAAGGCAAAGGCTGCAAAAAATGGCGCCTACTAAAAAGAAAGGTTTACGCCGGCCCCAGCGCGGGTGCCATGTTCTGTCGCTCAGCGCTCCAATAAGAGGTTGGATGAGCAAACCTGTCATTGGCCCTGCTAAATTGAGCAGTGGCAGATCTTCGGGCCTGGCATGCAGAAAAGTATACAGGGGATTTATAGCAGTTTGCTGAAGCCCGAAGCTATACTGGATGCCAAAAAAACCGACATTCATGTTAATGATTTGCCAGAAACTTAAACGGGGTTTTAAAATGGACATGGATGGTTGTTAAATGGTGATAAGTTAAGAAAGTATGGCATATTTAAGCGGATTTGACGTAACGGCCGGCTTCATCAAATGAAGCTTTGAATAGCGTAACCCCATCAGCGTCGTCGGCAGGTACATTGAGCCTGGCCTTGATGCGCATTTTATAAACGTAGATGGTATTGGCCGAATATTCTAAGATGCCAGCAATCGTTTCACAATCGGTAATGCCCAATTTCATGAGGGCAAAAATGCGCAGTTCGGTATTTAACTGGCCGATACGTTTTGGCCATATCTGGTCGTCCTTTTTCAGCATAGCGTTAAATTCCATAACAAAATTGGGGAAGGCCTTTAAAAAGTACTTGTCAAAGTCGCGGCAAAGCGATTTGCGTTCCTGTTTAATGTCTGTTTCATTGAAAAATGGCAGTATATCCCGGTAGGTTTTTACGTCGGCATTGCGTTTTATGCTTCGGTGCAGCTTCTCAAATTTGGTAATATAGTCAGATACCAGGCAAACAAAGTGGCCTATGTGGTCGGCTTTACTTTGGCCGTTTTGCTCAATTATGGCGTTTAAACTAAGTAGCCTCGATTGCTGGCCCGCTATAATATTCTGCTGCAACTTTGTTTGCTTTGATAATGCAAAAACTCTGCATATAGAGGTAACCGATATCAATACTGATACCGTGAGGGCTATAGCCAAAACGGTGTATGGCGAGGAGGGGTGAAGTATAAGCGCAGGTATATTTTTTAAAAAAGCTATTTCGCTTATTTCAAAAAGATAAGTATAGCAAAAAAATGAAAAAACGGAGGCAGTATGATATATGCTCATGTCTTTGGTAATTTAACTGGCAAAAAGGTAACAGGTTATAATTGGTAATACTTTTTTAAAAGTAAGGTTTAGCTTTCACGTTTTATACGAACCACAACCAGAATAAGGTTTGCAACAGCCCGCAAACGTTTGCGATAATGTTTGTTGTTGAAAAATAGTTAGGAAACGCCGGCCATAATGCTGGATGAAAGTAATGAGTGCGAGTGCATAAGCGTTGCTTAACGCGTTAAAAGGATATAGATAAATTGAAATCGAAAAAATGTACTACTTTTAATTGCCGATTACCAACAGCCAACTCCATGCCTGATATAACATTAAAAAAACTTGCCGAGATGCTTAATTTAAGTATCTCCACAGTTTCGCGGGCACTTAAAGATCATCCGGACATCTCAAAAGAAACCAGGCAAAAGGTTAAAGAACTTGCTGCCGTTGCAGAATACGAGCCTAACACCTACGCAATTAATCTTCGGACTAACCAAAGCAAGGAGTTGGCAGTAATTATACCCACAATTGCCAATGATTTTTACCAGTCATTCATCAGCTCGCTCGAAGAAGAGGTGCGGCTATACGGTTATTCGTTAATGATGCTGCAATCTGGCGACGACCCGTTGATAGAGCAGCAAAACCTGAAACGATGCCGACAGGGGAGGGTTTCGGGCATATTTATTTCTATAACTACTAAAACCACGGATATCAGCAGCTTTTTTAAGCAAGGTGATCATCATATCCCTATTGTTTTTTTTGATAAAGTACCCGCGGCCGAAAGCTGTATTAAAATATGTGTTGATGATGTAATGGCGGCAACCATAGCTGCCAAAACACTGATAGCTAGAAACAAACAAAATATTCTGGCCGTTTTTGGCAATGAGGAGCTATCTATCACCAAAAAACGGCTATCTGCTTTTACCGAAACATTGCGGGCGGCTAATCCCGAAGTTAGGCTAGCCATTCATCACGCGGGCTCAATAAATAAATCTTTTGAGGTTGTAATGAATAAGTTAGCCCGGCAGCTGCCGGATGCCATATTTTGCATGAGCGATGAGATATTGATAGGGGTTATGAAAGCTGTGCAAACCTTACAGTTACATGTACCTGGCGATATAGGTATTATAGCTATAAGTGAGGGCCAGGTACCCACATTTTATTATCCGCAAATTACCTATATTGAAACCAGCGGCTTTAAACTGGCAAAAAGCGCTTTTGTGAAAATGATGGCATGCATAGCCGGAAATACCGGGACACAGGAGATAAAAATCAACTCCGTTCTGGTAGAGGGAGGCTCGCTTTAATACGTTGCCAGAGCAGCGTTGCCAATACGCCTGTAGGGTTTAATAATGTTAATAAAGTAAGCCGTAAAGACTGCTCCTTTATATATCTTTGAGATATAAACCCGTAATTTCAATTTCATAGTAGTAAAATAAAAAGAAAACCTGTGCCGGAGTTGTTTTTATGCGGTTACAGTTTACTTGAATATTGTTCCATGGAGGGCGGGTTAACCAATTTGTTTAAACCTTTGAATTATATAAGCATGAAGTATTTTTTCTGTTTCTTATTGTTATTAACTTCTTTGTCAATATTTGCATCTGATACTACAAATAATTTACTTGAAGAATTAAAAACCGAGATTGGAAAAAAAAGCACTTATGAGCATACTAAAGAGTTGCGGATTAACAAGCTGAAATTATACAGATCGAGGCTATCCAAAGATGATTACGACGCGCAGTTTTCTACATTAAACAGCATTTACAGCGAGTATAAGGGGTACCAGTTTGATTCGGCCTATGTTTACGTGGATAAGATGATAGGCTTAAGTAAGCAGCGGGGCGATAAGCAGGGTGAATATTATAGCTATGTAAAAATGGCATTCATCCTGCTATCATCGGGCATGTTTCATGAAGCTTTTGATTATTTGCACAAGGTTGATGTTAAGGTTTTGGAGAACCCTGCCAAAATTGACTATTATTTTTTTTTGGGCAGGTGTTATTACGATATAGCTAATTATAGCAACGATAAATATTTTACGCCCGGTTACATTACAGCCGGCAATAAATCAATTGATTCGGCAATATCTTTTTGCGGCGATGACTTTGTGAGCCGTAATTACCTGCTGGGTTTACAAAAACTGCAGGAACGTAACTACATTCAGGGTAAAGTTTGGTTTGGTAAGCTGCTTGAAAAAGACATGGTGATAACCATGCACTTAAGAGCAATGGTTTCCTGCTCATTAGGGATGATTTACCTGCAGGATAATCAAAAAGAAGAGGGGATTAACCTGATGATTCAATCGGCCATCGCCGATATTAAGTCATCTACCCGTGAAACGGTTGCTCTTTATACCCTGGCCGACCTTTTATATAAAGAGGGTAATATAAAAGATGCTTACAGTTTTATACAATTGGCTAAAGAAGATGCCGATTTTTATGGCGCAAGGCAACGAAAAATACAGATAGGGTCTATTTTGCCAATTATTGCCGCCGCCGAACTTAATAACTCCGAACATCAAAAAAACCGCTTCCTGATCCTGCTGCTTACATTAACTGCCCTGGCATTGTTGGTGGTATTTTTCCTGGTGATGATTGTAAAACAGCTTAAAAAACTAAAAACCAAGGAAAAGATAATTGAAGGGAAAAATGTACAGCTTAACGATATAAACGGCAAGCTACTGGTAGACGCCAAAATTAAGGAAGAGTATATCGGGCAATTTTTTAAAGCGATATCGGGGTATATATTAAAGCTCGAGAACCTGAAGGTTTCTATCGAAGCTAAAATTTCGATGAAAAAGTACGATGCCATTACCTCGCTCATCAATAATATAGATATTAAAAAAGAACGTGAGAGTTTATACTATAGTTTTGACCATATTTTTGTGAAAATATTTCCAAACTTTATTAACGTATTCAACAGCCTGTTTGACGAGAAGGATCAGATTTGGCCACAGGAAGATGAGTTATTGAATACCGATTTAAGAATATTCGCGCTTATCAGAATGGGTATTGCCGATAACGATACTATTGCTAAAATATTAGAATATTCGGTGAATACCATCTACGTTTATAAAATGCGCATCAAAGCCAAATCACTACACCCCGAACAATTTGAACAACGCATCATGAATATCAAACCATTTGACATCAGTTAATTTTTAGATGTCCCGATAAGCATTTATAAAGTTCAAAAAGCAATTTTTGGATAATTTAGTACCGGATTTTGTTAAAATAGAGGTAATAAAAACTTTATATTTTTATAGTTCTATTTTTTTTTAAATACCTGATAACTAGACCAATAAAAAATAAAAACATCGAAAATGTTTATATAAATTTAAAATTATCAGCGTTTTGCCAATCTTGTGCCCCACATCACATTTTTCTACTGCTTTAATAACTAAATTGCATAAGATTTTCAGGTGTAATATTATAAACCATTACATTTTCAGTAGCCGGTATTGTTAGTTAAGTTCTCATTGACGCCATGTTAATTGGTTTTAAACGAGAATTTTTAACGTTTAATTAAGTATTTTTTCATCAAGGTTTCAACTAAAAAATACTTGAAGAGATGCCGGCCGCTAATTGAAAGGTTATTTTATCAAACCAAAAAAGTCTAAACCAGTTAATTAAACCAATTCAACTAAATCTCAGTAATTATGCAATTTAAACACTTACTCAAAGTATGTTTCTTTGCTGTATTTGTCTTTTTCTCGGCCGCAGCAATGGCCCAGAACAAAGTAATCACAGGAAAAGTAACTGACAAGAAAGATGGATCAGCACTTCCGGGAGTATCGGTAACCGCCGTAGGAGCTACGGGTGGCGCCATTACAACCGCAGATGGTGATTACAAATTATCTGTTGCCGGTAACGTTACCGCAATTAAATTCTCTTACATCGGCTACGTTGGCCAAACGGTAAACCTCGATGGCCGCACATCTATTAATGTAAGCCTTGAAACTTCAAGTAGATCATTAAATGAAGTAGTGGTAATTGGTTATGGTACCCAAAAGGTAAAAGATGCAACAGGTTCTGTAGCTTCTCTTAGTACCAAAGATTTCAACAAGGGTGTTATATCAACCCCCGATCAATTACTTCAGGGCCGTATTGCCGGTGTTACAGTAACGCAGTCAAGCGGTGAGCCAGGCGCCGGAGCTTCTATCAATATCCGCGGTACAGGTTCTATCAGGGCCGGTAACGATCCTTTGTATGTAATTGATGGTGTGCCGGTATCAAATGATAGCTATGCTGCGTCAAGCGGCTCAAGCCCTATTGGTATGTCATCGGCCAGGAATCCTTTATCTTTCCTGAACCCTAACGATATCGAAAACATCTCTATATTAAAGGATGCTTCGGCTTCGGCAATTTACGGTTCACGTGGCGCCAACGGTGTAGTATTAATTACCACCAGGAAAGGCCGTAAAGGACAAGGTATCCAGTTTTCAGAAAATACTTCATTAAGTACCCCTGCAAGCCGTTATGATATCCTGAATGGCCCCGACTTTTTGAAGGCTGTTGCGGGTGTAGGCGCCGATGCTAACGCCATTAATAAAGGTGCAAACACTAACTGGCAGGATCAGATTTTTCGCAAAGCTGTTTCGCAAACCGTTAACCTTGGTTTCGGTGGTGCTAAAGATGGTTTTACCTACAGGGCTTCGTTTGGTTACGATGACCAAAATGGTATCATCAAAAAATCTGGTTTAAAACGTTTAACCGGTCACTTGAACGCCAACCAGTCGTTATTTAAAGATGTCGTAAAATTAGACCTTACGCTGGCTGGTTCAAATGTGAAAAACCAATACGCCCCGGTAACCAACGATGCTGGTTTCCAGGGTAGTTTAATTGGTGCTACAATTGGCCTTAACCCAACCTACCCGATTAAGAATGCCGACGGTACTTATTACTTTGATGGCAGCAACCTTAACCCGGTTGATATGTTGAATAACACCTATGACAGCGACAATGTGAACAGGTTACTTAGTAATATAGGCATCACTGTAAAATTGGCCAAAGGCTTAAGCTATCGCGGTACTTTTGGTAATGATTACTCGCTGGCAAAACGCACTACCTTTTATGATCCAACTATTCAAGGTTATACCAGCAGCAGCACCATCAGGGGCAAAACAGTTCCTTCAATTTCCGGAATTGGCCAGGGCGATTTGCAAACTGTGAAATTGAGCAGCCAGATCACTGAGCAAACCTTAACCTACGAAAAGAAATGGAGCGATAACAGTTCATTTACTATTTTGGGCGGTTATTCATACCAGGTATTCAACAACAAAAGCCTTATTGATATCAGGACCCAAACTTCTACGAAAAACGTATTGGTGAAAAATATGAATGATTTTAAAGACAGGTTTCCCCTTTTTGGCGATACAACCAAGTCTGAACTGCAATCATATTATGCAAGGTTAAATTACTCTTATAAAGACAAGTATTTATTGACTGCTACAGTACGTACCGACGGATCATCTAAATTCGGTTCGAACCATAAATACGCTACTTTCCCGGCTTTGGCACTTAAATGGAAAATCATTAATGAAAGCTTTGCTCCTAAAAGCTTATTTGATGATTTAAGCCTGCGCTTAAATTACGGTAAAACAGGTAACCAGGAATTCCCTGCTTATCAGTCATTATCTGTATTCCAAACAGATTTGGCAGGTAACAGCAGCCAGCTTTACTTCCCTAACCCTAATTTGAAATGGGAAACAACCACTGCTTACGGCGCCGGTATTGATTTCACAATTGTTGGTGGCCGCTTGTCAGGTACCATTGATTACTTTAACAAAAGCACTAAAGACCTTTTGTTTTTCAATGCGTTCCCGCAACCTACAGCAGCTCCCGGTATCTGGATTAACTTACCAGGTAATGTTATTAACAAAGGTTTAGAGATTGGTTTAAACCTTGAAGCTGTTAAAAGTTCAAAATTTCAATGGGATGTTAATTATAACATGACCTTCCTGAAAAACAACGTGCAGAACTTTACAGGTCGTGTTGTACAAACAGGAGCTATCAACGGTCAGGGTCTTTCTGGTGCGTTCTCGCAGGTTATCCAAAACGGCTATCCATTGTTCACATTTAAAGTGGCCCAATACAACGGGTTAGATAAAGATGGTTTTGGTATTTATCCTAATGGTATTGACGTGCAGACTTTGCAAGGCAGCGCGCTTCCTAAGTTTACCGCCAGCTTAACCAATAACTTTACTTATGGCAACTGGAATTTAAGCGTTTTCTTAAATGCGGTTACCGGTTTCTACGTGTATGATAACACTGCCAACGCTTACTTCTACAGAGGTAGCTTGCTTACAGGCCACAACGTATCGCACGATGTAGCTTTCACTAACGAAAATGCGTTAAACTCTGGCCAGGTATCAACCCGCTGGTTAGAAAAAGGCGACTTTTTACGTGTATCAAACGTTAACCTTGGTTATACATTCCCTATCAAAAACAGCAAAATATTTAAAACGCTTAGGTTTAGCTTAACCGGACAAAACCTGGCTTTAATTACAGGCTACAAAGGACTTGACCCCGAAATTAACGTTAACAAACAAATTAACAATGTGCCATCAAGAGGTATTGATTATACCGGCTATCCAAAGGCACGTACCTACACTTTTGGAATTAATGCAGGATTTTAAAAATATTGATATGAAAAAATTAACAATAAAAATTGGAACAACCTGCCTGGCAGCACTTGTGCTTGCCTCAATGAGTTGTACAAAGCTGAATGAAAAGGTTTATGGTTCAAAGGAAGTAAGGGCGGCAAGTAATGGATCTTCCGGTGACCTTGGTGGCGTATACTCGCAATTAAACGGACAATCAAACCAAGCCAATACTTACGCTTTACAAGAGCATCCGACAGATGAAATGATGGGCCCAACAAGGGGAACTGACTGGGGCGATTTTGGAACATGGCGTAAATTGCATACCCACACCTGGGATGCATTTCACAACCAGGTAAATGATACCTGGGATGAGCTGAATACAGGTGTTTACCGTGCTACACAGGTTATCAACGCATCTGGTGTAACCAACCAGGTAAAAGGCGAAGCCAGTTTTTTAAGGGCTTACTTTATGTTTGAAGTAGTTGATCTTTACGGCCAGGCGCCTTTCAGAGACCCTGCCGGTTCGGTAGATGCGATCCCTACAGTTTATAACCGTAGCGCAGCAACAGATTTTATCATTAAAGATCTGGAATTTGCAGAAGCTAACCTTGGCACACCTACTGACATTGGCCATGCCGGCAAAGCCGCTGCACAGGCGCTTTTGGCTAAGGTTTACCTTAATAAAGCTGTATACAAAGCAACAGCCGTTGGCGGTCCGTTTACTTTTGATGCGGCAGATATGAACAAAGTAATAGGCTATTGCAACGCGGTAACTGCAGCAGGTTTCCATTTAAATGGTCCTGGTAAATATTTTGATAACTTTTCATGGGATAACACCACGTTAAGTACCGAAATCATCTTTGGTCGTATAAATACCTCAACAAATGCACCTGCAAATACCCACAACCGTTGGAGAATGGGTATGCACTACAACCAAAGCCCAAGCAGCTGGAATGGTTTTACAACCCTTGCCGATTTTTATCACAGCTTTGAGGCCGGCGATGAGCGTGTTGGTGGTACTTATCCAAAACTAACCGAGTACAATGGTTTAAGAACAGGTTTCCTTATCGGCCAGCAATACGGTCCCGGAAATGTTGCCTTAAAACAACGTGGTGGCGCTCCATTGATTTTTACTCCGGATGTTAACTTAAATTATTCAACAGAGGCACAAGGTATCAGGGTTATTAAATATTTCCCTCAGCCTAAACCAGATGGTTCTGTAAATGATGATTATGCTACAAATACATACATCCTTTTACGTTACTCTGATGTATTATTGATGAAAGCTGAAGCTATTATGCGCGGTGGTACCGATCCTAACGGCCAAACAGCTTTGGGTATTGTTAACAGCTTAAGAACAACACGTGGTGCTACTGCATTGGGGGCTTTAACAGCAGCCAATATATTAGCCGAACGTGGCCGCGAGCTTTATTATGAAGGATGGAGAAGGAATGACCTGATCCGTTTCGAAAAATTCAATGATCCGGTTGATCAGCGCCCTAATAAAACTGATAAAACAAGAACTTTATACCCTATTCCTCAGCGTGCTGTGGATACCAACCCTAACCTTAAACAAAACGCAGGTTATTAATATATTGGGGTTTATTTGATTTATAACAGAACGTAGCGGAAATTTTCCGCTACGTTTGTTTTTTGCCAATTATATGATACTATTTAAAAAGTGGTCCTTAGTTTTTGCAGGAGTTGTTGTATTATGGAGCTGTAACGGCGGTCAAAAAAACACGTTGTTTTCTTTACAACCTAACGATGAAACAGGCATAACTTTTATAAACCAGTTAACCGATAAGGACCGTACCAATGTATTTAGCTACCGCAATTATTACAATGGTGGCGGGGTTGCTATTGGCGATGTTAATAACGATGGGCTAAATGATGTTTACCTCACTTCAAATACCGGGGGCAACCAGCTTTTTATAAACAAAGGCAACTGGAAATTTGAAAATGCTACGGCCAAAGCTGGGGTAAAAGGCACCAAGTACTGGAGCACTGGCGCAACTATGGTTGATATTAATGGTGATGGATGGCTGGATATTTATGTTTGCCACAGCGGCAACGCCCGTGGCAAAGAAAAAGGGAACGAATTATTTATTAACCAGCACGATGGTACGTTTAAGGAAGAGGCCGAAAAATATGGCCTGGTAGATAACGGTTTATCAACCCAGGCCATATTTTTTGACTACGATAACGATGGCGACCTAGATTGCTTTGTGTTGAATAACTCGTTCAGGCCAATTGGCTCTTTTGATTTCAGCAAAAACCTGCGTACCGTAGTTGATCCGTTGGGCGGCGCGCGTTTGTACCGTAATGATGGCGGCCATTTTACCAATGTAACGCAGCAGGCCGGTATTTTTTCAAGCGATATTGGTTTTGGCCTTGGGGTATCCGTTGCCGACGTAAACCAGGATGGCTACCCGGATATTTATGTATCAAACGATTTTTTTGAACGCGATTACCTCTACATTAACCAAAAAAACGGGACTTTTAAAGAGGATATCCAAAACGAGACGGGCCACCTGAGCCTGGCCTCGATGGGATCGGACATTGCCGATATCAATAACGATGGGCAATATGATATTTTTACTACCGAGATGCTGCCCGAAGGCGATAAGCGCCTCAAAAAAATGACCTCGTTTGAATCATACGATGTAATTAAGGCCAAACAGCACGATGGCTATTATAACCAGTACATGCAAAACTGCCTGCAGGTAAATAATGGCGACGGAACATTTTCTGAAACTGCTTTTTACTCGGGTATAGCCGCTACCGACTGGAGCTGGGGAGCGTTGATGTTTGACATGGATAACGACGGCTGGAAAGATATTTTTATCTCCAACGGCATTTACAAAGACCTTACCGATCAGGATTATATCGAATTTTTGGGCAATCGCGATAACATGGCCAAGATAGCCGAAGGGCGTAAAAAGTTTGATTTTAAGGATTTTACTGATAAAATGGTATCAACCCCTTTATCAAATTACGCCTATCTCAATAATCACAACCTTACTTTTAGCAATAAGGCAGCCGATTTTGGTTTGGATAAGCCATCCTTCAGCAACGGCGCCGCCTATGCCGACCTTGATAACGATGGTGATAACGACCTGGTGGTTAATAACGTAAACATGCCTGTATACGTTTATAAAAGCAATGCCGAAAAAAATGGCAATCACCGTATTCAACTAAAACTAAAAGGCACCGGGTTAAATACCTTTGGCGTGGGCACAACCATCAAAGCCTTTATGAAAGGCAGCGCGCTTATTTATTACAATCAGCCCACCCGTGGTTTTCAAAGCTGCACATCGCCCAACTTACTTACTATTGGTATAGGTAAATTTAAACAGGTCGATTCGCTCCAGGTAATATGGCCGGGCGGTAAGTATCAGCTCATTAAAAATGTTAAATGCGATAGCGTTTATACCTGCAGCCAGGCCAACGCAAACCTTAATTATAACTGGAACAAGCCGATAATCAAATCATTATTTGCCGATGTAACCAAAGCTGTGTTTGATAGCATCCCCAAACACAAAGAAGATGATTTTATCGATTTTGATAACGAGCGGCTGATGCTGCAAATGCTATCAACCGAAAACCCTTACATGGCAAGCGCCGATATAAATGGCGATGGCTTAACTGATTTTTATTTTGGCAGTTCCAAAAATGGGGCGGCAGCTATCTACATACAACAAAAAAACGGCAGCTTTAAACAAACCATCCCCGATGATTTGGCTAAACAAAGTTACCTTGAAAATGCCGGCGCTGTATTTGCCGATTTTGATGGTGATGGCGATCAGGACCTCATCATTGGAGTAGGGGGCAATGCCGATGAAGCAGGCACACCGGTGTATTTTCCCAGGTTTTATGAAAACGATGGCAAAGGGAACTTCCATCGTGATGCAAGCCGTACCTTACATGCAGGGGTTAACGCGTCGATGATCGTATCGGCCGATTATGATGGCGATGGCCACCCCGATTTGTTTATTGGCGGCAGGAGTGTGCCCGGACTTTATGGCTGTTCGCCAAAATCATACGTTTTTCATAACGATGGTAATGGCCATTTTACCGATGTATCTGCTTCGGTATTAGGGCAGGATACCAAACTGGGCATGGTTACATCGGCCAAATGGGCCGACCTGGATAAAGATGGCTACCCGGATCTGATAGTAGCCGGTAATTGGATGGGCATCCGTATTTTCAGGAACAACAAGGGTAAATTTACCGAAGATACCCAACTGACAAATTACAAGGGCTGGTGGAGCAGCCTGGAAGTAGCCGATGTTGATGGTGATGGCCATCTGGATATTATTGGCGGCAACATCGGGTTAAACGCTAAATTCAGGGCATCGTTTACCGAGCCGATGAAGATTTATATTAAAGATTTTGATAACAATGGCACAAAAGAATGCGTAACATCTATGTACCGCGGCGATGATGTCAGCTACGTTTTTCATATGAAACCCGATTTGGTTGGACAACTGCCGATATTGAAAAAACGCTTTTTACAATATGTGGATTATGCGGGTAAACCTTTTAATGAAGTATTTACCCCCGAGATGCTGGAAGGCGCCGAAACCCACGAAATGAACTTTTTAGCCTCGGCCGTATTTTTAAATAACGGCAAAAAGTTTACTTGTAAATTGCTCCCGGCCGATGCACAGTTATCTATGGTAAACACCATTTTGTGCGATGATATGGGTAGCGCCGGCAACGTTAAAATAATTTTAGCTGGCAATTTTTATGGCTTTAAGCCCGAGATAGGTCGGCTTGATGCCAACCGCGGCTTGGTTTATCAATATAACAAAAATGGCTTTACCTATTTGCCACCGGCAAAAACAGGGTTTGATTTACGTGGTCAGGTGCGGTCATCGCTGGCTATAAAAAATCCATCGGGAGGCAAATACTACCTGTTTGGCATCAATGACGAACCTTTAAAAGCTTATAAACTCCGTTAATATTTAAAATGTTGTTTTACAAAATATACAGATCATTGCCGGCGAAGTTTTTGTTGTGGAGCTGTTTTATCGGGATGGTTTTGCTATCGGCCTGTAAGCCTAATAAGGCAGGCGAGGGCGTTTTTAAATTATTGCCTGCTGACGAAACCGGGTTAGATTTTGTCAACGTAAATACAGTTTCCGATTCGGTCAATATTCTCGATTACCTGTATTTCTACAACGGGGCGGGTGTAGCTGCTGCCGATTTTAATAACGATGGCCTGCAGGATTTATATTTTGTATCTAACCAGGGCTCCGATAAACTATACCTTAACAAAGGCAATTTAAAATTTGAAGATATTACAGCCAAAGCAGGCGTAGCGGGTACCGGTAACTGGAAAACCGGTGTAACGGTTGTTGATATCAATGGCGATGGACTTAAAGATATTTACGTATCGGTAGTCTCGGGTTACAAAGGCTTTAAAGGTAAAAATCAGCTTTATATCAACAATGGCGATTTGACGTTTACCGAATCTGCCGCCAAATACGGGCTCGATTTTGCAGGCTTTTCAACCCAGGTTTCGTTTTTTGATTATGATAAAGATGGCGACCTGGATATGTTCCTGCTCACCTCATCGGTACATAGCAATGATACCTACGGCGATTCTACCTTAAGGTTTAAGTACAGCCACGATGCAGGCGACCATCTTTTCAGGAACGACAATGGGCATTTTACCGATGTTACTGCCAAATCGGGCATTTACAGTGCCCCAATAGGTTATGGGCTTGGCCTTAGCATTGGCGATTTGAACAATGATGGCTGGGACGATATTTATGTAAGCAACGATTTTTTTGAACAGGATTATTACTACATCAACCAGCACGATGGCACTTTTAAAGAACAGTTAAAAAATGCTTTCGGCCATACCAGCTTATTCTCGATGGGTAATACCATCAGCGATATCAATAAAGACGGGCACCTGGATGTGCTTACCACCGATATGTTGCCCGAGGATTTGAAAGCGCTGCGGTCGACAATTAACGACGAGCCACTGGATATTTACAACCAGGAGGTTAATGCCGGCTATTATTACCAGTATTCAAAAAACTGCCTGCAGCTTAATGTTGGCAATGGCAATAAGTTTGTTGATATGAGTTTGTACAGCGGCGTATCGGCTACCGATTGGACGTGGTCGCCCCTGGTGCAGGATTTCGATATGGATGGCCGCAAGGATATGTTTTTTAGCAACGGCATAAAAAAACGGCTTAACGATATGGATTACCTGAAATACCTGGGCAACCCCAACGTGATACAGGAATATAAAACCAGCCGTGTATTTGATAAGGATAAGGTAAACATGATGCCCGATGGTGCTGTGCACAACTTTTTTTATCATGGAGATGACCTGCTGAAATTTACCGATGCATCTTTTACCAATGATATGCAAAAGCCGTCTATCTCGGCGGGCTCAGTAGCGGTGGATCTGGATAATGACGGCGACCTGGAAATTGTAACCAACAACATGGACGAGCAGGCTTACATTTACGATAATACCACCATGGAAGGTAGGGGGACGGATAAGCCGGCATATTTGAAATATGCTGTTAAATATACTAAAGCCAATCCGGATGGTATTGGTACAAAGTTTTTCCTGAAATCGGGTAAGCAGCTGGATCACCAGGAAATTCAAACCAGTAATGCCTACGCCAGTAACCTGAGCAACGAGTTGCTTTTTACTTTTTTGCCTAACGATAAACCCGAAGAACTATTGGTGGTGTGGCCGGATAACAGCTGGCAGTTAATCAGGGATTTTAAGCCCGGGATTAAAACGATAATGAAATTTGATAGCACCCAAACGCAATCAACGGGTGATGTGTCGTCGGTAATAAATACATTTATCAGTAATAAGCAACCCTTTGATTATACGCCGGTTCAGGCTAAGTTATTGGCAAAGTTAAAGCCGTTTGATACGCCCGATTTTAATTACTATTCGTTATTGCCGCATACTTATTTGCCGCACACGCCTGCTGTTGCTGTAGCAGATGTTAATGGCGATGGTATTGATGACATTTACGTGGGCGGCTTTGCCGGCGAGGAAAAATACCTGCTTGCAGCCGACAAAAACGGAGGCTATACCAAAGTTGTGGTGCCGCAATTTAACCAGGTTAAAGATTACGGCGATGGCCAGGCAGTTTGGGCCGACGTTAATAATGACGGCAAACCCGATTTGCTGGTGATCAGCACCAATCACCCCTTACAGGAAAGCGATAAGCTGCTGCCGCCACGGTTGTACATTAATAAAGGAAATTTCCAGTTTGAGTATAAGGCATTACCCAAAATAGTTAATCAAGCTGCTAAAATAGCCGTGTTTGATTTTAATAGAGATGGACGTAGTGATGTTTTATTGACGGGCAGCATTTCTTACACCAACTACACCGCACCGCGTCCGTCGACCATTTTGATTAACAAGGGTAACGGGGATTTCGAGGTGAGTCATGATAAACAATACAATGATATTACTGCCATTCAGTACGTAACGGATATAGTTACAGCTGATATTGACCACAATGGGAAGGCCGATTTGATAATTACCGCCGAGTGGCAGCCGATTCAGCTGTTTTTGAATGATGGTAAAAAATTGAATAAATTTTCATCGTCGGTGCTGGATAGCCAAAAAGGCTGGTGGCAATCGGTAATGGTAGCCGATGTGGATGGTGATGGCAAAGCCGACCTGGTAGCAGGAAACTGGGGTACCAACAATAAATACAATGTATCGCCAGAACAACCATTATATGCTTACAATAACGATTTGGATAAGGATGGCAAAAACGATTTGATACTATCCTACTGCGTAAAAGGACTATACTATCCATTTCGCCCTAAAAACGATTTGGAGCAGGAGCTACCGTATCTGAAAAAGGAATGGCTGAGCTACCAAAAAATGGCCGATAAAACCACCGCCGAAATATTTAAAGATAAACTGGACGAAGAAAATCGTTTAACTGCAAATCAGTTCAGTAGTATTTTTGTAAGCGATGTGTTGCATGCTACCAAATTTGAAGTTTTGCCCTATCAATACCAGCAGGCACCCATCCGCTCCATTATGCGTGCGAATAATAAAGCCGGGGATTTGTTGTTGAACGGCAACTTTTGGGGTGTGGTACCTTACGAAGGTAAATACGATGCTTTAGGCCTGGTTGGCTTGCATTATGATAAAACGCAAAAACAGTTTTCGGCACCCGGCTATATGGTAAACGCGGCTTTTAATTTCCAGGAGCTTCCGTACATCAGTACTATAAAAAGAGCAACATCTACCAATTACCTGATTGTAACCTATGATGGCAGGCTGATGTTGGTTACCCAATAATCGCCTTTAAAATATGGGGTAATATATTTTGGTAACCCATTTTAAAGTGTCTTTTTCAAGATACCTATCGGTCACCATGGATTCAAAGGGCATGGCAGGGGCTATCAGTTTATGATCTTTCATGTAAATCCTCACTTCTTCAAATGCATCGTTCACCGTATTGGGGCCGCCCTTTACATCGGCTATCAGTAAATTGCCACCCATTACCAGGTTGTTGATAATCGATCCTTTGCCCGGAGTTATTTTTTTATCAATTGGGATAGCATAGCTAATTTGGTATTCTTTACTGCCCACCTGGGTGATATTCAACATCGGGAAATTTGTCATTTTGGCCCCTTTGGCAATAGCTTCCTTTTTCAGGTTTTCGATACTGCTATATATACTTTGCATGTCGGGGTAGGTAGCAGCGCTTGCGGTTGTTGTCAGTAAAAACGGGTCTGTCACTTTATTTATGTAAATTTTATAACCGTAGGCGTTTTTCTGATCCTCTAAAAATGTTTTAAAGCGAGCTAAAACCAGCCCTGTTTTGTTTTGAAGATCGCGCGCGGCAAAATAATCCATTACCCTTTTTACCGGGTTTAGGCTGCTTTGCCTTTGGGCCTGCAAAGTTATTTTGGCCGCGAAATCTTCGGCTAAATAACTGATATCGGCATCAAGTTTGAAATTGCCTTGTTGCAGATCAACATTTGCACCGCTGTTGGTGGTTTTATTAATGGTAAATTGTACGCCTTCGTAAGCAAACTGTTTTTCATTAACTTTTGTACCCGGCCACCATTTTTCCCAACGGTGCTGGTGTACCAGGAATTTAGCTACCACGCCGTCAGATGCTTCAACAGTTAATTGGTTGCTTACAGTTAAGGTAGATGGAATTATAAAATATATAAGGGCAACAATAATTACAATCGCAGCTAAAATTATCAGTACGGTTTTCTTCATTTGGGTTATAAAAGGGCATCCAAATTTAAAGATAATGGATCAATGCACAGCATTTGAAACGCAAATAAGCAGCGGTATACCAAATAAAAAGCAGGCGGATATTTTTTGCTATGATCTAAACGCGACTGGTGTAAACGAAGTTTGTTTTTTAAAGTATTTAGAAAAATGCGCAGGGTCATCATACCCCAGTGCATAGGCAATTTCACTTACGCTCCAATGAGTTTGTTTCAACAGTATTTTGGCCTCCTGTATTATCCTGTTGCTAATAATTTCGGTTGTGGTACTGCCTGTAACCTCTTTTAGTACCTTGTTAAGGTGATTAACATGCACAGCCAGGCGGTCGGCATAATCTTTGGCAGTTCGTAAACCAAGTTTTTGGTGTGGAGGCTCAAGCGGGAATTGTCGTTCCAGCAATTCGATAAACAGGGAAGATATCCGTTCAGACGCGTTTTGCGCGATACTTATGGCCGGCATGGGCTGTAGTTTTTGCCCGTAATGAATAAGTTCTAAAACCAGGGTGCGTAAAAGGTCATATTTATACTGGTAATCGGCATCAAGCTCCCGCTGCATTTTCCTGAAAATGTATTCAATTTCGTTTATTTCTGTCTCAGAAACCTGGAAAACCGGTACTTGCCCCGGTTGAAATATGGGCAATTCATCCAACAATACCGCTGATTTGCCGGGCGAAAGAAAATCAGGTGTGAAAATGCAAAACATGCCGGTTTGGTTACCATCTTCGGGCAGCCAGCGATAGGGGATTTTGGGCGTGGCAAACAGGAGGGCGTTTTTCTGTATATCTATTACCTTATCGGCATACTCGGCTTTGCTTTTGCCTCTTAACCAGCTAATTTTGTAGTACGCCCTGCGGCTATAGGGCATTATTCTTGTCCCTGTCGTTTTATCAAACAATTTTTCGGCTGCAAACACGTTGAAATGGCCAATCTCTTTACTTGTCCCATTCTGAAAAGGTGCGCCGTTCCGGTGGTAAAAATCTTCGAGGGATGTATTGGTGATCATGCTGCTTTTTCCGAAATTTAAAGTTAGCAATTTAATGCATTGGTATCAGCAATTGCCATTAGCGGCAGATAAAAGCAGGGGCGCACTGTTCCATCAAGTACCGCCCTGCTTTTTATTAAGTTTTATTATACAAGCATGCCGCCCGAAGCTTCAATACGCTGCCCGTTTACCCAGCGCGCATCGTCTGTACACAAAAAGGCTACTACGCCGCCAATATCTTCGGCTACAGCCGGCCTGCCTAATGCGGTTACCGAGCTTACTTGTTTTTGTGTTTCCTCACTTGCCCGGAAGTGACCGCCGCCAAAATCTGTCATTACCGCACCGGGTGCAACTGTATTGGCCCTGATACCCCTGGCACCTAACTCTTTGGCAAGGTAACGGGTAAATACTTCAACAGCGCCTTTCATAGCAGCGTAAACCGACGACCGTGGAAAAGACACCCTGGTTAAGCCGCTGGATATGTTAACAATACCCCCACCATCATTCATCAGCGGGATGATGCCTTGCGTTAAAAAATAAACGCCTTTAAAATGAATGTTCAGCAGCTCATCAAAAAACTCGTCAGTAACCTCTTCAATCAATTTATATCCCCCTATGCCCGCGTTATTGATCAAAAAATCAATGCGGCCTACACCAAAGGTATTGGCTAATATATCTTTAACCTGGTCAGTGAAAGCGCCAAAGCTTTTAATGTCGCCGGTATTTAGTTGCAGCGTTGCCGCTTTTCTGCCGCTTTGTTTAATTTGATTAACAACATCTTGCGCCTCTGCCAATTTGTTGTTGTAGGTAAGTATCACATCAATACCTTTTTCGGCAAGGCGAAGCGCCATATCTTTGCCTAAGCCACGGCTGCCACCGGTTACCAAGGCTATTTTACTTTTACTCTCCATTTTGATAATTTTTATGATCCAAAATTGGCAATATTGACGGTACAACTGTTTGTAACAATCAATCCGTTACTTGTACAATTCAAATGATATTAATGCTGCCGCCTTGTAATGGTTGGTTAAATTCGGATAGCTTAAATTGCACCAAAAAATCACGTAAAAACCCCTTTTTATATGCCGGACTATAGGATATAAAAGCCTATATTAGCTGTCAATCAATGCAAAAAACAGCAGGATTATACGCTCTGTCCGGCTTGTTTTTTAACCTATTTTATAATTTATGAGATCCTTTCTATTTTGTATTGCGGGCGGGCTATTTTTACTCTCTTCCTGCAAAAAGCCCGAGTACCAAAAAATAATGCACGATCCTGAACTGTACCGTGTTACCGTGAAGAAACTGAACGATATAGTGCTGGAAAATAACTTTCCGCCGGTTACTGCTTCACGTAATTATGTGTATGCCAACATTGCGGCTTACCAGGTTATCGCGGCCGGCGATCCGGCGCATTTCAGGTCGCTATCCGGCCAAATCAAACATTTGCCGCCAACACCAAAGCCCTCAAAAGATACCACGGTTGATTACCAGTTTGCATCCCTGCTGGCATTTTGCTTTGTGGGTAATGCGGTAACGTTTCCGGAAGGCAGTATGGACCAGTATGTAGATGGGCTTAAACAAAAAGCAAAAGATGCCGGCATGCCCAATGATCTGTTTGAAGGATCGGTGAATTATGCCAATAAGGTGGCCAAATCTGTTATGAAATGGAGCAAGGGCGATAACTATTTAAAAACCCGTTCGGCAAGTAAATTTACGGTAAAACAGCAGGATGGCCGCTGGATCCCGACGCCGCCTATGTATGCCCAGGCACTGGAAGCACACTGGGGCGAGATAAGGCCAATGGTTTTGGATTCCGCTTCGCAATTAATCCCGCCAGATCCTCCGGCTTTTGATGTTGAAAACAAAAACGGAAGGTTTTACCTGCAGGCGCTTGAAGTGAAAAATATTGTTGACAGCCTTACCACCGAACAAAAACACCAGGCTGATTTTTGGGACGACAACGCATTTAAGCTGAACGTAGTGGGCCATGCCTCATTTGCCACCAAAAAGTTTTCGCCGGGAGGCCACTGGATGAATATTACCGGGACAGTTACGCGTGCCAAAAAGCTTGATTTTAACACCACAGTAAGTGTTTACGCCGAAACTGCCATTGCCTTATTTGATGGTTTTATCAATTGCTGGTATTTAAAATACCGCTCAAACTATGTGCGGCCCGAAACTATTATTACCAAATACATTAATGCTGATTGGAGACCGTATATCCAAACCCCGCCGTTCCCGGAATACAGCAGCGGGCACGCGGTAATATCATCGGCTGCGGCCGAGGTACTCACCAGCAAGTTTGGTGATAATTTTGCCTATACCGATTCGTCGGAGATGGAATTTGGGATAGCACCGCTCTCATTCAAATCATTTAGGGAAGCCGCGAAGTCAGCAGCCATGTCGCGGGTGTTGGGTGGTATCCACTTTAAAAATGCCTGTGTTGTGGGCAATAAACAAGGCGCCGAAATTGGGCAGCTGGTGGTGAAAAAACTGCAATTAAAAAAATAATACATACAATATTGATGATGAATAAGCTATCAAAATGGCTAATGTTGCTGGCCTTTGTTGTTCCTGTTGCAGCAAATGCCCAGGACGTAGACCCATGGACGGTTAAAGCAGATAAAATAGATCCGGCAAATTATTACGGCATCACCGTTGCCAACGGGATGATAGGTATTGTATCGGCCCCCGAGCCTTTTAAGGTAAAAAATGTGGTACTTGCAGGGGCATATGACCTGTATGGCAGGGGCAGGGTAAGTAATTTTTTAAACAGTTTTAACCTGTTGAACATGTACCTGGAGATTGATGGCCGACGTATTGATGCCAAAAATATCAGCAATTTTAAGCAGGAACTGGATATGCAGCATGCAGCCTTTACCACCACGTTTGATTATGGTGATAAAGCAACCATCAAATATACTTACTACTCCTTGCGCCAACTGCCTTTTACCGTTTTGATGGATGTGGCCGTTATTGCCAAAAAGGCCATCAATATAACATCGGCCAGCGTAATGGAAGCGCCGGATGCCTTAAAGGAAGTTCAAAACTATTACAACGAGATTGACAGGCCGCATGTAACCATCAGCCTGTTAACATCTACAGCAAAAAGCCCAACGGGCAAAATGCAGTTATGTGCCTCCACTTCGTTTTTATTTAACGAGCCGCATGGCCAGGAACCGCGCATTATTCACGAGATGTGGGATAATAACATGCACCTGATGAAATTTAGCAAGGCTATTGCCGCCGGCGAAACTTATAAATACGCGGTTACAGGCTCATCCATAACTTCGGCACACCATGCCGACCCGTTAAACGAGGCCGAACGCCTCACTATTTTTGCCAAACTGGAAGGCCGCGACCGCCTGATCAAATTCCACAACAAAGCCTGGGACGACCTTTGGGCCAGCGATATCCAGATTGAAGGTGATGCGCAGGCGCAGCAGGATGTACATAGTATGCTGTATCACCTGTATTCGTTTTCGCGTGCGGGTACAGCTTACTCGCCGTCGCCCATGGGGCTTTCGGGTTTGGGTTATAACGGCCACATTTTTTGGGATTGCGATATCTGGATGTATCCCGCTATGCTGGTGCTGCACCCCGAGATTGCCAAATCTATGGTTGAATATCGTTTTGAACGCCTGGATGCCGCCCGTAAAAATGCATTTTCGCATGGTTATAAAGGGGCAATGTTCCCCTGGGAAAGTGCCGACAGCGGGGTAGAAGAAACCCCTGTTTGGGCCTTGAGCGGTCCGTTTGAACACCATATTACTGCCGATGTTGCCCTTGCTGCCTGGAACTATTATTGCGTAACCCAGGACAAACAATGGCTGCGAGAAAAAGGCTGGCCCATACTATCGGCCACCGCCGATTTTTGGGCAAGCCGGGTTGAACGTAATGGCCCCGGGCATTATGATATCAAAAATGTAGTAGCCGCCGATGAATGGGCCGAAAATATTGATAACAATGCCTTTACCAATGCTGCCGCCATTGCCAACCTGCAAAACGCTGCCGCCGCTGCCAAAATATTGGGCGAAAAAGCGGATGCCGACTGGCAGCTGGTAGCGCAAAATATCCCCATCCTGAAAATGGATAATGGCGTAACCCGCGAACATGCCACCTACAACGGCGAAGGTATTAAGCAGGCAGATGTTAATCTGCTGGCCTATCCGCTGAAAACAATAACCGATGCCGGCCAGATTAAAAAAGACCTGGAATACTACGAAACCCGTGTACCCAACGAAGGAACCCCGGCCATGACCCAGGCTGTTTTTGCCCTGTTATATGCCCGCCTGGGTAACGGCGATAAAGCATATCATTTTTTTAAAGACGCTTACGAGCCAAACCTTAACCCGCCATTCCGCGTAATTGCCGAAACCAAGGGTGGTACCAATCCCTATTTTGCCACAGGCGCGGGCGGTATTATCCAAAGCTTACTCATGGGTTTTGGCGGTTTAGATATAACCCCCGCAGGTATTACACAGTTAAAAAGCAAGCTGCCATCCAACTGGAAATCGCTAAAGATAACCGGCGTTGGGATGGATAAACACACTTACGTTATTAAATAATTACTTTAACCGCATTTAAAGGAGGCACCTACGGAGCCAAATTAAAGCATTTTGATTCTATAAACACGTGACTCCGCCGGAGTCTCCGCAATGCTATTAAGTTAAGCGTTTTCAACCCTGTAGGGGTATGACATTTGTAGAAAAAAATAGAAAAATAATGCTCCGTGCCGTAGGTACGGAACTTATGTAGCGTACCTACGGCACGCAAAAATGTTAAATTACAATGTGCTACAAATGTTTTGCTCCGATGGAGCAGACTTAATAGCATTGGAGGCCTTGTTCTGATCCCTGTATCTTACCGGACAGCCGTTTTATTAATTGCTTTGTTATTATTCCTAATAATAACAAATACACTTTTTTAGGCTACAGCGTAGCCCCGTGTTTATAGTAAATGACAGGTGAGGTTGGCTCCGTAGGTGCCTCCTCTTGTTTGTTAATTCCTTGAACCTGGCCTTGTTTTTATCGGCTTAAGCTTCTGCTTTTTTCAATTCTGGTTTTCCGGCAAATCTTTGCTTTCATGTTCGGTATCAATATGGTACCGGTTAATCAGGTGTAGCAATACCCCGTTGGTCCAGCCGAAGCCATCCTGTAAGGGGTATTCGCCGCCGCCTGCGGTAAGTTTGGTATCAACCACATTATATTTTTCAAGCAGCTTGCCGGTTTGTTTAAATACCCGGATGTTTAAGCGTAGCCAGCGCGTGGCAATTTCTTTGGCCAGGGCGTTGTAGTGGTAGTTTTCCAGGCCATCAATGGCCATATACTGTAAAGGCGCCCAGCCATTTGGGGCATCCCATTGCTGGCCCGAAAAGTTAAGGGTGGTAACCAGGCCACCGGCTTTCAGGAAATTTTTCTTCAATCCTTCGGCTACCAGGCGGGCCTGTTCAACAGTGGCAATCTTAAATTCCAGCGGGAATTCGGCTGCCAGCGTAGGTACATTTGATAGCTGGTTTAGCTGCCAGTTGTAATCATCAAACCAGCCCGTTTTTTGGTTCCAGCAGTACTTCAAAATAGCGGCTTTACGGTGGGCGGCCCTTTCGCGGTATAGCTTGGCCAGCTTGGCGTTTTGAATTTGGTTAAGGCTGCGGGCTATGGTAAGTTCAAGGTTATAAAGCAAACAGTTCAGGTCGACTGGCACCAGGTTGGTGGTTTGTATGGTTGGCAGCTTGCCCGATGCATCAAACCAGCGCGTGCTGAAATCCCACCCCGAGGCTGCTGCCGCCCTGATGTTATGGTAAAATTGTGGCAGCGGTTGTTGGGTTTCTTTGCCGGCGGTTACATCCTGCACAAATGATTCTTCGCGTGGCTGGTCGCTCTCGTCCCAGTAGCGGTTCAAAAGTTCTCCGTCTGCCATCTTTACAACCCTGTGCGAGGCCTGGTTAGCAGCCAGGCCTTCCCAGCCCTGCATCCAGTACAGATATTCTTTGATTAACTGCGGCCTGAAATGGATCAATACTTTCTCCCTTTCGTTTTTGGCCAGCAGGTTTACCATCATAGCAAAAAATGGCGGTTGTGACCGGGTAAGGTAATAAGCCCGGTTACCATTAGGTATAAAGCCATATTTATCAATCAGGTATGCAAAATTCTCCACCATATTGTGAATCACCTTTACCTGGTGACTTTCCTGCAGGCCCAGCATGGTAAAGTACGAATCCCAGTAGTAAATTTCCCTGAACCTGCCACCCGGTACTATATAAGGGTTTGGCAAGGCCAGTGATGATGAAAATGGTTTAGCCTCATCGGGCCGGCGCTGTAAAACATGCCATAAAGTATCAATATGTTTGCGGATGCCCGCTTCAATATCTGTTTGAAACGAGTTATGCGATACCGGCATATCAAAATGTGCCAGTACAAATGTTTTAATATCAAAGCCGGGTTTATCCTTTTCATCCTGGTAGGCTTTCATGACCATGGCCGGGTCCTGCTTGGGCACAGCATCTACAAAAGTTTTATTATCCGGAAAAATCTGGCCAAGCTGAACAGCTTCAAACAAGCCCGGAAATTGTTGCCGCGGTGTTAGCGTTTGTGCTTTAACGCTAATGGTAAAAAATAAAAACGCGAGTAAAAAAAGTCTTCTCATTTAATATATCGATGCGCCTTTTTAAGGGTAAGGCAGTGGGTTTATAATAGTGTATAAATTTAATGTTTTTAAGTATAAATGTGTATCATTAACACTATTAATTTGCTGAGTTTTTTAAACATATTTTGAAGCATGCATAAAATGTCATAACTTGAACATTATTACCAGGAACGCCAATTTAACCTGCTGCTTTTTAGTTGTTTGCTAACCATGAAGATTTTTACCCCGCTTATCATAAGTGCTGCCTTTTTGCTATTGGGCGGTAATTACAGCTGTGCCCAAAACAGCCTGCCCAGTAAAGATAGCCTCGATCGTAAATGGTGGAAAGAGGCTGTGGTTTACCAGCTTTATCCGCGCAGTTTTAATGATGTAGATGGCGATGGCATTGGCGATTTAAAAGGAATAATTGCCAAACTTGATTACATCAAAAGTTTAGGGGTTGATGCGGTTTGGCTTAACCCGATATATGGGTCGCCAAATGACGACAACGGTTATGATGTGAGCGACTACCGCGACATTATGAAAGATTTTGGCACCATGGCTGATTTTGATGGCATGCTTAAAGGCATGCATGCCCGCGGCATAAAACTGGTGATGGACCTGGTAGTAAACCATAGCAGCGACGAGCACGAGTGGTTTAAAAAAAGCCGCAGCTCGCGCAACAGTCCTTACCGCGAATATTACCATTGGTGGAATGCCGAAAAAGGCAAACCGCCTTACCGTTACAGCCTTTTTGATGTAAACCATGATGCGTGGCGATATGATTCGCTTACCAATGCCTATTACCTGCATTATTTTTCGCGCAAGCAGCCTGATCTTAACTGGGAAAACCCCAAGCTAAGGCAGGAAGTATACGATATCATGAAGTTTTGGGGCGATAAAGGGATTGATGGTTTTAGGCTGGATGCATTCCAGTTTGCGGCAAAAGATACCACCTTTCCGGCTTTCCCAAATGGGTTTGAAAAAAACTTTACCCAATATTACGGTATGCAGGGCAACCTGCATGGTTACCTGCAGGAAATGAACCAGCAGGTGTTAAGCAAATACAATGTAATGAGCGTAGCTGAGGGGGCTGGCAATACTTTTGAAGATGCACACAATTTGGTTGATGCCGACAGGAATGAACTGAACATGGCTTATGCGTTTGAAGCAGTAGACATAGCCAAACCCGAAGGTTATAGCCTGCTGCGACTAAAGCAGATATTTACCAAATGGGATAGCGCGTTTGCTGCAAAAGGATGGCTCTCCATTTTCTTGGCCAATCATGACCAGGCAAGGCTGGTTACCCGGTTTGGCAACGATAGTCCGGAGTTTAGGGCGGTATCATCAAAAATGCTGACCACCTTTTTAATGACCATGCGCGGTACCCCTTATTACTATAATGGCGACGAACTGGGAATGACCAACGCCGGATTTAGTAGAGCTGAAGATTATCGTGATGTACAAACCCTGAACGAATACCATCGCCAGAAAAACCTTGGCACCGATATGCAAAAGTATTTACAGCGCATGAGTTTTGAAAGCAGGGACAATAGCCGCACACCCTTTCAATGGAACAACAGCAAAAATGCCGGCTTTTCAACCGGAAAACCATGGATTGCGGTAAATCCCAATTATACAACCATTAATGTAGCTGCCCAGGAAAAGGACGCCAATAGTACCCTTAACTATTTCAGAAAAGTTGTAAAACTGCGCAAAGACAACCTGGTACTGGTTTATGGTAAATACACCTTGCTTGATGGCCAAAACGACGATACTTACAGCTATACCAGGGAGCTGGATGGTAAAAAAATGCTGGTATTATTAAATTTTAAAAGTAAGGCGGCCACCACCAACACCGGGGTAGATTTTAGCAAAGCCAACGTTTTATTGGGTAATTATTCCCAATCTTCCAAAAACGGAACGCTTAAACCTTATGAAGCAGTAGTTTACGAGCTGAGATAAAGTGTTTGAAATCAGTTATTTGATTGCGAATGGCTGCGATTATTGCGGCCATAGGTTTTATGTGATTATACCTAATGGCGAGGTCTTGGTTGTAGCCTTTAAAAAATCTATAAACTCCACACAAATTTATTGGATAATTACCACTGCATTTGCGGGTACAATGCTTATGGCCTCCAGGTATTGGAAAACAGGTGGATGTAATTAATGGGGGATAGCCATATTTTTTTTAAAAGTATATGTCCTATTATGCATATCTCAATCGCTATTAGGGCATAAGTAAAACATCAATAAATAACACCATGAAACAACGACTCAATGTTTTTGAAAAAGGCCAGGGCGCTATGAAAGCTTTGTATGGCCTGGGCATTTACCTGGCTAAATCGCCGGTTGAGCAAACGCTTTTAAATTTAATTTATTTCCGGGTATCGCAGGTTAACGGTTGTGCCTATTGCCTGGATATGCACTCGAAAGACTTACGGGCCAACGGCGAAACCGAGCAGCGCCTGTATATGTTAAATGCCTGGCGGGAAGCCCCTTTTTATACCGATAGGGAACGCGCAGCATTGGCATGGGCCGAAGCTTTGACAAAAATTGCAGGTGGTCCCGTACCCGACGAAATTTACGCAGCAGCCCGCGAACAGTTTACCGAAGAAGAATTGGTTGATTTAACTTTGGCTGTTATCACCATTAACAGCTACAACCGCATTAACCTTGCATTCCCTAATGTGGCTGCTGTTGGTACGTACAAAGTTGGCGCGCACGCCGTTCAATAAATTGGCAAGGCATAAGGTAGTAAATTGAACACCTTAATTAAATAAGCCCGGTTATTATCTTTTGATAAATACCCGGGCTTATAAATACAATTCAAATCGACGGTTAGCCGGTTTTTGGTTTACGCCTTAAAAATCTGGCCACTAATTTTTTAGCCCTTGCCGAATTCTGAAATTTCAGGACAATAACCGACCAAGCGGCAATCAATAATGCAGCAATCATAACGTTGTTGTAAAGTGTTAGTGAATGAGGATACAGAAGCTGTTAGTGTATTGATTTGAAAACAAATACGTTATTGCCTTATTTGTTTTTTAGCTTCTGTAATAGCAGGATAGCATCAAATGGTTACGACCAGGCGCTGCCCGTCGGGGACATCTAAATTCCAAAGTTCGGCAATGTCTTCCAGTTTAACGGTGATGGTATCCACTTTGAGTTTTCCTACGGCCGCAAGGGCAAACATTTCGGGCAGTATAGCGGTAAAAAGCTGGCCAACCTCCTGCTTTGACCATGCGCCAAGCCCCGATCCGGTGAGCTGAAGATCGACGCTCCGCAAATTGGCGGCAGATAGCTGGATGATATCGCCGGCCATGCTACCAACCGATACATACCTTACCTTGTTTGTAAACGAACCATCGCCCTTTAAACAGGCAAGTATCATTTCGGCGGTATGGCCCCACAGGTAATCTATAATAACGTCAATGGGGGTTTGTGCGTGAATAGCTTTAATACGGGCCTTAAATTGTTCATCATCCTGCAAAACAGAAACAGCCTCATCACCACCCATCGTCAGCAGGTCATCAAGCGATTTTTGATTTCTGCCGGTTACAATCACCCTTTTTGCACCATAATGTTTGGCAATTTGCACGGCTACCCGGCCTGTAAAACCGGTAGCGCCATTTACCAGTACCACATCGCCCGGCTTAATATCGGCTTTAAACCGTAAACCCATTGCCGCGCCTATTATGGCGTTAGGCAAGGCAGCCGCAGCCGCATCATCAAGTCCATCGGGTATTTTTACTATCCGGTCTTTGTTAATGGTTGCTTTTTCGGCCAGCATACCACTCACACCCATGCCATAAACCCGGGTTCCGTCTTCCAGCAGGCAAACGCCATCGCCCCCAATTATCCGGCCGCTTGCCGCAGGGGCATCGCTTGAGTAGTGTTTGCCGGCGGCACGCCCCTTATCAAAGTGTTTAATGGCCACGGCTTTTACCGTTACCAATAGCTCATCGCTATTTTGAATTGCCGGCTCTGGAAAATCAACATATTGAGGTAATTCCCCTTTTTGATACATTACTGCTGCTTTCATCTTTTTATTTTTTTGTTAAGACAAAATTAGCCCGCAACATAGCGCCGCAACGATAACATATGTTATCAAGTTCAGAAATGTAATTTGCCTTTTGCAAGCTTGCTTTTAATGCGGCTTAAGTGTACTTTGCTGATACCCAGGTATGAAGAGATATAATGTTGTGGTACCCTCTGGACAATATGCGGCCTTTCGTCCAACAGTTTTTGATAACGCTCTTCGGGCGTATCCCTGATAAAAGAAACAAACTCGTTGATGTAATGGGTTTGCCTGCCGGCAGATAGCTGTAATATCATTTGAGCAAAACCGGGTTCCCGGGTTAGCTCATCCATCAATTGAGTAACGTATTGTTTGGGGAGTAAATAGACTACTGATGGCTCTATCGTTTCAACCGTGAATGCGCTTGGCGTGTTATTGATAAAGCTTTCGAGCGAAGCGAGGCCTTCATCCTCAAAAAAGAATTGTACAGTTTTGTCATCCCCTTTATTGTAAAAAAACGTACGCACACAGCCTTTCTCAATAAAAATATAGTGCTGTGATACTTTTCCTTCTTCCAGCAAAATAGTTTTTGCCGGTACCTCCAGCCGTTTCTGATATTCCAGGTACTTATCCCAAAAAGGGTTCAATTGGGGGAATTTATTTCTGAAATGGAAAATCATAACCTGTATAATTAATATGCTAAGATAAGCTCCCTTCCTATAAAATAGAGATATTAAAAATAGAAGTGCGAAAACCGGTATTAACGATCAAGAAGGTCAAAGAGCCATTTGCGGCAGATAGCCCGCGCTAAACGCATTGACCGTTGATCGGGGTGTGAGTACAGTAACCTGTTCCGCCTTTATTGGCAAGCCCGTTTTTTCATACCCCGCAGGCGTCCAATGATAAAGCTGGTTATCGGCTACCAGGTAGGGTTCGCCGTTAACCTGTATAAAAGTACCGTTGGGCAGACCCTGTACATCGGCATCGAACGTTACTTTGTTGCCGTTTTTATCTATCCTTTCCTGGTGTGTAATCTCGTCAATTTTCCCGATGGCGGTTTTATTATCAAACCCAAACCCAGCATTGCCCTTAAGCCAGGATGTTTTAAACTTGTTGGCATCATCGCGGCGGCATTCAAAACAAGGGCGATGGCCGGCTGCAAAAGCGGTGGCCTCATCCAAAAAGAACAGTTCTGTCCACAACCCCGGCGACATCACCTCGCGGTGCCTGCCTTTAAACTGCAACAGGCAGGTAATCCAGGCTTTAAGCTTAAAGGGGCGCAGTATGGTTTTGGTATCACCATGCAACTGACCTCGGTTACCTATCCAGGCACCCCGTGCACTGGTTTTGATAATATCGCCCTGAGGGTTTACCCGATTTTGCAGCATGTTAAATAATTAAAGTTTACCAAAAAGAGCCTGTTTTTTTGCTTTCTGCCTTAGGCCTTCGGCTTTCAGCTCCTTCCCTAATCGCACTCAATATTGTGGCCTATCCGCAAAATGTGCCCATCGGGATCTTTTACCAGCATCTCGCGCATAAACCAGGGTTTATCTTCCGGTGTCGATAAAATTATAGCGCCTTTTTCTTTAATAGTTGCATAATATTCATCCACATTATCAACATTAAGGCAAAGCCATGTTCCGGCATGGCCCTGGTCGCCTTTGCAAAAAAAGATGGTGGTGTCGCCTGTCAATGCACCGCCAAACGTTGGCGGGTCGTCCCATGTCCATTGTTCTTCAAAACCCAGTACCTGTGTATAATAGGCAAGGCTGCGCGCAACATCATCAGAATAAAGTATCGGGATAACAGAGTCTATTTTCATGACTAAAGGATATGTATACGAATATATTTAATATAGCGGATAACCTGTCAATTATCGCAACGTGTTATTATTCCTTTTTCCAGTCCGAATATTTAGTCTCCTCCGGTACGTCTGTCGGGCTTTCAAAATCCAGGTTATAGCCGTCGGGGTCCTTTATTGTAACTACCCACATATTGTTTCCAACAAAAGGCTCATTGGGTTTAAGACCATGTTCCACAAACTCGTGATATAATGCCAGCGCATCCTGGCACTGAAAGCACACAGATACCCCCAAACCGCGCCCGGGCGTCTCTTTATGCAGGGTTTGCAGCATAAGTGCACCGCCGCCGCGCTGAAGCCAGCACCATTCTATTTTATCTTTTGGTACCCATTGATTAACCAGCGTAAAGCCTAATTCTTCCACATAAAAGTGTAATGATCGCTCCATTTCGGTGACCATAAAAAAAGGTACCGCTTGAGTAATGTTTGGGGCTTTGGTGATTTGATTGGCCATGGCGTGGAGGGTTAATAGTGGTGGATACCACAAAGTTAAGGTGTAGACGTATTCGGGCAAATAGATATTTGCCATCAATTGCAATATTCCAGACTTGTAGTTTCAGAATTTTACAACTATCTATGGCGTGTTGGGTTTTTGAGGCGGGCGGGCCTGTCAGTCTGAGCCTGTCGAAGACTCGTGCGTAGAGGCCTTTGCCCGCTTGGTTCGACGGGCTCACCATGACGCCCCTTTTACAACGTTATTCACCCTAATCAATCACCCCATTAATATCAGTCACCAGCGCCTCGCTCATATAATCTAAAAAGGGGCGCATATCCCGCAATGCCTGGCAAACACTTTCAAAAAAGCCGGAACTCAAAAATTCATCATCGGTAAACCGGTGCACAACCAGGTATTGCTTGTACCGCAACAAGTCGATAGCTTCATGATCGGCGGGGTAACCTTTAGGAGTGGTTTTCACGGTTTCGCCGCGTAAGGTGCCAAAGCTTTTGATAAAAACTGCACTGTTGAGGATCTTACGCAAGGGCTTATCATCAAAAGCAATGTCATCCCTGATGCGTTTTAAATCCTGCGGATTGGGCGCCCAAAAACCACAGGCAACAAAGGTGTTTCCGGGTTCAAAATGGTAATAGTAGCCGCCGCGCCTGTATTTGGTAGCACGCCTGAAACCGCCGCTCCAATTGGTTTTATAGGGCGTTTTATCTTTGCCAAACCGGGTATCGCGGTAAATGCGGTGCATGCTTTTTTTACCTGTTGGCGTTTCAATAACATCGTGCAGGTTTAAGTTGGCCAGTATGGCATCTACAAAACCCTCCACAAAACCAAGCTGTTGCTGGTAAAACTCTTTATGCGCGGTAAACCATTCCCGGTTATTGTTATTTTTCAGGTCGTTTAAAAAGTCGATAGCAGAAACGGGCAATACAGGTTGACTCATGGCATCAAAAATAACTATTTGCGCCTTAAGGTAAGTACTGCAATTTCGGGCCAGATACCTATACGGCCCTTAAGCCCAAGAAAACCGAAGCCCCGATTTACGTATAAATATTTGCCGCTTTGCTCATAAAGGCCGGCCCATTGTTTGTACACATACTTAATGGGGCTCCACTTAAAGCCAAACAATTCAAAGCCAAATTGTGCACCATGTGTGTGGCCGGATAAAGTAAGGTGAACATGCTGGTGGTGCCCCATAGTTACCGCATCCCAATGCGATGGATCATGCGACATCAATACTTTAAAAGCATCATCGGGCACACGTGCGGCAGCTTTTTCCAAATCGCCATATTTATGGAAACCGCCCTTGCCCCAATTCTCTACGCCGATAAGCGCCAGCGACTCGGCATTTTTATCGATAGTTAACGATTCATTTAAAAGCAGGCGGAAGCCTATTTCTTTATGCACATTTTTTAGGCGTACAAGGTTGGCATGCTTGTCGTTCACATTATCCCAGCGCATATAGTCGCCATAATCATGGTTGCCCAATACCGAATATTTGCCATAAGGGGCTTCCAGTTTGGCAAAGGCCGGTATCCAGGGATCCATTTCGGCAGCGTGGTTGTTTACCAGGTCGCCTGTAAATAGTATCATATCGCTCTGTTGGGCATTCACCAGGTCGAGGCCTTTTTGCACACCTTCGGCATCGCTGAAACTGCCGGAATGAATATCAGATAACTGGGTGATGGTAAAACCATCAAATTCCTCAGGCAGATCTGGGAAGTACAACGTCTCGCGCCTTACTTTGTAATAATGGCGACCGCGGGTAACACCAAACAACAGCAGCAGGAAAAATACACCTGCTATGATGAGCACAAACTGGCTTACGCCCACGCTATGCGGCGGAAAGCCACGGAACAGGCGTGTAACATCTTCCAGTAATAAAACAATGCTGCCAATAAGTTTGGGCACAAATGATAACAGCATTAATGCCATTAACCACGATATAACTTTGGTTTTACCGGTAAAGGCGCTGAAAACGATAGTAGCACCTAGCAAGCCATCAAAAAGCCAATAGGCCAGGTAAACCGTTGTATTGGCGGTAAGCGTTTGTACCGCCGCAAAAAAATAAACATCAATGATAAGCCATAGCAATACAATGGCAGGGACTCTTTTCTTCATACTTAGGTTAGACGAACAAGTATCAAAAAGATTTTAAACATTTAAACTTCATTGCGTTAAGATGACAAATGGTTTTGTAGAGACGCATCACATGCGTCTCCCGCAGGATATTCACAATTTGCCGGTCGGGTTTGCATGTGTGATTTGCATGGGGGAGACGCATGTGATGCGTCTCTACAAAAAGGGAAAATATAAAATCATATCACCACCCTAAACGTCAAATTAACCCTGGCTTTCATCGGTTTTACAGATTTTGCTATGCGGTGTTCCCAATGCTCCTGCAATCCGGCCTTCATCAGCAAAAATGAGCCATGCTCCAGCCGTACCGAATATTTTTCATGATGATGCTGTTTGCTGCGGATATCAAAGCTGCGTACCTGCCCAAAACTTACCGATGCGATGACCGGGTTTTTGCCCAGTACATCTTCGCGGTCGCTGTGCCAGGCTACCGAGTCGTTGCCATCGCGGTAATAATTAAGCAGTACACTGTTAAATTGGATGCCGGCCAATGGCTCTATTTTATTTTTAATCATCAGCAGTTCGGGCGTCCAGTAGTTGGGCTTGCTTTGGGTTAGTGAGGCATAGTCATAAACTTCTGGGTCGCCGTACCAGGCGGTCAGGCGCGGGGTGATGATGCCTTTATCATAAATCCTTTGCATCCGCTGTTTCCAGGGAGTTTCGGCAATAAACTTTTGGAGCAGGCTGTCGCTTTCCTGCTCATTAAAAAGGCTGGGGCGGTAATCTAATAAATGGGTGGGCAGGCCCTTACTTTGCCCGGCATCGGGAAAAAAACATAGCTGTTCCATATCAACCTCCAATTTTTGCTAAAACAAATCTGTGCTAATTTTTTTTACAAAGATATTAAAATACTAATATTTTTAGTATTAGATTTGTAGTCTGTTTCTGATGGAAGAATTTTATATCGATGTGAAGATCAGCCGTGGCATGACCCGGATACAGGTGGACGAGGTGCCGCCTGAGCAATGGGATTTGCCCTATGCGCCGCAATTTATCATCGAGTTTTATAACGGCCGGGAATTTATTACCATGATGCTGCAACTGGAGCAGGGGGAGTGGTATGATCGTAATGCCCGTGTACAGGATGACGATATACAGCGTTATTTTGAACCTGTGCCTGATCCGCGTAATGCCGATTATGAAAGCCCGTTAAATGTACAGGCCATCCAGGAAATTGGCCATGCTATCAGCAGGCACATGGTAGTGCACCTAACAGTTTATATGGGGTTATTTATACCTGTTTTTCGTGAACCAACTTTAAACTGAAACTCATGGAAGCAAAAGAGGATATTATCAGCCAGCTGAAAAAAGATATTTTATTGTGGGAGGGTTTTAAAGTACCCATTGCCGGGGCCGACGATAGCTTTGGCCTGGGGCCTATTGAGGCTGCTTTTCCAAACGGTATTTTCCCGGTAGGTGCAGTGCATGAGTTTTTAACTACCGAGCCCGAACACGCCGCGGCCACCAGCGGCTTTATTGGCGGCATACTGGCCCAGTTGATGCGTACCAATGGGGTTTGCTTGTGGATAAGCAAAGCGCGTACAGTTTTCCCGCCTGCGCTTAAAGTATTCGGCGTACCGCCCGAGCGGGTGATATTTATAGACCTGCAGCGCGAAAAAGATTTGCTATGGGCAACCGAAGAAGCCCTGAAATGCGATGGCCTGACAGCTGTTATTGCCGAATTGCCGGGCATCAACTTTACCCAATCGCGCCGTTTGCAGCTGGCGGTTGAAAGCAGCAAGGTTACCGGGTTTGTTTTACGTACCGATGCTAAAAAGTTAAGTACCACCGCCTGTGTATCCCGCTGGCAAATAACGCACCTGCCCAGCGAGTTGGAAGATGGTTTACCCGGCGTAGGCTTCCCGCGCTGGCAGGTGGAACTTTTAAAGGTGCGTAACGGCAACCCGGGCTGCTGGCAGGTAGAATGGGTGGCCGGCAGCTTTGTACCTGTTATGGAAGAAAAAGTGGTAACAGAAATAGCATACCAGCAATATGCCTAAGCGGTTTATGTCCATATGGTTCCGTCATTTAACTACCGACTGGCTTACCCTGAAGCAGCCGGAGTTGAAAGATGTGCCTTTTGTTTTTGCGATAAAAGATCACGGGCGCATGCTAATAACCGCCACCAACCGTGCCGCCGAAGTGCATAGTGTAAAAGCAGGCATGGTTGCTGCCGATGCCAAAGCCATAATAGTTGGCCTGCAGGTGATAGATGAGCAACCCGACCGTGCCGCCAAATTATTACATGCCTTAGGCGAGTGGTGCATCCGCTATACGCCCATCATCGCCATTGATATGCCCGATGGGCTGATCCTTGATGTATCTGGCTGTACCCACCTTTGGGGCGGCGAACGGGAATACCTGAAAACGATAGTACTTAAATTAAGAAGCAAGGGCTACGATGCCCGCGCCGCCATGGCAGATAGCATTGGCACGGCCTGGGCCATTGCGCGTTTTGGCAGGCTGAGCCCCATTATTGAAAGTTACGGGCAGGCCACGGCCTTGCTGCCATTACCGCCGGTGGCCTTGCGGCTGGAGCCGGTTATTACAGATCGTTTGCAAAAACTGGGGTTGCGTACCATCGGCAGTTTTATCCGCATGCCACGGTCGGTACTACGCCGGCGGTTTGGGGAGCATCTGCTGCTGAGGCTTAACCAGGCTTTGGGCAACGAGGATGAACCGATGCAATTATTACAGCCCGTTGAACCCTACCAGGAGCGCCTGCCCTGCATGGAACCCATCAATACCGCCACCGGGATAGAGATAGCGATCAGACGGTTACTGGAAAGTATGTGTAAACGGCTGCAGCAGGATGGCAAAGGGTTACGAACGGGTGTACTGAGGTGTTACCGGGTGGATGGTAAGGTAGAGCAGGTGCAGATAGGCACAAACCGCGCATCGCACCATGTGGAGCACCTTTTTAAATTATTCGAGCTTAAAATAGCCACGATAGAACCTGCCCTGGGGATTGAACTTTTTGTGCTGGATGCCCCCAAGGTAGATGATGCCGACCCTGTACAGGAACGCCTGTGGGGCGAGGTTGGCGGCCTGGATGATACCGGCGTAGCCGAACTGCTGGACAGGATTGCCGGTAAAATAAATACCAATGTTATACACCGTTACCTGCCCGACGAGCATTACTGGCCCGAACGTTCTATTAAAAAAGCCGCTGCCATACTGGAGAAACCTGCTACCGCCTGGCGCATCAGCAGGCCACGGCCCACACAGCTTTTGGCCCGGCCCGAACCTGTTCAGGTAATGTCGCTGGTGCCAGATTATCCACCAATGCATTTTATCTATAAAGGTAAAGTGCATCAAATTAAGAAAGCCGATGGCCCCGAACGCATTGAGCGCGAATGGTGGCTGGAAAATGGCGAACGCCGTGATTATTACCATGTTGAG
The DNA here is from genome assembly GCF_056402115.1 of Mucilaginibacter sp. P4_C11. Classification (NCBI taxonomy): domain Bacteria; kingdom Pseudomonadati; phylum Bacteroidota; class Sphingobacteriia; order Sphingobacteriales; family Sphingobacteriaceae; genus Mucilaginibacter; species Mucilaginibacter sp. P4_C11. Next base: position 101,096 of record NZ_JBFUIA010000007.1, on the reverse strand, counting down.
GATACAGATGGCAAGCGTTACTGGATTTTTCGGCTGGGTAAGTACATGGAAGGCGAAATTAATGAATGGTTTATTCATGGTTTTTTTGCGTAAATATGGAGTATACAGAATTACAGGTTACCAGCAATTTTAGCTTCCTGCGCGGCGGCTCGCATCCTGCCGAACTGGTGGAGGCCGCCGTTAAGTTGGGTTATACAGCCATTGCCATTACCGACCGTAATACTGTTGCCGGTGTAGTACGTGCCCATGCCGCTGCAAAAAGTGCCGGCATCCGTTTTATCCCGGCTTGCCGGCTTGATCTGTTGGACGGTCCCAGTCTGCTGGCTTATCCTACCGATATTACTGCGTGGGGGCGTTTGTGCGCTTTGCTAACCAAAGGCAACCTGCGTACCGAAAAAGGCAAATGCGAGTTGTATAAAAATGATGTATTCGAACATGCCGAAGGCATAAAATTTATAGTGATTCCCCCCGATGAATTAAACACCTGGTTTGATTTTGATGACTCATTTAAGCAGGATTTAAAGGAGTACCAGGCAGCTTTGGGCCATGATTTGTATATAGCCGCAACCCGCTCATATCATGGCGATGATGCCAAACGCTTTTACCGGCTTTCACAATTAACCATCCCTATGGTGGCTACCAATGATGTGCATTATCATGAGGCCGAAAGGCGCGAGCTACAGGATATAGTAACCTGCGTACGCGAAAAGTGTACCATTCACAATGCCGGTTTCCGGCTGCACGCCAATGCCGAAAGGTATTTGAAGCCGATTGAAGAAATGGAACGCCTGTTTCAACAATACCCAGATGCCCTGGCACGTAGCCGGGAAATTGCTGAAGCCTGTAAATTTTCATTAGATACTTTAAAATACCTGGAGCCGGAGTGGATTAGCCCTGATGGGCAGACGGCAGATGAACACCTGGCATCCCATACCTGGGCCGGTGCCAAAAAAATATTTACTGATGCCGAATTTGAATTACAGAAGGGACAGATCCAATTCGAACTCGATTTTTTTAAGAAACGAAAACTGGCCCCTTATTTTTTACGAATTTTTGAATACACCCAGAAGGCTGAAGAGTTAAAAATCCTGCACCAGGGGAGGGGCTCGGCGGCTAATTGCGCGGTGTGTTTTTGTTTGGGGATAACCCCTGTTAACCCGGCCAAATCAAACCTGTTGTTTTCGCGCTTCATGTCCGATTCCCGGGAGGAGTGGCCCGATGTGGATGTTGATTTTGAACACGAGCGACGGGAAGAAATTATCCAATGGATTTACCAAACCTATGGCCGCGAACATGCGGCTATTGTTGCCACGGTTACCCAGGAGCGGCATAAAGGCGCAATCCGTGATGTGGGGAAGGCTATGGGGATTTCTGTAGATACCATTAGCCGGCTTGCGGGCGCTATCTGGGATTTTTCGGAAGAGGCTTTTGACCGGGAACGTATCATTTCGCAGGGGCTTAACCCCGATGATCCGCTGTTGACAAAGGTACTGCAACTAACTGATGAACTGATGGGGTTCCCGCGGCAGTTAGGGCAGCATACAGGTGGCTTTGTAATTATGCGCTGTAAACTCTCGGACATTTGCCCGGTTATGAATGCCCGCATGGAAGACCGTACCCAGCTGGAATGGAACAAAGACGACCTTGAAGACCTGGGCATTTTAAAAGTAGATGTACTGGCCCTGGGCATGCTTACCTGCATCCGTAAAGCATTTGACCTGGTTAAGCAGCACTATGGAGAGGAACTAACATTGGCCAACGTACCGCAGGATGATAAGGCAGTTTATGATATGATATGCCAGGCCGATACGCTTGGTGTTTTCCAGATAGAAAGCCGGGCACAAATGTCGATGCTGCCACGATTGAAGCCCAGGGAGTTTTATGACCTGGTGATAGAAGTAGCCATCGTACGCCCCGGCCCCATACAGGGCGATATGGTACACCCTTATTTACGCAGGCGCGATGGGATAGACAAGGTTGAGTATCCTTCGGAAGAATTAAAAAAAATACTGGAACGAACAAAAGGTGTGCCTTTATTCCAGGAGCAAGCTATGGAGATTGCCATGGTAGCGGCAAATTTCACCGCTGCCGAAGCCGACCAGTTGCGCCGAAGTATGGCTACGTTTAAGGCCAAAGGATTGGTGAGTAATTTTCGTGATAAACTGGTGGCCGGTATGATGGGCAAAGGTTATACCGAAGAATTTTCCAAACGTATTTTTAAGCAATTGGAAGGCTTTGGCAGCTATGGTTTCCCCGAAAGTCATGCTACTTCATTTGCCCATTTGGTTTATATTTCATCATGGCTTAAGTGGTATTATCCTGATGTTTTTGCCGCGGCGTTGCTCAACAGCCAGCCAATGGGCTTTTACCAGCCGGCGCAGATAGTGATTGATGCCGAAAGGCATGGTGTAGTTGTGCGCCCGGCAGATGTAAATCACTCCATGTGGGATAACACACTGGAAGAAAAAGATGGTAAGTTTTGCGCCGTTCGTTTGGGTTTTAGGCAGGTGAACGGCCTGCGCGAGGATGATATGCAGGCGCTGATAGCGGGGCGGGGAACAGGTTATACCAGCATCAGCCGATTAAGCGATGCCGGTGTGCCGCAGGCCGCCATTGAAAAACTTACCGATGCCGATGCATTCCGTTCCCTGGAACTGGATAGGCGCGAAGCTTTATGGGAAGTACCCGCGCTTAATGATAAACCCATCGGCCTGTTTGCCGGCCAGCTATCCGAAAGCGCTATGGAGGCACAGGTTACGCTGCCGCTGATGACCCAGGCCGAGCATGTGGTGCAGGATTATGCTTCTACAGGTTTATCGCTAAAAGCACACCCCGTTAGTTTTGTGCGCGAAAAACTGGATCTGTTGAAAGTAACAGCTACCGGCCGGCTGGCACAGCTAAAAGATGGCGACCCGGTTAAAGTTACCGGCCTGGTAACTGTACGTCAGCGCCCTGGTACGGCCAAGGGGATTTTATTTATTACCATTGAAGACGAAACCGGCTTTGCTAACCTGGTGGCCTTTGAAAAGGTTTTTGATAAATACCGAAAAGAAATATTGCAATCACGCCTGCTGATGGTAGAGGGTAAATTGCAGGTAGAGGGATTGGTAATCCATGTGATAGCGCACCGTTTTTTTAACCTGTCGCCCTTATTACGTGGCCTTACGGCGGCTCAAACCGAAGATTTGCCGGTACTAACTTTATCGCGTAGCGATGAAACAACATCGCCGGTTACCCCTGTTAAGGAGGTTTTTCACAAAGGCAGGAACTTTAAATAATAGCAAAAATGAGAATCAAGAGTTGAGAATCAGGAGTCAAGATAAAAACGAAGAAGTGTTTAAATTGATTTACAGGTAATGGAAATGTCGATAGCGCATGGCGGTGACGACTCACCCCGACGACCCCTATAAATATCGGAGCGTCTTCCCCTCTCTCCGACTGCGTCCATAGCGGGGCTTGAAAAGAGAGAAAAGACAAAAGATATAAGACAAAAACTAATAAAAAAATGAGCTACACCCTCTTTGCGGCGCAGCCGGAGAGAGGGTCGGCCAGCGCAGCGTAGCCGGGGTGAGTCGTGACTGGCGTTCAAAACCGCATTGCTACAAACGCTAAATGTTCCTGAAAAATCAAATTTTAAATAGCTTCTGATAAACCGAATATAAAAATTGCTGCTTGAAAAGCTGTTTGTTAATTGAAGTTGAGTGTTAACCATGAATATTTATAATATATTAATTATCAATTGTTTATAATTTAATTTTTTAAAATGTGTTAAGTTATGTTAACCCAATTTATATGCGTTTGCCAAATTCATGACTTTAATATCCAGCTCAAATAAAATTTATATTAACATTGCAACCGAAAAGATGAAAGAGACAAACCCGGCAATGCAGATGGCTTTTGATTACCTGGAAACAACCAATACGGTTGTTTTTTTAACGGGTAAGGCAGGTACGGGTAAAACCACTTTTTTGCAGCGTGTAAGGCAGGAATCAAAAAAGAAAATGGCTGTTGTAGCGCCTACTGGCGTGGCTGCTATCAATGCCGGTGGCATGACTATTCACTCGCTGTTCCAGATCGCCTTTGGGCCTATCATCCCGGCAGGGAATACCCGGCCCGAGATGCATTACAGCCCGGAGAAAAAAGAATTGCTTTCCAGCCTGGAGTTGCTTATCATCGATGAAGTGAGCATGGTCCGCCCCGATGTGCTTGACCAGATAGACCTCATATTACGCAACCTGAAAGGCACCACCCAACCTTTTGGCGGTGTACAGCTTTTGCTCATAGGCGATCTTTCGCAGTTAAGCCCCATTATCCGCGATGACGAATGGATAATGTTAGGCCGTTATTACAGCACCCCCTATTTCTTCAGCAGCCTGGTGATGCAAAAAGCACCTTATGTAAAAATCGAGCTCGATCATGTGTACAGGCAAAAGGAACAGGCCTTTGTTGATATTTTGAACGAGGTGCGTAACCAAACCATCAGCCCTGGTAACCTGGAGTTGCTGAACGCCCGGCACCAGCCCGGTTTTCGCCCCACGGCTACAGAACCATACATTACCCTTACTACACATAACTCCATTGCCCAGCAGCTGAATAACGAATTTGTAGAAGCATTGGCAGGGCAGGAGTTTGAATTTGCGGCCATCATCCGGGGGGAGTTTCCCAAGGATGCATACCCTACAGAAACCAACCTAAAGCTTAAAACAGGTGCCCAGGTAATGTTTGTTAAAAACGATAGTTCGGCCGAAAAGCTTTTTTATAATGGCAAAATAGGCGTAATCACCCGCATAGAACCCGACACTGTCTTTGTGCGCTGCGGGCAGGAAGAGCGCGAAATTGCCGTACAGGCTTTGGAGTGGACCAATATTAAATACCAGCTGGAAGATCAGCAAATTAACGAGACCAATGCCGGTAGCTTTGCCCAGATCCCGCTTAAACTGGCCTGGTCTATCACCATTCATAAAAGCCAGGGTTTAAGCTTTGACAAAGCCATTATTGATGTAAGCGAAGCTTTCGCCCACGGGCAGGCATACGTGGCGCTCAGTCGCTGCCGGACACTATCGGGCATGGTATTGCGTAACCCCATTGCCGCGCATAATATTATCGGCGACCCTGCAGTTGCCCATTTTAATGAGCAGGCCAAATCATTAAAGCCGGATGAAGAAAGACTGGAGCGCGACCGGGAGCTATATCGCCAATCGTTGCTGGCCGAGTTGTTCAATTTCAGCGGTTTACAAAACCGGATCACCGGATTTGAAGAGGCGGCGCCCGATATGGAAAAAGATATTTTTAACGTGGCCGAAAAGTTATCCCAGCAATTATCCACTTATCAGCCCGAACGCATCCAAAAAGCGGCCCTCTATTTCAAAGATAAACTGGCTGAAGCCATCGGAAACCTCCATCAGCAAATCCCGGTGCTTATGGGCTTATCTAAAGATAAAGAGACCAAAGCAGCCAAAGCAGATAAGCTGATCCAATGGATGATGCCCCGGATTGTGTTAATGGACCACTTTTCCAAAAACACGTTTACCGCAACTACATATCTTGAAGAAAAGCGAAAGGCCCAGGATCGGGCTGGTTCAAATCAAACAAACACTTATGTTAAGGCTTTGAACGAAAAGCCAAATCAACAGCTTTTTGACCAGCTAATGGCTTGGCGCGATACTGCGGCTGAGAAGGAAAATATAATGCCGGGAATGGTGTTATCCGAGAAAACAGTCGCGACCATTGCCGAAAAATTGCCGCCCACCATCAAAGTATTGGGTGCCATTAAAGGGGTAGGCCCGCAAAAAGCGACCCAATATGGCCCGCAGCTTATCGCTATGATCCGGTCTTATTTGCAGGAAACATTGGGTGCCGAAATGGAGCAAGGGAATTTGTTTTAGGTGTAATGTGTTGAAATCCGAATAAAACAGTACCCCGGTTAATAAAGTTTGAAGTATCTTAGACTATTGAAGGATGGTGTTTATTATACTATCTGTCATATACTACATCTATAAAAACAAACTTCGTTAAAAATGGTCAGCAAAAAGATATTTGCCATTATTCTCATTGCTTTAATTTTATCTGCCGGTGTGCAGGCACAGCTTTATAAAAATCCCAAAGCACCTGTACAGGCCCGCGTAGCCGATTTGTTAAAACGGATGACACTGGAGGAAAAAGTTGGGCAAATGAGCATGTCGTCGCTAAGCGAGGCAAGTAAAAGCAAGATTGCTTATGGCGTATTGGAGAGCCCTTTTACCAATGTTTATGATATTGCCCAACAATCGATTGCCGCCAAGAAATACTCGCGCGAGCATACCCGGCTTGGTATCCCACCTATACAAATTGGCGAATGCCTGCATGGGCAATTGTCGGCCGGCGCTACTACATTCCCGCAAGCGATAGCGCAGGGTAGTACCTGGAACCCGGCACTGATTGAGCAAATGGGGGCTACCATTGCTTACGAGGCATCAACATCGGGCGTTGATGAAGCGCTTTCGCCACTTTTTGATTTGATCAGGGATGCCCGCTATGGCAGGGTAGAGGAGTGCTTTGCCGAAGATCCATACCTGGTTGGCCAGTTAGGTTCGGCATTTGTAAGGGGCATGCAGGGCGATCCAACCAAAACAAAAACAAGCTTTGCCTTTGATAAAGTAATGTGTACCGGTAAACATTTTGCGGCTTATAGCAAGCCAATTGCCGGTATTAACCTTGCCCCATCTGAACTTGGTGAGCGTGAGCTACGATCAATGTTTTTACCACCGTTTAAAGCAGCGGTACAAGAGGCCAATATAGCGGCTATTATGCCATCATATAACGAGATTGACGGCATCCCGGCCCACAGTAACGAGTTTTTGATAAAACAGATTTTGCGTAAGGAATGGGATTTTAAGGGTTATGTTTTCTCTGATTATGGCGGTTTAAGTCAACTGTATAATTTCCATAAAGTAGCCAAAACCGCTTCGGATGCTGCCCTGTTGGGTATCAAAGCCGGGGTAGACCTGGAAGCTTCACGTCCGGATGTTTATGGTCATTTGGTTGAATTAGTAAAGGCAGGTAAAGTAAAGGAAGCACAGATAGATACAGCTGTAGCGCGTATTCTGACCATGAAATTTAAAGCAGGTCTTTTTGAAAAACCGCTGCCCGATACGGCACGCATTAAAAGCAGGCTGCACACAGAAGAGCATATCAAATTATCTCGGCAAATAGCCGAGGAGTCTGTCATCTTACTAAAAAATGAAAAAAGCCTGTTGCCTTTAAATATCAGCAAATTGAAATCGATAGCTGTTATTGGCCCTAATGCTAATAAAGTGCAGTACGGCGATTATAGCTTTACCCGCGATAACCTATCGGGGGTAACTGTTTTAGAAGGGATAAAGCAGTTTGCAGGCAACAGTGTAAAAGTAAATTATGCTAAAGGTTGCGAGCTATCGGGCCTGGATAAGAGCGGCTTTGATGAGGCTGTAAAAACCGCCAATGAGAGCGACGCAGTTGTTGTGGTGCTTGGCACAACAAGTGTAGTATGGTCGGGTGTGGGGTGGAATGGGCAGGCGCCGGGTAACGAGCCTAAAGATCCTTTTACCTGTGGCGAGGGTTATGACGTGACTGACATTAATCCGCAAGGCGTTCAGCGCGAGTTGTTGCAGGCCGTTTATAAAACCGGTAAGCCGGTGATATTGGTATTGGTACACGGCCGCCCATGGAGCATCAGTTGGGAGAAAGATAATGTGCCAGCTATTTTAGAAGCCTGGTACCCCGGCGAAAAAGGCGGCACTGCCATTGCCAATATTCTTTTCGGGAAGGTAAACCCATCCGGCAGGTTAAACATGAGTGTGCCACAATCAACAGGGCATATCCCGGTATTTTATAACTACGTTAACTCATCAAAAGGGATTAACCGCCAGCACGGCACCATTGAAAAGCCGGGGCAGGATTATGTGTACTCGTCAACCGATCCTTTGTTTGCTTTTGGCTATGGCTTAAGTTATACCTCTTTCCAGTACGATAATCTCAAGGTATCTAAACCCGTATTTAGTAAAAATGAACAGGTGACAGTTTCGGTAGATGTTAAAAATACCGGTGTGGTGGCCGGTAAGGAGGTGGTACAACTGTACCTGGGTAATAAAATAAACTCGGTAAGCACTCCCGAAATGAGCTTAAGGCGATTCAGTAAAATAGCCCTTGCGCCCGGCGAGGTAAAAACCGTGAATTTTACTATTAACAGTAAAGATCTGGCTATCTGGAACCGGCAAATGAAATTGGTTACCGAGCCGGGAACCTTTGATGTAATGATTGCAAAAGCCGCCGATAATGTGGTGTTAAAAAAGCAGCTGGAATATAGATAGGCCTAATTGCCGGTTGTTGATTAATGCGAAAGGCTATAAGTGTTTAAAATGGTTTATTTTAAACACTTATAGCCTTAGCCAGTTGAATTACCATGAAATATTAAAATGCAATTTTAGTATTTCATGGTAGGTATTATAGCTACACTATCTTCATCTCTTCCGCATTCCACTTAATTACCTTGTTTTCAAAATAGCTATCGTTACAAGCCAGGCAGGGCGCTGCAGCCCTGAAACCGAATACGGCGTCTTCTACCACTGGTTTACCTGTACGTATTGAATCGAAGAAGTTGGCAAAGTGATCATTTGATGCATTGTACCCTTCCGGGGCGCGGTAGCTTTCGCCAGGGAGCGTGGGCTGCTGCTGGTCTGCCTGTGAAAAACGTTTATTATAATCGTCCATTAACGCTTTTTGCTGGGCTTCGGTAAAAGTTGATAAAGAATCCCAGCCTCCGATACCCGTAGCTACCGGCATTTTGTTTTTGCGGATAGAAAAGCTATCATCGCCCATCAGGTCCATCACGCCTTCCGAGCCTACTATTTTGGTGGTGCTGTGATCACCCTCGCCGCTGATGAAGTTTACCCGTAGCGTTACCTGGAAAGCGGGATGCTCTTTCGTTTCGCCGTAATGGATCACTGCGCTCATTACATCGGGCACGTTGCGGCCATCTTTCCAGTACGCCAGATCGCCGATTGAATAGATTCTTTCGGGACCTTTGGAGCCGGTTATAAAGTGTATGCCGCTTAGCAGGTGAACAAAAAGGTCGCCGGCAACCCCGGTACCATACTCGCGGTAATTACGCCACCTGAAAAAACGTTTGCTATCATAATCATATTTCAATTTGGCGTTTGATTGGAACCTTGCCCAATCTACTGTCTGCGGCGATGCATCAAAGGGAATAGTGTATTGCCAGGCCCCAAGCGCGCTTTGCCTGTTAAATGATGCCTCGATAGAGTTGATTTTGCCAATGGCGCCGGCTTCATACAACTCCTTTGCTTTTTTATAGGCGATGCTGCTTACCCGCTGGCTGCCAACCTGTAAAACCATTTTTGTTTCCTGCTGCGCCTTAATCTCGGCAAGGCCCTGGCTTATCTGGTGTACCATGGGCTTTTCGCTGTAAACGGCTTTGCCGCTGCGCATAGCATCAATGGCTATTTGGCTGTGCCAGTTATCGCTGGTTGCTACAATAACGGCATCTATATCCTTGCGGGCCAATATTTCGCGATGATCGCCGGTAGTGAACAGGGTAGATCCATAAAGTTCTTTAGCCCTGTCAAGGCGGCCTTTGTAAAGGTCGCAACAAGCCACCAGCTCAACACCGGGTACAGTTAGCGCGGCCTTGGTATCGGCAAAACCCATAATACCCATGCCGATGGTAGCAATCCGGATTTTATCATTCGGCCCCACGCGCTTTTCGGCACTCAGGATGCGGAGTTCATTTTCTTCTTTGGCGGACAGGCTATTAAGCGTAGCCGAAGTAAGCAAAACGGAAGCACCCAGGTGCTTAATGAATTTTCTGCGGTCGGTTGACATGGTAATAAATTAAGTTTTTAATAATATTGGTATAAACCGCAAGGCGCGGTTACATAGGTTTGCAAGAGGCAATTTAGCAAACCAAAACTAAAATGCAACCAAAATTTATTTAATCCTCAATTCTCGTAGCGGGTGCCGAAAAGCAGACGGTCATAAAAAAACGGCAACAAATAGGCTTTTGTATTTGCTGCCGTTTTTTTTGGTGGGCTTTTCAATCGGCTTTGGTATGTTTTACCTCAGCCCTTTCTCCTTCAAAAATTTTACTAATAAGGCAGGATGATCTGTTTGCAGGCCTTTTAGGCCTTTCTCTAACGCTTTGTTCCAATCGTTTGGCCCCTCGCCTGCGCTTTGGATATCGGGCCAGGCCGGGATGTTGTATTTGGCTGCAAGGGCTACCATATCGTTGCTGTATTGGTTGTATGAGCCGTCCAGGATATCGGGCTGATATTTATTGATAAAACTTTCCATTGCTGCCACGGTTTTAACGCTATCGGGCATGCTCAGCATCAGGGGCATTTTTGGCGCGGCCTTGCGCCAGCCGGTAAACTGGGCTGCACTGTTAATGTATACCAGCACTTGTTTTTCCATACCATATTGTTTTATCATCTGGTAGGCTTGTTCCGGATCTGCAGCTTTAAAATCAAGGTAAATATTGATTTTGTTTTTACAAACTGTAAGTATCTGCTTAAAGGTAGGTATACGGTATACGGTTTTATCTGTGGTATCCTTGCTTTTTACCTTTAGCTGTTCCAGTTCGTTAAGGGTAAAATCTTTAACATTGCCTTTGCCATCGGTCATGCGGTTAATGGTGCCGTCGTGCATGCTCACCAGTTCGTCATCTTTGGTGGTGCGAAGGTCAATCTCTACATAGTCAGCCTCGTTCCTGATGGCTTCCTCATACGCAGCTAAAGTGTTTTCGGGATAAATAACATGGTCTCCACGGTGGGCCGCTATAATAAATTTATGTTTTGATTTTGGGGCCGGGTTGGGCGTAAACGAAGTTAGGCCTGCTATGAAGGCTATAATAGTGATAAACGAAAAATTCATGATTATTGGTTTAGTAAAATAATAAAGCCCGGTTAAAACCGGGCTTTTTGGCTAATAAGATTTAGTTAACTATTGTGCCCGATGTTTTTTTGCCTTTTTGCTTATAATGATCGTTGCGCTCGCGGTCTTCATCATCCATATCAACACCTTTTTTAATTTTGCGCCAGTTGGTGTTTTTGCTGTAACGCGCCATTGCCTTTTTAGTATCAAATACGCGCGTATCGCCTGGTATAAAAGTATATGGAGTATAGTCGGGCTTATCGGTAAAAAAATCCTGTAATAGCGATGCTGTAACATCGTACTGGTTTACATAGGGCACATCCAACACGTTATAAATGGTTTTTAATATCGAACCAAAATTGGCATGTGTGTGGCTTACATAGCCTTTTTTAACATACGGACCAGCCAGCATCAGGATAGAGCGGTGGGCATCTATATGATCTACACCGCCTTGCGGATCATCCTCGGTAATAATAACCAGCATGTTTTTCCAGTATTTGGTATGCGACAGAAAATCGAGCATGCGGCCCACAGCCAGGTCGTTATCGGCCATGTACGATTGCCTGTACGGGTAACCGTCTTTTGGCCTTACATCTGCTCCGTGGTCGTTAGGTACCTGCATGGTTATCAGCGAAGGCATTTTCTTTTTACCGGTGATCCACATTTTAGTAAACTCGCTTTTAAACTGCTCTACACGGAATTGGTCGGGAATGTTGGTGTTAAAGCCGGCGTAGTTATGGCTGGTGCGTGTGTATAGCGCTTTTTGCATAGGCACCATAACAATATGGGCTGCACCTGTGTTGGTATCTTCCCATTCTTCGCGCACGTGAGCGGTTTCGTTAGCCTCGCCAAAATTGTAAAAGTCTACATGCTTGCGCTCAAGCGCTTCCCAAAGTCCACCCGTTTCGGCGTAGTCTTCGGGATCCATACTGCCTGTTGAACCGGGAAAACGGCGGCCGGGGGCGTTTGAAAATAGTTTAGCGGTTTTGCTTACATTGGAGTTGGCTTCCACCCATTCGTTGGGGATAACACCCATCATCCAATGGTGGCCGTGTATAGATGCATCACTATCGCAATAGTAATTATCACTGAAAGCGTACTGTGTAGCTACTTTTATATGGTTTGGCGATACATTCAGGTTAGGAAACTGCATCCGGGTAGCATCGGGCAAAGTATACTCGCAATGCACGCCGAAGCGGGCCAGGGTACTATCGCCTTTGGCGTTGGGCAACTGGCCTAAAACTTCGTCATAGGTGCGGTTTTCTTTGGTAATGTATACAATGTATTTGATAGGGGTGGACGATGCGCCTGGCAGTACAGGTAATGGGTTGTTGCTAGCAACATCAACCGATTTACTTATAAAAGTATTGCTAATTACTTGTTTGGTGTACCCGGCCAGTTGGGCATTATCCGGCATGGCAACTTTTTGAAAGGTGCCTAACTGTATATCGCCGATATAGGTACCTTGCGGCGGGGCAACAAAGCCATGGCCGCCGTTGGGCCCGGCGCCGTAACCACGGCACGATGTAATATAAAGTTCTTTTTCATCGGCCGATAACCTTACCCTTGATGTTCCCCAGCCGGTTGGGATAAGGCCTTTGGTGGTTTGGGTAGCGATATCAATAACAGCAACCGCGTTAAAACCTAAAAGCGCTACGTAAAGCGTTTTTTCATCTTTACTTAAACTGATGCCGAAAGGTAACAGCCCGCGGAATTTATCAATACGGGTATCAACTTTAATAGGGATATCGCCCAGCAGTTTGTGATTTTTGTAATCGATAATGGTGATGTTATCATTTGTAGCATTGGTAACATAAGCATACTGGTTGCCAACAGCTATTGAATTTGGGCTTGCCCCACCTGTTACTTCGGCATCTTCCAGCATTTGGCCAACCTGGTGGCCGGTTTTAAATTTATTGATCACCTTGTTGGTGGCCAGGTCGATAGTGAAAACACTCATGGCCTCGGGTGATGAAGGGCTGCCAACACCGGGGATCTTTCGGCCTTCAACAATAGTTCCCTCGCGTGACTCTTTGGTGTTATCGCCATAAGGATGTCGGGAGATCATGATCGAATCGGCATTTTTAGGGGTAGCGCCTGTTATTAGCGGGTATGAATACATACCCACGTTGGCCACAAAGGCAGTTTTTTTGTCAGGGCTTAAAGCCAGGCCAAAAGGCTGGCGGCCTACATTGATTGATGTAGTTATTTTTTTTGTTGCCAAATCAATCCGCACCATGCGGAAGTTTCCCCTATCCAGTACCAATAACTCATTTTTATCGGCATTAAATAACAGGTCGGATGTGAAGCTGTCATCATAATCTTTATTGCCAACGCGGCCATTTAATGATAGCGAATCGGTTTTTATAAACTTTTCGGCGTCGTATACAATTACGGCGCCATTATCTCCACCACTCAGGTACAAGGTTTTTGAATCGGGCGAAAAGACTACACCCAAAAACGAACCGTTAGATAAAGGCGAAGCGATCTTTTTATCATAAGATGGTACCCTTTGGCCGCCCATAGTGGCAATATCAATAAGGGTGATAACACCGTTGTGCAGCGTTACCGCCTTTTTGCCATCGGGCGATATGGATAAGCCAAAAGGATCATGCGTTATGCGAATGGTTTGGCCGGCCGGCGTTATCAATCTTCCACTGGGTAAAACTGAAGTGCCGGCAGTATCTATTTTACAGTATTGATCAATCCCCGGCACCTGTAAAATGTTTACCTGCTGTTTTTGGGCAAAGGCGCTTGGCATAAGCCCAATGCCGATAGCGAATGATAAAAGAACCTTTTTTTTGACTGGCATAGATAAATTGTTTTTAACCAAACAAAGGCCCCCGTTTGATGAGGGCCTTTGCAAAGTTCAGGTTAATAATTTTTATTTAAGAATGTACATTTTACCGTTAATGTCGTCGTTGCCACTATATTGATCGGCTAATGCTTTGTTATAATTAACTGCATTTGAAGTACGCTCGGAACCCGGGTACTGGAAACGCAACGCTATACGACCGCTATTGCCTGTACCCGGACCAGTTGTAAATGTTGGCACGCCGGTACGGCGGTAGTTGTAGTAGGCTTCTAAACCTGAGTGGCGGAACAACGCCAGGTATTTTTGCTGTAATATTTTGGTAAGTCCGGCAGCATCGGCGGTATACTTAACGCCTGACTGTGCATAGTAGGTAGCCCAATCAACATTAATAGTATAGTTGTCATAATTTGCCGGGTTTGCAGTACTTGTTGATCCCGGACGGTAGAAAGATGCTGTGAAAGTACCTGTTCCCGTTGGGATGCTGTAATAAGCAAAAGATGCCTGGATACCTTTGATGTAATAATCTTCGGCGTTACCGGTTGCCCAGCCGCGGTTAATCCCTTCGGCAATGTTAAACATTAATTCTGGGTAACCAACCTGGATGCTTGGTTCGCCGGTAAAAGTAGAGTAATAACGTTTACGGTTCAGGAATGAATATTTCTGCAAACCGGCATTATTATACATGTCGCCTAAATCCAATCCTGGGTCGGCACCAATGAACGATGAAAACGCCGTAGGGCTTTGGTGCAGGTTATCAACGTTATAACGGGCAGGTTCGGCGGTTACATAAACGCGCGGGTCTTTTAAATTTGTTAATAAACCAATATAAGTAGCCGAAGTGTTTTGTCTTGATCCGTTTTGACCAAAATTATCAGGTGTTTGCGGATAGTAATTGGTAGGCACTAAAAAAGTGTATTGCATGTTATCCGCAGCGCTGGTCATTACAGGATATTTGGTTGGGTTGCCAACAACTGTAGCAAACTGGCTTGCAACATCAATATCGCCGGCTTTTTTACTTAGTTGTACCAATAACCTTATCCTGAATGAGTTTACTACTTTTTGCCATGCGGCAAGGCTATTGCCCAGGTAAATATCACCAGCAAAGGTGGTGTTGCCTGATGCAATCAGTGCGTTCATATCGGTATTCGCACTTTCTAACCACGCTAATGACTGTGTCATTACGGCCTTTTGCGTATCATAAGCAGGGGTAAGGTTTTTTTCGCCCTGTAAAGCCTGGGTCATCGGGATATCACCTTCTTCCATGCTCATTTTGCTAAAAAGGTAAGCCCTGAAGAATTTGCCCAAAGCGCTGTATGGGTTAACAGCCGGGGCACCGGCCTTAACAGCCTGATCTTCCATTGCTACAACGTTTTTTAGCGTAGTATAGTAATTATCGCCGCTACCAAAATCATAACGGTTGTTACCATAATAATCGTAATTGTAAATGTAGTACTGGCCGTAAATTTCCTTTGAACCATCCGGAAATTCGGCAATGTTGTTTAATATACCGTTTAAAAGGAGCGAAGCAGGCACCGAGTTGGGTACGTTTTGATTAACCGTTAATTCCTGGAAACTCTTTTTACAGCTGGTTACTGTCAGTATCATGAATACCGGCAGTAGGTAAATTTTAAATATCTTTTTCATATTCATCTGCAGTTTAGAATGATAAATTTAAGTTGAAGCCGTAGCTGCGTACAGTTGGCGATTGCAATACAGTTTGAGCCTGGGCTCCGTTGTATTGGTCAAGATCCACATCCTTAAAGCGTTTGTCTTTGTAGAAATACAACAGGTTGCGACCGTAAAGCGATGCAGAGATCTTCTGGATAAAGCTTTTTTGCAGCCATGCTTTAGGGAAATCGTAGCTAAAAGTTACTTCGCGTAGTTTGGTGAAAGTTTTATCCATCAGGTTTGACTCATCCACGTTGTAATATTTACTCACGTAATCCTGTACCAACGCCTTTTGTTTGTTACCAGAAAACTGTAACGCGCTGTAGTTAAGGATGGCGCCGGTTTTTGAATCAAGATTGATAGGAACAGGTTTGCCATCGGTACCAAGGTTTGATACATATACACCTGGCCCTACATAGGTACCGTTGTAACCCGCTACACCAAAGTTTTTCCAATCCTGGTAACGTGCATCACCTAAAGCGCCTGTTGCGGTTTCGATATTAGCACCACCACGCATGGTTTTATTGTGCATATAATCAATGATAACACCACCAACACCACCATCAAACTGGAAGCCCATGCTAAAGTTTTTGTAACGGACTTTGTTGGCAATACTCCAGTTGTATTTGGCATTCATGTTGCCCAATACCTGGCCACCTACTGATCTTGGCTTACCGGCTTCGTCATTAATGATCTGGCCTTCTTTAGTTCTTAAAAATTTGCTGCCCCGCAATACATCGGTACGGTCGCCAACTTTGTAATAACCTTGATAGGAACCATCCTGACCCGGAGGCAATTCTTTGTAAACTTCTTTATTGGTTGCAATATTCACCAATACATTCCATGTAAAGCCACCCATGTTTTTAACTGGAGTACCCTCTAATGATCCCTCGTAACCTGAGCGCTTGGTTTTTAAGGTATTTAAATACAGCGTAGTATAACCAGTTGCTGTTGAAATTGAACTTGGGAAAATCCTCGGTCCGTCAATGTATTGGAACGCGCTGGCGCTAAAACCTAAACGGTTTTGCAGGAATTTAATATCAAAACCTTCTTCGTAGTTTACACGGGTAGATGTTTTGATGTTGTTGGCATACAGGTAATCTGTTGCATAGCCTGCTGTTTGGCTGTTGTAAGGCTTGTTGGTTTGGAAAGATGTATTCAATGAATAATCCGGACCGTTATATGGCGAGGTATAAGTAGAGCCATAACCCAGCGGGTTGTTAAACAACGAAGCACCTGTGCTGCCACCAAAAGCGGTAATAGAGCTGAAAGGGGCAGGGCCAATTGTCGAGCTTGATGCATCAGCCTTAACGTTTGCGTATGA
The DNA here is from genome assembly GCF_056402115.1 of Mucilaginibacter sp. P4_C11. Lineage (NCBI taxonomy): Bacteria > Pseudomonadati > Bacteroidota > Sphingobacteriia > Sphingobacteriales > Sphingobacteriaceae > Mucilaginibacter > Mucilaginibacter sp. P4_C11. The sequence continues at coordinate 84,384 of NZ_JBFUIA010000007.1, read as the reverse complement.
TCCGCGTAATTTCAGGAAAGAAATTACACTTGGCAACGGGATGTAATCTGAAACTACAGTGGCTACCGATACACTTGGATAAGTGTAAGTGGTTGGCACCTGGAATGCGCTGGTATGATCGCTACGGTAAGTTGCCGATAACGTGGCATATTTTCCAAACGACATATCTAACGAAGCGTAGTAGCTAAATACACGCTCGGATGATTGGAAACTTGTAGCCTGTATAGGATTTTTTGAGTTGCTGAAAGCGTAAACCTCAGGTACGTTCAAATAATCTGTTGATACCCAGCTTGAATTGTACGACATGGTACGTAAGTTTGAACCTACTAAGCCCGAAAGATTTAAGAAATTCTTAATGGTATAGTTATAGTTCAAAATTAACTCGGTGTTGTTATCAAACAAATCACGGCGATCTTCGCGGTAGTCGCCCTGGTTACCTTCACGGCCATAAGGGTGAGCAGAGAATGGAAGGTCTTCGGTACGTAAAATGTTATACGTATCAATTTGCGAGCGTAACCTTAAGTTCAGGTTGTCGTTAAATTTGTAAGTACCGCCCAAATAACCGTAAGTGTCATTTTTGTAATGACCACGGGTCCATTTTTGGGTTAACAAATATGGATTATGATAGCGCTGATACTCGGCAAATTGTGATTGAACACCTGTTTTACCTGGCTGCCATATAGCTTTAATGTCAGGTGCGTTAACATCCCAATCGGCACCGGTCCATACAGAGATATTGTAAATGATACTGTTGGGACCGTATTGAACATCAGGGAAATTATCGGTTGATTGCCTGTTGAAGTCGATATTACCTTCAAACGTCAATTTTGGAGTTGGCGTAAATGAAGCGTATAGGTTGGCATTGGCTATATTCAGATACTGTGAAGGAATATAGCTGGTTTGGTGTTGTTGTGAAACAGAAAAACGAGTTGTGTAGTTATCGCCTACAACGCCTAATGCAACGTTATTATTTGTTTGCGAACCTACTTTTAAAAAGTTTTTCAGGTTATTCTTACCACGGGCTATCCATGGGGTGCCCTGGCGTACACCATTAACAACAGGGCTATCGTATTGCGGAATTAACTGGCCGTTAAAATAAGGACCCCAAACATCATAGTCACCATCTACGCCGCCTGGTGCACCACCTTTACCGTCAACAAACTCGTAAAAGGTGTTTTCACCAGGTCCGAATGTGTTTTGTGTACGAGGGAAAGCCAGGAAGCCCGAGTTTAATACGGTACTGCTGTTGATATCAACCGTTAAGCCTTTTTTGTTTTTATCGCCTTTTTTGGTGGTGATCAGGATAGCGCCATATTGTGCGCGGCTACCGTAAAGCGCTGCAGCGGCAGGGCCTTTCAATACAGTATAGGTTTCAATATCATCCGGGCTGATATTATAGGTGTCTGTGTTGATAGGGAAACCATCAACAACATATAATGACACTTGGTTACCACGAATTAACACATTAGGATTGCCCAATAGCTCGGCAGACGGGCCTACCGATACACCAGCTACTTTACCAATCAGGCCCGCAATAGGGTTAGGGTCGCGGGCTGTAGTCAAGGCATCACCCTGCACAGTTTGAACGGCATAACCTACGCGCCTGGTTTCTTTTTTTACACCAAGAGCGGTAACAACTACTTCGTTCAAAGTTTTGGAATCGCCGGTAAGACTCACATTTATGATCAGTTTATCGGCAACCACAACAGATTGTGTAGTGTAACCGATAAACGAAAATGATAATGTTTGTCCCTGGCTTGCTGTAATGATGTAACGGCCCTCAATATCGGTAACCGTACCTTTGTTTTGTTCTTTAATGCGTACACTCACGCCGGGTACTGGTAAGTGGTTCTCGTCGGTAACTGTACCGCTTATTTTGCTTTGAGCTAATAATATAGATGGCGCAATACAAAATAACAAAACCGTAATAACGGTTTTTAATCTCTGGTAAAACTTATTCATCTGCTAAAATTTAAGGGTGAAACATTTGCTTTTTTCATACAGCAATGCTAAACTTTGTTTATTATTAGTAAACCAATTTAGTATTAAACTATACTTAAGCTTTTGTTTACCCTGTGTTAAGCAGGTAGTTTTTGTAACGAAAATATCACATACCCTTTATAGAAAATTAACACACCGCCATTAAGGGTTAACCTGTTGTAAATGAGTAAGTGCAATGCCTTTCAAATAGTCGATGTTGTCAACGGGCGTATTCATTTCTTTGGCCATATCGTCCCAGTATCTGAGTCTTACAATCAGTTCAGCGTCAGGGTTTAGTTCGAAGTCGGCGGCCTCATCAGCAGTCATTACGCCGCCCTGGAAATTAAGGGTAGCTTTGCTGGCGTCCGACAATCGGTTATAGTATTCAGGGTATTTAAAGGTGAGGTATCTTTTGGCAATTACGTGTCCTTGTACCAGGGCAGCAACTCTTTCGGAAAAACCACGCTCCAGTAAAAAATCGGCGCCAATTTGTTCATGATCAACATTGCCCATGCCGTCCATACTTTCAGCTTCGCCGGCTTCTGCACATAAATGGCCAATGTCATGAAAAAAAGCGGCCAGTATTACTTCGTCGTCGAATCCCTCGGCTTTAGCCAGGGCAGCAGCCTGCGACATGTGCTCCAGTTGCGAAACGGGTTCGCCTATATAATCTTCGTCGCCATATTTTTCATAAAGAGAAAATACTTCTTTCACCACTGCCTGGGGGTTATATGCAGAATATGTCATGTTGTTAGGTTTTTATTGCAAATTAAGCCGATTGAGGTTACTATATTATTAAATGTTTGTGAAAAATCCCGCTAACCCCCTGAAGGGGGAACATTTTGATTGATACGTTTTTTTATCTGTTTTATGTATAAGATACCAAAAATTGAACAGTCAAGTTTATTATAATAATGTAGGCAAAGCTCCATGCAATTCAAAAGCTCCCCCTTCAGGGGGTTGGGGGGCTTAACAATTTTTTTTACTTTGCGAGTGTTTACCAATACTAAACAAAATGGAACAAGATATACTGATACAAATCAGTAACCGGATAAAGGAACGCCGACGCGAAAAAAATATCACCGTGCAGGAACTGGCCATACGCGCCAACGTAAGCAAAGGTCTGATATCGCAAATTGAAAATAGCCGTACCATACCATCGCTTATTGTATTAATAGATATTATTAAGGCGCTTGAGATTGATATGAACGATTTTTTTAAAGATATACGGTCGAAAAGTAATTATTTCCCGGTACTTATTAAACGTAAAGACGAGTATGAGCATTTTGAAAAGGAGCATGCATCGGGCTTTCATTACCATAGGATATTTACACAATCCATTGGCCGGTCAACAGTTGATATCGTGGTGCTTGACCTTATGCCCGGTTCATCGCGGCCAATGGTTACCACCGAAGCTTTTGAATACAAGTATATTTTAAGTGGCGATGTGGAGTATCATTTTGACGACTATAAGGTACTGTTAAAACAGGGTGATTCGATGCTGTTTGACGGCCGCTTACCGCACACGCCTAAAAATCCGGGCAGTACAACTGCAAGCATGCTGGTTGTTTATTTTTTTGAGGAAAAGAAGTGAGTTGGTGAGTGGTTGATTAAGTGAGTGGTTGATTGAGTTAATTGGCGGATGTTAACAGTGCGTGCTTTTTTAACCATTCACCTAATCAACTTAATCAACCATTCACCAATCCCAACATTAACCAAACCTTAACATAAACTTAGTTTGTCATTAATGAAATAAGTTTAGTATTGCTAAACATTTGAATTTGTAATCCAATTAATCAATAAGCAGGCATGGTGTTAATAGAACAGTTAAGAGCCAGGGTAGCCAAATGGCCTTATTCGCTGCTATCGGCAGTGGCAGCGGTTTCGGCTTTTGGCTTGTATACCTCTATGTATGCGTTCCGCAAAGCCTTTGCTGCAGGTACTTTTACCGGGCAGCAGTACCTACATATTGATTATAAGGTTTGGTTGGTTATAGCGCAGGTAGTGGGTTATACTTTCAGTAAATTTTATGGTATCAGGTTTATTGCCGAGGTAAATGCCAAAAACAGGGGCCGGTACATATTAACATTAATTGGTATAGCCTGGGCGGCATTGCTTTGCTTTGCTTTTGTGCCTGCGCCATGGAATATTGTTTTCCTTTTTATTAATGGTTTCCCCCTGGGGTTGATATGGGGACTTGTTTTCGGATACCTGGAAGGCCGCCGGTCTACCGAGTTTATGGCAGCTGTATTATCTATCAGCCTCATATTTGCATCGGGTTTTGTAAAAACGGTGGGGCGCACACTGCTTACTGTATTTCATGTAAACGAATTTCACATGCCTTTTTTAACGGGAGCTATATTTGTTTTGCCCCTGTTATTGTTTGTTTTTTTTATGGAGTTAATGCCCGCACCCACGCCGGAAGATATCAGCCTGCGGGCCGAGCGCAGCCCAATGAATGCTGCCGAACGTAAAGCTTTTTTGATGCGCTTTTTGCCCGGCATTATCCTCACCATTATCATTTATGTATTGCTGACCATTATGCGCGATGTACGCGATAATTTTGAGGTGGAAATATGGACCGATCTTGGTATAAAAAGCAACAGTATTTATACAGGAATTGATTCTATAATCTCGGTGATTGTACTTGTAGGTATTAGCTTACTGATATTGGTTAAAAAGAATTTAAGGGCGTTTAGCATCATTCACCTGTTTATAATAGGCGGATGCGTATTGGTAGGTGGTGCCACTTTACTTTTCTCGCTTAAAGTAATAGGCCCTGTAACCTGGATGACCATGGCCGGCCTTGGCCTTTACATGGGCTATGTACCCTATAATGCCATCTTTTTCGATAGGATGATAGCCACCTTTAATTACCGCAGCAATGTAGGCTTCATTATGTACATAGCCGATTCGATGGGCTACCTGGGTAGTGTAAGTATCTTATTTATAAAAGAACTTGGCCGGCCCACCATCAGTTGGGGTGCTTTTTTTAAAGAAGGCGTAATGATAGTGGCTGTAGTAGGCGGCATATGTGGTGTATTATCGCTGTTGTATTTTTTACAAAGCGCCAAATTAAGTCAAAATTCAAAAGTAAAAATTCAAAATGAAAGCGGTGACCTGGTGACAGGACCAACGAACTAATGAACCATTGAACCAATGAACAAAAATGCAATAGTAATAGGCGCGGGCATAGTTGGCCTGGCTACTTCGCGGGCACTGGCTTTGCGTGGGTATAAAGTAACTGTATTTGAACGTAATGAGCGCGCGGTTGGTGCATCTATCCGCAATTTTGGGATGATATGGCCCATAGGGCAGGCTACCGGCCCTATGTATGAGCGGGCCATGCTATCGCGCAGCATTTGGAAAACTATTTGCACCGAGGCTAAAATATGGCATGATGAAGTTGGCTCCCTGCACCTGGCTTACCATGATGATGAGCTACAGGTGATACGGGAATACGTAGAAGCCAACCAGGCCCATCGTGATTGCGCATTGATTAGCCCTGGCGAGGCATTTGTAAAATCGCCGGCCATTAATACCAATGGTTTAAAAGGCGCGTTATGGAGCGGCGAAGAAATGATCATCGAATCGCGCGAGGCTGTTGGGCAGGTGGCGGCATACCTGGCCGATAAATATGGCGTTGAATTCCATTGGAATACCGCTATCAGCCGTATTGAGCATCCAAGAGTATATTCGGGAAAAAGTACCTGGGAGGCCGACGAAATTTACGTTTGCAGTGGTGCCGATTTTGAAACGCTTTACCCCGAATTATTTGCTCAAACAGCTATTACCAAATGCAAGCTGCAAATGATGCGGCTGGTGAGCCAGCCTGATGGCTGGCGCATTGGGCCATCGCTTTGTGGTGGGCTATCTATGATCCATTATCCAGGTTTCCAGGTTGCTGCTTCGTTGCCAGCTTTGCGCGCGCGTTACCAGGAACAATATGCTACACATCTGAAATGGGGCATCCATGTAATGGCTTCCCAAAACGGCAGTGGCGAACTAACCATCGGCGATTCGCACGAATATGGCCTGGTACATGACCCATTTGATAAGGCGTTTATTAATGAAATGATAACAGGTTACTTACATACCTTTGCTAATTTTAAGGACTGGCAATTGCTGCAATCATGGCATGGAATACTGCCGAAAATGACCAATGGTGCAACCGAACTTATTGTTGATGTGGAGCCGGGCGTAACTATAATTAATGGCCTTGGCGGCAACGGGATGACCCTTTCATTAGGGCTATGCGAGCAGGTGATAGCAGCCAAATCATAGTTTTCTTAAAAAGCTTTCACGTATAACGTAACAAATATAACTTATAACCTAATAATTATGCTCGATTCAAGACGGGATTTTCTTAAAAAAGCGGCTTTGCTAACCGGGGCAGCCGGATTAACAAGCCTTTTGCCCGAATCTATTCAAAAGGCTATGGCCATTAACCCTGAGCCGGGCAGTACATATCTTGATGCCGAACACATCGTGATCCTGATGCAGGAAAACCGCTCGTTCGATCATACTTACGGTACGCTTAAAGGTGTACGTGGCTACAATGATCCAAGAGCTATTGATTTGCCTAATAACAACAAGGTTTGGCTGCAATCAAACCATAAAGGCGAAACTTATGCGCCGTTTCACCTTGATATTAAAAATACAAAAGCCACGTGGATGAGTTCGTTGCCGCATTCCTGGGCCAACCAGGTAAATGCCCGCAACGATGGTAAGTTTGATCAATGGCTGAATGTTAAACGCAACAGTATCAAAGAATATTCGGACATGCCATTAACCATGGGTTTCCACAATCGTGAGGATATTCCTTTTTACTATGCCCTTGCAGATGCTTTTACCGTTTGCGACCAGAATTTTTGTTCGGCCTTAACGGGTACCAATCCCAACAGGCTTTTCTTTTTTACGGGCACCATCCGCGCCGAGCAGCATGAAAATTCCCTGGCGCACGTTTGGAATGATGATATGGATTATGGCACGCTGAACTGGGGCACGTTCCCTGAGCGTTTGGAAGATCATGACATCTCCTGGAAACATTACCAAAACGAGATTGCCATAGATACTGGTTTGGTTGGCGAGGAAGATCCCTGGTTATCCAACTTCCAGGATAACCCGCTGGAATTTTTTGGGCAGTACAATATTAAATTGTATGAAAGGCACATCACCCATCTGCAAAAGCAATCGACAGATTTACCAGGGGAGATAGATGCGATTGAAAAGCAAATTGCTGCGCTACCAGTGGGCGATGCACATATCGATCACCTTAAGAAACAACTTAAACAAAAGCGCCGGGACCTGGAGAGTGTTAAGAAGGACATGGCCAGCCTTAATCCGGGTAAGTTTGCCACATTATCGCAACGCGAAAAAAACCTTCACGAGAAAGGTTTTGTAACCAATACCAACGATGAGCATTACCGTACACTAAGCCCGTTAAAATATAATGATAATGGAACCGAGCGCGAGGTACTGGTGCCTAAGGGCGATGTATTACACCAGTTTAGGGAAGATGTAAAAGGCGGCCATTTGCCCACTGTTTCGTGGTTATCGGCACCCGAACATTTTTCTGATCATCCCAGCTCGGCCTGGTATGGTGCCTGGTATGTATCCGAAGTGATGGATATATTAACACAAAACCCCGAGGTTTGGAAAAAGACTATTTTTGTTTTGGCTTACGATGAAAATGATGGCTATTTTGACCACGTACCGCCGTTTACAGCCCCGCATCCGCATAAAGCAGGAAAAGGAAAGGTATCGGAAGGGATTGATACCAGCGTTGAGTTTGTAACCTACGAACAGGAAAAAGCAAGAAAAAACTTTCCCGAAGTTTTTGATCGCGAAAGCCCTATCGGCCTTGGCTTCCGTGTGCCATTAGTTATCGCATCACCCTGGAGCAGGGGAGGCTGGGTAAATTCGGAGGTTTTTGACCATACATCAACCCTGCAGTTTTTAGAAAAATTCCTGAGTCATAAAACCGGTAAAAAGGTTGTTGAACCCAACATAAGCAACTGGCGCCGCACGGTTTGTGGCGATCTTTCAACCACGTTCCGTCCGTACAATGGCGAAACCATTCCCAATCCTGAATTTGTAGCCAGGGAGGTGTTTTTAGAAGGCATCCATAAAGCGCAATTTAAAAAACTGCCAAATGATTATAAGTTGCTGACTGCCGAAGAGATAGCGCTGATTAACAAAACTCCGCAGGCGTCGCCTTACATGCCGCAGCAGGAAAAAGGTATTAAACCATCATCGGCCCTGCCATACCAGTTATATGCTGATGGAAAATTGAGTGCCGACAAAAAATCATTCGGGATAAAATTTAATGCGAGCAAACAGTTGTTTGGCGATAAAGCTTTGGGTTCGCCGTTCAATGTGTATGCGCCCGGCAAATATGCCAGTTTTAAAGATCCGCAAAAAATGGAGCCTTTGCGTACCTGGGCATACGCGCTAACCGCTGGCGATAACCTTGCAGATATTTGGCCTTTACACGAATTTGAAAATGGCGAGTACCATCTGCGTGTGTACGGACCAAATGGTTTCTATCGCGAATACAAAGGCAACGCGGCCGATCCGCTGCTGGATGTGGCCTGCGATTATCAGCAAGCCAACATCGCATTGAAAATAGCCAATTTAAGCCACGATGTGGCCTACAGTGTGCAGGTAACCGACCATGGTTATAAAACCAATAACCATAAAGTTGTAGTAAATAAAAAAGGTCAAAATGTGTTAGTGCTTGATCTGTCCAAAAGCCACGGATGGTATGATTTCAGCGTAAAAGTAACCGGGTCGCACGCTTTCGAAAAAAGATATGCCGGCCGGGTAGAAACCGGTAAACATAGCTTTAGCGATCCATTGATGGGTAAAATGGTTTAAAACTTTCATTTGTACGTTTATTTTTAGCCCGGTAACTTTGTTAAGTTGCCGGGTTTTTTGTTAGCGGGTAACTCAATTTTGGCTACTGCGAAATTGCCTGAAACAAAAAAGAATTTTTTATTTAAAAATAATCTTGTAATTATGCCTATCCAATTCAGAAACCGTTTTACAGTCCATTTATGCTTCCAGGCGAGGAATATCAAATGTGGCCCGATGGTAAATTGTTAGATTTACTAAGGCTGGATGACCGTGAGGCATTTGAATTGCTGTACAAAAGATATTCGGCCAAGCTATTCCACGCCGCTTACAACCTTTTTCGCGATCGCGATGTTTGCGAAGACCTGGTTCAGGAGTTGTTTATTGCACTATGGACAAAACGCCACCAGCTTAACATCACCTCGCTCGAATCGTACCTGAAGGTGGCTATTCGTCACCGGGTTATCTACTACATCCGTACCAAAAAGGCCACGCTTGATTTGGAAGTTGTGGAAGAACTGATAGAAAAATATACAGCAGACAGTAAGCTGTTACAGAGCGACATCAGCCAGCTGCTGGAAAACAATGTGGCCCTGCTACCCGAAAAATGCCGCCAGATTTTTACGCTAAGCCGTAAAGAATACCTCTCCAATAAAGAGATAGCCTCGCGACTAAATATCTCCATAAAAACTGTCGAAAACCAAATAACCATAGCCCTACGCTTTCTGCGCACAGGCTTAACAGATTACCTGCCATCAGTTATTGCCCTGTTAATGGTGTATATGATGCAATAGGGATTATTCATCCGACCGTATTTAAAAACTATTATTTAAATTTGTTAGTACCGATAGCAGCCCGGCTTGTTATCGGTCTCCAGTTACAAACTTTACCGGTTACCTGTTTATAATTCACGTCTGTTAAAAAAACTACAATGAAAAAGGTATCGCTTTTTTTTGTGTTCCCTGCTATTTTAACAGGGATCTGCTTGCTTGCGTTCAAGCTGCATAATTCACCCGGCAAAAAAATTATAAAAAAGAGCTACCCGGTTACCTGTGGATCATTTGCTGCTGAGAACATTGATACCGCAGCCAGTGGAAAATATATAATAAAACTGCCTGGATGGGGCGATTATAGCTACGCCATATCAACCCATAATGATAGCGCCCAGTTTTACTTTAACCAGGGCTTAACTATGTATTATAGCTACCATATGAAAGAGGCGTTGGCATCATTTAAAGAAGCTGCCCGGTTTGATCCGGCTTCGCCGATGACTTATTGGGGGCAGGCTTTAACTATGGGGCCTTACTATAATGCGGTTCATCTTTATAAAGTGCCGCAGGGCCTGACTGACGTTTTAAAGCAGTTAAATACAACCGCCGGTAACGCGTCTGAGAAAGAAAAAGCGCTTATCAAAGTCATGAATTTAAGATATCCATTGGTGAAAAATCAAACAACGCATGATGAAAACGCTTATGCGCAAGGCATGCGGAAACTGGTATCTGCATATCCCACAGATGTGGATATGAAAATGCTGTACATAGATGCGATGATGCTGATACACCCCTGGGATTTTTGGACCCCTGATGGACTGGCAAAAGAATGGACGCCCGAACTGGTGGATTTATGCAAAGGCGTATTAAAAGTAAAACCTAATAACCCGGCCGCTTTGCATTATTATATTCACCTCACAGAAGCATCCCAAAATCCCGAAGTGGCGATTGCCAATGCCGAGGCTTTAAAGCGGATTTTTCCGGCGGTAGCGCATATGGTGCATATGGCCAGCCACGTTTATCAACGCAATGGATTATATTTTCAGGGAGTTGATGCCAACGAAAAGTCGGCTAAAAGTTCGGCGTTGTATGCCTCGATGGTGAAAAATATGCCCCTGGCAAAGTCTGTTCCGCATGTTTACGCCGTCGAGACGTATTGCGCCTTTAGCGGGGGGATGTATGAAAAGGCCATGGAAGTTGCCCAGCGTTGCCGTAACAGCATTAAACCGACCGTAGCAGATAGTTATACCCAATATTTGTACATGATGCCGGTACTTACAATGGTACGCCTGGGTAAATGGAACGAGATATTGAATAATAATAACCCACCGGCTGCGGGTTGGACCTACGCGCAAATACTCCATAGCTTTGCAAAGGGGTTGGCTTTTATTTACACAGGCAAGCCCGATTCGGCAAACAGGCAGCTCCAGTTGATACGCGATAATATTAACGCCCCGGCTTTAAAAATAAGAGACATCCCTTTTAATACACCATTTGAAGGCGCCACTATAGCCGAAAATATATTGGAAGGTGCGATTTTATTAACACAGAATAAATACGAAAGTGGTATAGCCAGCCTTAATAAAGCTATAGTGGTGGAAGATCGCATGATTTACTCCGAGCCCGCCCAATGGCCTATTCCTGCCCGGCAATTTTTGGGTGCATATCTTTTAAAAAACGATGATAATATAAGGGCCGAAGAAGTTTACCGGGTAGACCTGGTGCGCAATCCTGGCAATGGCTGGTCGTTATTGGGGTTGTACCAAAGTATTAAAGCGCAAAATCACAAGCAAAACCTGGCCGAATATAAAGCTGGTTTCCTCAGGTCGTTTTCGCATGCGGATGTTGTGCCAACGGGTTCGGTTTTTATGAATTAGGATCCACCATAACTCCATTTGAGCTGGTTTTTTTGGAAAAAATAAAAGTCCCTAAGCGCTCGCCGCCGGGACTTTAAACCTAAACCTTATCACAAAGAGGCCGACAGGATGTCAGCCCCAAGTAAGACCAGCAAATTGCAAAATTTCTATCGTAATTCCAAATCCGAAAGGTGAAATTCTCTTTCTGTGTTCAATTTGTTTAGACTGCTGCAGCACTGCGAAATTAAGATGGCCTTGTATCGTCGTTTATAAAATTCAGGGAATTGCGGCGTATAATTGCAACTGTAAGCGGTATTACCGAAATTTATCCAAATAAAGCTCAGTTGTTTTATAATTAAATACACCATGCCCAACGGAGCCTTTAAAATTTATTACTTAAGTGAAGTAGCCGTTACGGTTGAGTTTGGGCAACAAATTGCCGAAAATTTGTTAAACAGGGTTAATGGCTTAAACCGATTGCTGTATCAAAAACCATTTCCCGGTTTTAACACAACGGTGCCGGCTTATGCTACTTTAACCGTTTTTTACGACCCTGTTTTGGTTATCAAATCTGATTTACCGGGGATCGGCTGCTTTGAAAAAGTATCGGCTTACCTGAACGATTTAAACCTTCAAATGACAACGACCAAGCCAGCCGAAGGGGATATAGTGACTATCGAAGTATGTTACGGTGGCACGTTTGGCTCTGATTTAGCCGAGGTAGCCACTTTTAACAGCTTAACTATCAACGATGTAATTAAGCTGCACAGTGCCGCCTCCTATAAAGTTTATATGATAGGTTTTGTACCAGGTTTTGCTTATTTAGGTGGAATCGATGAACAATTGACAACACCGCGACGGGCAACACCCCGGCCGTTGGTGCCAGCCGGGGCGGTTGGCATAGCCGGGCAGCAAACGGGGGTATACCCACTGGACACCCCTGGCGGCTGGCAAATCATCGGTCAAACACCTTTGAAATTGTTTGACCTGGACCGCAGTCAGCCATCATTATTAAAGCCTGGGGATACGGTTATCTTTAAGCCTATCGATGAAAAAGAGTTTAACAGATTAGCAGCCAGGTGATTATTATGCAGATCAAAGTATTAAAACCCGGCTTAATGAGCACCATACAGGATATGGGGCGTCACCAATATCTCTCGCAGGCGGTACCTGTATCAGGCGCTCTGGACCTGTTATCGGCACGTATTGCCAACAAGGCTGTGGGAAACGGCGATAATGCCGCGGTAATTGAATTTACCTATGCTGATGCAGAATTTATTGCCGAAACCGACCTGCTGATTGCTTATGTTGGAGATGGCGCGATTTTTCAATCTGGCGAACAAGTATTACCGTCGGAGCGCCCTCTGTTTATCCCATCGGGGGCCACCATAAAATTGATAAATAACCCGGCCGGCAGCCGCACCTGCCTGGCCGTTGCAGGGGGCTGGGATGTGCCCGAAATTTTGGGAAGCAAAAGTACCTGCCTGGTAGCCGGGTTTGGTGGGTTGGAAGGCCGGTTGTTAAAACGTGGTGATGTGCTCATAAATGAACAAAATTTAACTAATAATGCACAACAAATCGTGCAAAATCTGAAACAAAAAGTACAAAAAAATGCAATAAAACATACAGTCGCTTATCCCCGGTGGAGCATTCCCCGGCAAGTGTATTTACCGGCCGATTGCAAAACGATAAGGGTGGTACCGGGGAACGAATTTGGCTGGTTTAATGGGCGGAGTATCGCCGGATTTTTGTCGGCACCGTACATCATCGGCCGGCAAAGTAACCGCATGGGGTATCATTTGGAAGGGGCGGTTTTAGCGCGTATCAAAAAGGACGAATTATTGAGTACCGCCGTAACGCCGGGCACCATACAGGTTACCGGGGGCGGCAGCATGGTGCTTTTAATGGCCGATTGCCAAACAACCGGGGGCTACCCACGCATAGCACAGGTAGCGGCGGTGGATATGCCCTTATGCGCCCAGCTTAAACCAGGCGACTCCATTTTTTTTAAAGAGATAAGCCGGCGTGAAGCAGAAATGCTGTATATTGAACGTGAACAACAATTGCGACAGCTAACCGTTGCTGTGCAATGCAAATTTTTATAAAATAATACCATGCAAAGCATAGACCTGAACTGCGATATGGGTGAGGCATTTGGCAACTACCCCATGCCTAATGATGATACCCTGATGGACTACATCACATCGGCCAATATAGCCTGCGGGTTTCACGCGGGCGACCCCGAAGTAATGCAGCATACTGTTGGCATGGCGGTGAAAAAAGGCGTGGCCATTGGCGCGCACCCCGGCCTGCCCGATTTGCAGGGCTTTGGCAGGCGCGAAATGAAAATATCGGCAAATGAAGCCTACCAGATGACCCTGTACCAGGTTGGCGCCCTATCGGGCTTTGTTAAAGCTGCTTACGGCAAGCTTCATCACGTAAAGGCACATGGGGCATTGTACAATATGGCGGCTAAGGATGTTAATTTGGCTAAGGCTATTGCCGAGGCCGTGCACGATTTTGATTCCTCATTGATATTATACGGGCTGGCCAATAGCGAAATGATCACCTGGGCGAAAAAACTGGGTTTGACAACCGCATCCGAAGTATTTGCCGACCGTACTTACCAGGACGACGGCTCGCTTACCCCGCGTACCCAGAGCAACGCGCTGATTACCGACGAGCAGCAATCTATCAGCCAGGTGCTGATGATGGTTAAGCAACAGCAAGTGATATCGGCCAATAATAAAACCATCAGCCTTAAAGCCGAAACGCTATGTCTGCACGGCGATGGCGCGCATGCCGTTGAATTTGCTAAAAAGATAAACGAGAAACTGAAAGCCGAAGGCATAAGCATTAAAGCACCGGCGCAATAAATGAAAAAACAGCGCAATTGGAGTGTTTTGATGGGCGCCGCCTTCCTGATGGCATCATCGGCTATCGGGCCGGGGTTTTTAACACAAACCGCTGTATTTACCGCGCAGCTGGGCGCCAGCTTTGGTTTTGTGCTATTGCTTTCGGTGGTACTGGATGCTATTGCCCAATTAAACATCTGGCGCATTATTACCGTTGCCGGTAAACCTGCACAAGATATTGCCAACCAGCTTTTGCCCGGCTTGGGTTATTTTATTTCGTTGCTGGTGTTTTTGGGTGGTATGGCGTTCAATATAGGCAATATTGCGGGGGCGGGGTTGGGCCTCAATGTGCTGTTTGGGGTAAGTGTTGGGCAGGGGGCAGTCATGAGCGCCATTGTAGCCATCGGTATATTTATATATAAAGAATCGGGTAAGGCGATGGATTTGTTTGCCAAATGCATGGGTTGCCTTAAAATAGCGCTGGCCTTATACGTTGCCTACATCAGCAACCCGCCACTGGCCCAGGCGGCCATAAGGGCGGTAAATCCCACGCAGTTTAGCTTTACCGCGGTACTAACTATTGTTGGCGGTACTGTTGGCGGCTACATTACCTTTGCCGGGGCACACCGCCTGCTTGATGCAAAAATCACCGGTCAGCAAAATTTGCCGGTGGTTAACCGGGGGGCCTTAAGCGCCATTGGGTTGGCATCGCTGATGCGGTTGTTGTTGTTTATAGCTGCTTTGGGGGTCATAACTGCCGGCGGCAAGCTCGACCCGACCAATCCGGCGGCCTCTATATTTCAACTGGCTGCGGGGCAGGTTGGTTATAAGCTGTTTGGGGTTATCATCTGGGCGGCCGGGATCTCTTCGGTAGTGGGCTCGGCGTATACTTCGGTTTCGTTTATCAGGAGTTTTAGTCCGCTGATATTGAAATGGAACCGCGAGATTATTATTAGCTTCATTGTGATCTCCTGCTGTATATTTTTGGCGATAGGCAAGCCGGTGAAAATACTATTGATAGTAGGAGCCATCAACGGTTTTATATTGCCCGTTGCCCTGGGCGTAATGCTGGTTGYGGCTTACCGGTCAAAAATCATCGCAACATACAAGCAACCTTTATGGCTTACCATTTTAGGCGTGCTGGTAGTTGGCACCATGACCTGGATGAGCATTGGGGCGATAGGGCAGATGTTGGGGTGGTGAGTGGTGAGTGGTGAGTAAGTGAGTGAATGGTCAGAGTCAGATTTTTTTGACTTTCTACTGGAGACTTTCGACTTAAGACTCAAACGGATGATTATGCTGATAGTCTCCGGCTATCGAATGATAAGGTATAGGTCGGGAATTGCTAAATATGAATATAATAAACTATCGGGAACTGAAGGAAATCCGATAGATGCGTGGGCATTATCCTAAATTAAAATAGGTAATTATGAGGAAAATAATATTATTACAGCTGTTTTTATTGGTAAGTTGTTCGATTTATAAAAAAGATGTACCGATTATGGCGTTACATCAAGTTAGATTTTCAATATCGCCATATATCGCAAAAAAGGAAGGTAAATATTATCTCATTTACCAGGTAGATACTACAGGAGAGAAAATTTTAAACAGATTAGTCATAAGAGAAAAAACGGTAAATAATAAATTCTATTATTTTTTTATTGGGAAATCAAGCTTTAGGGAGTACAATAATATGGTCATAAGACCCTTTAAACCAGATGCCTATAATATTTCTTTAATTGATAAAGATTTATGTTTTTGGTTAAACCCAGATAATTCTGAAGTCAAGTTAAAAATCATATCTGAATAGAAGTGATTTGAACTTTCGGTTGACAATATTTAACACATTTAACTCCGCTATCCGATTCTCCGACTTCGGATGACTATGCCAATAGTCTATGACTATTGAATGATAAGGTGATGGATGGGCAATTGCTCAAATGAACCAATAAATATATTGGCAAAGGCGGTAATAATCCTGTAGTCAGAGAAACAGGCGTTGTGGTTCGACGTCGGAGAAATCGAACAGCAGGGGTAACAAAAACGATACTTTTCACTTGCAAAAAAAGTATCTTTTTTGTTACTTTTGTTTAAGCAAAACAAACCTGAACTATTGAAGTCGAACGAACTATTAGCAAAACTAAAAAAAGCCGGCTGGTACGAAGTTAGGCAAACCGGCAGCCATAAAATACCCGCCCATACCGATTTTATTTACACCATCACATTTCCTTATCATGGTAGTAAAGAAATGAAAACCGGCACCGCAAACAGTATTTTAAAGCAAGCCGGACTTAAATAGAGTAAAAATGAAAAAATTTGATTTTAAAGTAGAGAAAACGAGTGATGGGTACACTGCTTTTCATGAAATGACAGACGGCAGCATAATATACACCGACGGGGATACGCTGACAGAATTGAAGACCAATATATTAGATGCATTAAACCTTACGCTCGATTATAAAAAGAAAAAAACAGTCGACGAAAGCCGCATCAATTTAGTTATCGATCTGGCAAGTTTTTTTGAGTATTACAAAGTGATCAACACCACACAATTGGCCAGCCGGTTAAAAATAAACCGGTCGTTATTAACGCAGTATATCACTGGTGTAAAAAAGCCTTCGCCTTTGCAAACGCAAAGAATATTAAATGGTGTTAAGAGCCTCGGTAGAGAATTATCGGCCATAGAATTTTCGTGACCTATTGGTTGTGATTTGCTGTCAATCTTTAAACAACTGATATTTGGTACACCGCCCGCTGTCCGCAGTCTCTTCGAACAACGGGAGAACACGGCCTTGCTTAGCCAAAATTTGCTAATGACTAAATCAATCGACGACTTGATGTCGCAATTTGCGACTTCAAGTAATAACTACAATTAATAATTATAAAACGTAAAAATCAGCTCTATTATGCCGGAGAAATTAATCATACCTGACGAAATTATAATGAACAAGATCTTTTATATCAGGGATCAAAAGGTTATGCTTGATAGTGATTTAGCGGAATTGTATGGTGTTGAAACAAGACGATTGAATGAGCAGGTCGCCAGGAATATTGATAGGTTTCCCGAAGATTTTATGTTTAGGTTAAGCGACAAAGAATTTGAAAGTTTGATGTCGCAAATTGCGACATCAAAACGGGGAGGCAGGAGGAAACTGCCGTATGTTTTTACAGAGCATGGTGTGTTAATGCTTTCCAGCGTATTAAACAGCAAACAAGCTATTCAAGTTAATATACAAGTGATGCGAATATTTACACGCATCCGCCAAATGTTTATGGATAATACCGAGTTGCGCCTCGAAATAGAAAAAATAAAAACCAAACTTGATAACCACGACAAGAATATGGAAGTTGTATTCCGATACCTGGACGAGCTGTTAGAGAAAAAAGAAGAACCAAAACCACGCAAAAGAATAGGGTATAAATCGGATGATCTGTAACTGTTAAAAGCGAAGTGGGCGTCATTTCTTATTCACCACTATAACGATTTGGCCCAACGCCGGGCAAAAGTAAAGGATATATCCGCCGTCCGATTCTCCGACTTCGGATGACCATTCAGGTGAAATCTAAAGTACTTTTGTAACTTAGAATTTCAATTAAGCAATATGGTAGCCCAGCGCCCTTACATTATTTACAAATTACCAATGAGCAGAGTTACACAAGCACTCATCGGAGGAAAAATAGAAAAGGTTTGGAAAAATGTAGAACACTTCTTGACAACTTGTACTACTGCCGATATTGAAAACCCGCAAAGTATTTCTATGACTGGTTACACCGCAGATGAAGAACATGGTGAACAACCTGAATTGGCAGATGAGATATTAAAAAAAGTAAAGAAGGTTTTTGGGACGGGGAAAACTGAACCTATTGGTTATTTATATCCGGCAAATATACCTTCGAAACAAACTAAAACCGAATGGGAATTAACTAATAAGGATTTGTCACGAGTTTTGGATTATTTGATAAATGAACAACCTTTACCAAAATATAACCTTGGCCCAATTGAATTGATAATATCCTATGACTTTAAATTAACTGATCCACTTACAAAAAATGAACTGCCAAATCAACAGTATGTTTCGAGTTTTTTAATATGGCTCACAAGGAATAGTTGTGTTAGTGCAAGTTTGTGCTTCCCTTTTACCGAACCGAATCAAGAATTTTGGAATTATGTTAATAGCATTAGGCCATTCATCCCTTTTAAGTTTGACAGCAAGCATTTAAGGTTAGGGCGATCTAACAAACGAGGCACCTCCAATATGTTTTCAAAACTATAGCGATTCCTCCGCAGTCCGATTCTCCGACTTCGGATGACTATGCCGATAGTCTCCGACTATCGAATGATAAGGTGAAACTTGCGCTACAAAAAACGAGGTTGGCCTTTCTGAGCCAACCTCGTTTCTTTATCATTTTTATTGATGCTTATTTCTTTCTTAAATGATCTGGCAGGGGGTGCTTGCGTAAAAATTCTTTGGCTTTTGCAACTTGATCCAAAACAAAAGGATCATTGGCATGGCTCCTAACATCGTCGCTCACAATGGGCTTACCGTATCCTTTTTCTGTAACCGTTGTTTTTTTAACTGAAGGCATAATAATTCCTTTCCTTATTCTTATAATCAAATTTAATGCTTTATTTCCTTTTCACCAAAAACGCTTCATAATTTATATTCTGCCGAAACGGGTGCCAGTCGCCATCTTTATAACCATACACGTCAAAGTTTATGCTAAGTTCTTTCCAAAGACTTGAAATGCCCATTTGATAAAGCCTTGTTCTGGATGGGGTACTTCCTGTGGCGTAAATATAGTGATTGCCATATCTGTCGCTAAAATCATTAATGGTATTAGCTACCGTTGCAAGAATGAGGTCCCTGTCTTGATTATTAGTTATAGCCTTGTCGTCAATGGTACCGGTAATAGGATGATCATCTCCGAACGCTAAATTATAAGTGATAGGATCATCATGGATTTTTGAGTATACAACGGTTTTTTTAACCTCACCTTTAGGCCCCTCGCTGTAAAAGGAATAGTCATGGTAGTCGTTTGTTGCGAAATAAGGATAGCGTTCTAAATTCATTAATTAAATACTGTAATACAGGTAGCCCAAACTTAATAATTTCTGCTTTTATGCTGGTAGTATTTACCTTCTATTTTTGATGATCCGACTTACAGCGATGCGCCCTTTGCAGGTTGAAACAGGGCGTATACTTAGCATGCGGGCCACAAGCCGGGGACGCTTGCGGCAGCGAAGGGATGCTTGCTGTAGCCGAGTGGCACTCTAGTATTTATCTTGTATTCGTTTAGTAAGAAATTCTAAAAAATCGTCAGCATATTTAGTATGTTCTCCTGCAAACATTCGACATACTGGATATTCCCCATTATTATCAGCATGGTGTAAATCAAAATAAAAAAACTCCGCCCTGTCAGTTACTTGTATGAGTAATTGTGTCGGGTCAGTGATTTTATTTCTTCTATTTAGTTCATTTACATAAACAACATCACCTCCGATAACCTGATCAAAATCCATCTCATACACACTGAATATTTCTTCACCCAATATCTCACCGCCGCCATAACTTTTTAACCACCAAACATATGACGGCGCAAAATCGACAGTTAAACGCTCCTGCGCCTTATTAACCCAAAAATCAGATGTCCCATCACCAAAATCAGCGAAATTTACAAATTCTCTGTTTTTATCAATTAATTGAACTATTGACTCGTAACTTTCCATTTTCCGCTAAAATTAAACATTATTACTTCGATAGATTTTTTTTATTTCATTAGCTCGATGTTCCCAATACTTCCCCGATTTTAGCGCAGTCTTGTGTTGTGGACATTGAGCGATGGCGGACTTGTGACTTTCTTAGTCTGAAAGTTTTGCTTCTATGAAGTGTCTCGTCCAAAAAAAGTTCCGGATATCACAAGTCAGCCACCCACATCCAAACCCACAAGACTTGCGCCAAGGAGGGGGGAAGACTGTATTCGAAAAAGCCGGTTAGTATTCAAAAAACTTTTTAAGAGCCTTTAGATAAAAATTTGAAGGCTCTTTTCAGTTAGAATATTGTACTTTAGATTTTAAAACCTTTACCAAGTTAATGTACAAGCAAAAGATAGCGATAACCATAAATTCCGATGTTGATAAAGAGGAACTATTTGATGAATTTATGATTCTGATGGAAAGCCTTTGTCGAACAGGTCAAATTATGGGAGGGATTGAATCTCCTTACTTTACCGGGAACGAAATAATTTCCTACCAAACCACATTAGCGTTAAACTCGCTGGATACACAATATAATGATGAGTGGGTCAATCTTCGAATTAAAAATTTAGAGGCTGGATGTAATTCTAAATTGAATACCGAAGTTGTTGGACAACACATTCCATTTTATAAAGATATCTGTGCTTGCGATCATCGTGAGTCTTATATTCTTTTTACTACCTATTCAAATGAAAGTTCGCCTATTGATTGTGGTATTTGCGGGCGACCGGTTCCTATCTATCAAATAAAAGAGTTAACAGATAAAGATCGTACTGATATTGAATCCTGGGAAGGAGATTATGTATCCTGTGATAGCCTTAATATGGGTTGTAACGTTGGAGAAAAATGGGCAATAAAACAAATGTCCGACGCTAAATCTCAGCTTTCGCAATTCGGCCGGGATATTTGTAATAGAATATCAAAAACAACAGGAGTGCCAACTTATTATTACCTTTTCAATTATCGGAATATTTCAGCCCTGAGAGATAAATCAAGAAAATGTCCATCGTGTAACGGAGAGTGGTTCCAGGGTAAGAAGTGGCTGGATTTCTACGATTTTAAATGTGAAAAATGCCAATTAGTTAGCACATTAACAAGTAGGAGTTAACTATCCCCGGCATTGGCACAAAATAAACTCCGCTAACCGAAGTCGGAGACTTCTGTTATGCCAATTCGAAGTCCGGAGGAATCGAACAGCGGGGTTTTATTCTTGTTGACCTCAACTTGCCACCAAGCGCATTTTGCGGGTTGAAACAGGGCGTATACTTAGCATGCGGGCCACAAGCCGGGGACGCTTGCGGCAGCGGGGGGTGAACCGTGAATAAAAAAGTTGATTAATCTATCAACGGTTTTTTAATAATTCAGGTATTCTGTAAACCCCAATTTTAGCGCAAGTCTTGTGCGTTTGGATGTGGGTGGCTGACTTGTGATATGGGGAACTTTTTTAGGACGAGACACTTCATAGAGGCAAAACTTTCAGACTAAGAAAGTCACAAGTCCGCCATCGCTCAATGTCCACAACACAAGACTTGCGCCAAGGAGGGGATACAAGCAATTTCGAATGTTCGGCTTCTGGTCGTTGTTTTTACCACATCAGACCGAAGTTTATGTATTGAAGCGATCCCTTATTTCCCAACAGTCAATGGTCTTTTTCAGAAAACAAGATCATTTAAGAAGATGGTGCGGTGAAAATACCGATCATAAGCTGAATAATAAAGCCCCTCTTTTTCATAAGGGGCAGTCAAAGGATTTCAATAAATTTCATAGACCAATTTTGATAAGACTATTTCTTTTTCGTCTGTGCCAAATCTGATGCAGCAACGCTTTTCTCTGCTTTAGTTGATTTAGAATTACTTAAAATTTTGGAAGCAATTGATGCTACCTTTTTAGATGTTTGTTTTGAATTCGGCATTTTATAATATGTAGTTGTTTTGTCTACATTATAAATTTACTAATTTTTTTAGCTATTTATTTATTTACTTTTTAACAATAGCCAGAGTTGTTAACACTTAACACTTTTCACTTTAACAATAGGACTTACACACAGTCACTGTTATCAATGCGAAAGAGTCATTTTCTTAACTTCTTGCACTTTATTAGTGTTGTCACAAACAAATTTCGGCATGCACACGGCTTTAGCTTCTCACTAAATACTTTCTTAATCGATTAACTTTGGCTTGTTGGCTACAACACCAACAAGGGCGGAAAGTAAATGAACTTTTAAGCCTTAGGATCTGGCCCTATTTTTACCTGTATTTGTCTTCCTTATATTATTGAGATAAATCGAATACGGCTTACGATCTGTATTCATGGAGACTTCTGCCTCAGCTTTTTCAATGATTCTCTTTGGCGCGTCAATTCGGTCTTTAAAAACATCAATGCCGGTTATATTTTGTTCTCGTCTATAGCTTGTTTTTCTATAGCTAATTTTGAAGGTATTGGCTTCCCCCTTAACTATATTAAGAATTCTCTGATGTAAATGCTTGAAGCTTTTTGTCGAAGAAAAAGTCAAATCATCAACAAACCTGGTATAGGTGATCTTGTGTTTGCTGCAAAGGCCAATCAGTTTCAGGTCTGTCTCCATGAATACAAGATTGGCAATGTGGCCGCTTGTAGGCGTACCTTGAGGCAGTTCATATTTCAATGTAGTCAATTTAGTTAGATAGTGCGAAATATGGGTGGAAAAACCAAGCCCTATGAAAGTACGATAAACCTGATCTGACGTTACGTTAGGATAAAATGCTTGTAAATCTGTAGTAAATACGAAATCATTGCCTTGATGTGCTTTGGCATTAGTAATGTTACTTTTTGTTTTTACTCCACCATGCACCTGTTCAGGCAATTTTATTGGTGTAATGATTTTATCTTTTATCCTTTTTTGAATTGCTTTCAGTTCACGAAGTGAAGCACGGATTGTCCTGGATTTTATCGTTCCATCCATGTAAGTTTTTGGAATACCTGTTTCTTTGTTCTCTTTTATCTCGATCCACTCCCTATAATAAATGTCAAGTTCGTTCAGCGTTTTTAATATACGTTGAGGAGTGAAGCCGATAGAGGCTCCAAGCTTTTTCAGTTCGTTAACTTTATATTTCGAAGCATTCATTGATAAGATTCTTTACCGATGGTGCTATCAGTTCAAAGTCTTTACGCTTGGCGGCCTGGACATCATCTTCATTCAACGATAAGAAAAATAAAATAGGCAATGGAACATCAAGTCCTTCGCTTATGTTTTTTAGCGTTGACAAATTAGGCTCTTTTGAGTTGTTTTCGATCTGCGAAAGGTAAGTTTGAGTAATACCACAAACAGCAGCAAACTCATCTTGGGTTTGACCTTTCTGTTTTCTGATCTTTTTAATTATGCTTCCTAAATCCATTTTGAGTAGTTAAAAAAATTTAAGGAGTGCTCGGATCTAATTTCGACATTGGCATTTCAAAGGGTGTTTTCAAACGAAGTATATAATCAGCAAGGTGGTTATTTTCTCAAGCTCTGCTTGAATTTGTTTATTTGTCTTACCTTTTTTCCGTTTAAGAATCCTAAGTCTTTCCAACACCTCAGTTAGGACATCTCTGTCACCATCCGAAGGAGAACACTGGTTCTGGGTGATAGCTTCAACAAGTTGAATAACGCTATCAATGTTTTGATTTTGTTTTAACCTACTCATATTATTACATTTTTATTTGACACTATTGTCTGCTTTTTCAATAATGTCAAATATGAGTGGTTGGTACGTTTTCACTGAATGCGTAGTTTGTGTTCTCACTACACTCACTTAAAATTCTGCTTAAATAAAAACTAAGCTAACATCTACGGATAAAGATTCAATCGGTCAACGACAGGGCGCATCACGATCGAATTCAGCATCTGCAAAATTACCCGTTAGGGTTGCCTTTTCAGACTTTCAATTGGACTCCATTCAGAGATTGGTATCAAAACATGTTTCAAAGAACTATGTCCAAAGATATATAATATTACTGTCAGTTAATAAATAAAAATCTAAAAAATTTTAATATGTTAATAATCAATGAGTTAGTTTTATGATGGATCGAAGCCAATAACTTCCCAAAGCTGGCGTACCCGTGCTGCGTGTGCCCCGTATGCAAATCACAATCTCATTGTAAAGCCGCAACCCCACAATTTCCCCACCTTCGCGTTAGGGATATTAGCGGATACCGGCCTCGCGCCTAATGCCTTGTGCGCGTATGCGTTTAGCCCGGCCCGCTTCTACCAGCGGGAACGCCCTGGTTAGATAGGAGATATTAGATTTGAGACTTAAAACAAGAGGTGAAAGGTAAAAGGTTAAAGGCGAAGGGTAAAAATTCTTCGATGTCCGATTCTCGGATTTCGAACCAATATGCCTATATTCTGCGGCTGTAGAATGATAAGGTTATAGATCGGCAATTGCTAAACGAACACAATAAAACAATCGTGCAAAGCCGGTAATAATCCTGTAGTTAAGAAACTATAAGCATAATGGCTCGTGCCGGAAAATGCAACAGTGGTGTAGTATTTATCAAGTTAAGTTGACCGATAGTTATTCTTACTATTTATTTATAGATTTGGTATTCTTTAATTATGAACCTGCCTAAATACGATTACACACCTAACGATAACTTTACCAATTATGAGTTTTATAGCGACGGCCCTAACGGAAAGATCAGAAAAATGATCATTTTTAGTGAAGCTGTGTCAAAGCCTTTTTTGATTTACAATCTTGCATTTGGAGATGTTAATGAACAAACCGGTGATATTGATGATGCTATAACAAGTAATAACCAGGATAGAGATAAGGTTTTGGCCACCGTTGCCAGTTCGATTCATGATTTTTGCGATATCAACGGGAATCACCTCATTTACGCAGAAGGTAGCAGTGCATCAAGGACACGGCTTTACCAAATGGGTATCACCAGAAATCTGGAGGAAATTAACAAGGAATTTGAAATTAAAGGATTGGGGCCTAATGGGTGGGAGCAATTTCAAAAAAATGTTAACTATAAAGCATTCTTGGCAAACAGAAAATAAAAATTTATATTTGTGTAGATATGGCACGAAATACACATTACATAGCTGAAAAAAACACGTCGAACGCTGAAAATGCTAAAGTTAAAGATTACAGCAATTCGCCGAATGTGATAAAAAAGACAGAACAGGCGCGTGAAACACTTGCGAAGTTCCCTGTACCGGAAAAATATGCAAAATAATTAAAACTAAAATAATTTTGAAAGCTGGCTTGCCGGCTTTTTTTATGCAATAAAAAGCACTGCGCTGTGAAAGTTGCAGAATTAGTCAGCGGCCTAAACCGCGACGGTTCGACTCCGGCGCTGGGTACTATTTATGGCAATAACAAATTTTTATGAAACTGCTAATTGACAATATCGAAATAGAATTCAATCAATTTGTTGGTCATCAAACCAATTATCCGCGGAATGAATGGTTTACATCAATCGAAATAGACAAGTCAAAACACCAAATCACTTTCAGTGAAGAAATATTCAGAGATGATAGTGGTGAAGAGACTACTATAAATTGGGAGTTTATAAAATTGGTGGTAAAGGAATTTAAAGAGCATGTCGAAAGTTTAATACTCCAATCTACTAAAGTCCTCATATCTCTACACCAGCAAATTTTCGGGAACGAATATCACGAAAGAGGGGGTTATTTTGATTTTGACGGGATGGAAATAATTAGGTATGATAGTTACAAATACCTCCCAAACAGTTTTAATTATCGGATAGAATTAGGATTTTTTCTTGAATCATATCAAAGTTTTGATATGGATTCGCTGTCGTATTCTTCAATATTTGAAAGAAATCAAATAAATACATTCACTACGGTGTGAACCGTGAATAAAAAAGCTCTCCGAAGCTGGTGCACGCGTGTCGCGTGTGCCCCGCATGCAAATCACGATGCTTTAATAAACCCCCAATCCCACAATTCCCCCACCTCCGCGTTAGGGATATTAGCGGATACCGGCCTCGCGCCTAATGCCATGTGCGCGTATGCGTTTAGCCCGGCCCGCTTCTACCAGCGGGAACGCCCGGTTTAGATATGAGATATTAGATTTGAGATATGAGACAAGAGGTGAAAGATAAAAGGTTAAAGGCGAAAGGTAAAAATTCTTCGCTGTCCGATTCTCCGAGTTTGAACCATTATGCCTATATTCTGCGACTGTTGAATGACAAATCTGTAGATCGGCAATTGCTAAATGAATACAATAAAACTATTGGGCAAAAGCGATAATAATCCTGTAGCCGGAGAAACGGGCATTGTGGTTAGAAGTCTGGAGAGTTGGACAGCGGGGGGCTTTCGACTCAACACTCAGAACCCAAAACTCAAAACAACCGACCATATGAAATTATGTAAACTGATACTGTTTTTGTTGAGCTTAAATGTTGTGGTATATGCACAGCAGCGGGTTAAACCTGTACCTGTTGAAACGGGGGTATCGTACGGGTTGGCGCAGTACAGGCATTCGGTAATCAGTAATGTGGAATATGAGCTGTCGTTTTTGGTGCCGTTGAAACGGGCTGATGATATTGCCGGTGTGGCGCATATCGCATTTAATTTAAAAAACACCGGCCAGCCGCTGCAAATTGATTTTAAGCAGGATGCGCAGCATATTAAAAATGTGCGGTTGGCCCAGGGGCCGGTAATCCCTTTTGAGGCGAAGGACGAGCATATCATTATAGCCACTAAATATTTAAAGGCCGGGCATAATGATATCACGATTGATTTTGTGGCCGGTAATGGATCGTTAAACCGTAACGACGATTATTTGTACGCCCTATTTGTGCCCGACCGCGC
This sequence comes from Mucilaginibacter sp. P4_C11, assembly GCF_056402115.1. NCBI lineage: Bacteria > Pseudomonadati > Bacteroidota > Sphingobacteriia > Sphingobacteriales > Sphingobacteriaceae > Mucilaginibacter > Mucilaginibacter sp. P4_C11. The sequence goes on along the minus strand of NZ_JBFUIA010000007.1, from coordinate 57,511 downwards.
CCGTACCGTTTTCCCCTGTTTTGATCAGCCGGATTTGAAAGCTACTTTTAAATTAAGCCTGAGGGTGCCCAAGGAATGGAAAGCGTTGGCCAATGGCAGCGTAAAGGATGTAACTGATGAGGGCGACTTTAAGCATTATGTTTTTAATACCAGCGACAAATTGCCCACCTACCTGTTCTCTTTCACCGCAGGGGCGTATGCTGATGTAAAACAGATGATAGGCGGGCGCAATGCCGAATTTTTGCACAGGGAAACAGATTCAACCCAGATCAGGTTAAGTGTCGATTCTATTTTTAAAGCCCACCGGGATGCCATCAGCTTTTTAGAAAACTGGACGGGGATACCTTACCCTTTTCAGAAAGTGGGCTTTGTGGCCATACCCGATTTCCAGTTCGGCGGCATGGAGCACCCGGGCGAGGTGCAGTACAAGGCCTCGGGCTTGTTTTTGGATGAAGGGGCTACCAAAGATCAGTTCATCGCCCGGTCTAATTTAATTTCGCACGAGACGGCGCATATGTGGTTTGGCGATATGGTGACCATGGAGTGGTTTAATGATGTGTGGATGAAGGAGGTGTTTGCCAACTTTATGGCCGATAAGGTGACCGAAAAACTAATGGGCGCCGAAACTTTTAACCTTAAATTTTTGCAGGATCATTACCCGGCAGCTTACGGAATTGACCGCACCATGGGCGCCAATCCAATTAGGCAGCAGCTGGATAATTTGCAGGATGCGGGCTCGCTTTACGGCAATATCATTTACCACAAAGCCCCCATTATGATGCGTCAGCTGGAAAGCCTGATGGGGAAGGCCAATTTTCAGAAAGGTATCCGCGAATACCTGAAAAAATATGCTTACGGCAATGCTACCTGGCCCCAACTGATTGCTATCCTGAGCAAATACAGTACGGCCAACCTGTACACCTGGAACAAGGTTTGGGTAAGCCAGCCCGGCAGGCCGGTGTTTGATTATAAAGTGAGTTACAGCGATGGTAAAATCCGCACTTTTAACATCAGCCAGCATCCCGAAGTTGGCGCGCCGCGCATATGGCCGCAGGTATTTAATATCACGTTGGTGTATCGTGCTTACAGCAAAACCATCCCGGTGAATATGAACGCGCGGCAAATTGTACTAAAGGCAGCTGCGGGATTGGCGAAGCCGCTATTCATTTTATTTAATGCGGATGGCATGGGCTATGGATTGTTTCCGGCGGATAAGGCGATGACGGCCAGTCTGTTTAATTTAGAAAGCCCGCTGCAACGGGCTTCGGCCTATATTAACGGGTACGAGAATATGCTGGCCGGGCGTGCTTTTAAACCGGCCGAACTATTAAAGCTTTACCTGCATGGCATCAGTATCGAAAAAAATGAAATGAACCTGCGCCTGCTCACGGGCTATATTACCAGCATATACTGGACCTTCACGTTGCCAAAAGACCGGCTGATTTTAAGCACGGAGCTGGAGCACACCCTATGGCAGGCCATGGAACAGCAAACAGCGCCGAATAACAAGAAAATACTGTTTGGCGCTTACCAAAACACCTGTTTAAGTGCCGAAGCAAAAAGCCGTATTTACCAGGTATGGCTAACCCAAAAACCGCCCGCCGGTGTTAAACTGGCCGAGGATGATTATACCGGCATGGCGCTTTCCATAGCCCTGAAAAGCGATACTGTTACTTCGGTACTAAAACAACAGCAAGCCCGGATAAACAACCCCGAACGCAAAAACAGGCTGGCTTTCCTGATGCCCGCCCTCTCGTTAAACGCGCAGGAACGCGATGCCTTTTTCAACAGCCTGGCCGAGCGTAAAAACAGGGCGAAAGAGGCCTGGGTTACCACAGGTTTAAGTTATTTAAATCACCCCTTAAGGCAAAGCACATCCATCAAATACCTGCCCAAAAGTTTGGACCTGGTTGAAGAACTTCAGCGTACCGGCGATGTGTTCTTCCCCCAATCGTGGCTGGGCGCGGTATTTGGCAGTTATCAGACTAAAGAAGCTTGCCAAATTGTACGCGATTTTCTGGAACAGCATCCTGGTTATAATCCTAAGTTAAAGGATAAAATATTGCAGGCTACTGATAATTTGTATCGGGCGCAGGGGATATTGGAGCGTTGATTTTAAAGGAGGATTTAGGACTGTGCGATTCTCCGACTTTGGGGTGACTACATCTGATAAGGTTATGGTGGGATTAATAATACAGTTGTTAAAAACTACAGGCATAATGGTTCGAGTCGGATGCTTGGAACAGCAGCGGGGGGAGTATTCAGTTTTCTTTAATACATCCTCTATTTTTGTAGTTTTGCCATTGAACCATAATTCTTCATACGATGCTTATTAATCAATCTGTAATAGCCGACATACAGGCCATTATCCATGATGCTAAAGACAAGGCTATCAGATTGGTTGATCATGAGCGTACTTTAATGTATTGGCAAATAGGACAACGCATTTTTGAAGAAGAACAACAAGGGAAAGACCGGGCAGATTATGGCAATTACCTCACTAAATTTATTGCTGATCAATTAGAGCCGGAATACGGTAGTGGGTTCTCGAAAAGACAGATAGAATTATTTCGCCAGTTTTATCGCACATTTCCAATTGCGAACGCACTGCGTTCGCAATTGGGCTGGACGCATTATAAAATATTATTACGTATTGATAGTACTGACAAAAGAGACTTTTACATAGCAGAAGCAATAAAAAACAACTGGACAACCCGTCAATTAGAACGACAAATCCACAGTAGTTTATGGGAACGTCTCTTAATGAGCAACGACAGGGAAAGTGTATTGGCTGTAGCCCGAAGCGAAAAACAGCCTTCTGATGCGAAAGAAATAATCAAGGACCCAATGTATCTTGAGTTTTTAGGATTGCACCGGGAAGCATCCTATTACGAAAAAGATCTGGAGCAAGGGATCATTACACATTTGCACGATTTCTTATTAGAAATGGGCAACGGTTTTGCATTTGTTGCAAGGCAAAAGAGACTGCATATTGAAGGTGATGAATTTTTTATAGACCTTGTTTTTTATAATCGTCTCCTGCAATGCTTTGTAATTATAGAGATAAAGACCACAAAATTTAACCATCAGGATATTGGCCAATTACAGATGTACGTAAATTACTATGACAGATTCGAAAAGAAAGATTTTGAAAATCCAACCATCGGTATTTTACTATGTGCAGAAAAGAACAATGCCGTTGTGAAAATCTCTCTTCCAGAAGATAATAAAACCATCTTTGCAAGTGAGTACAGATTATATCTGCCTACAGAACAACAATTAATAGAAGAAGTTAAAAAGGAAATAGAAAAGAGAGGGTAATTATTGTCTTATCCTAAATTTACTGGTTCATGATTCACGAACCAGTAAATTTATGTTCCCGCGGGGTCTCTCGAAGAGGACCCAGCGGTTATACAAAGCCAGTCGCAGTCCCAAGCCGCGTTATGCGAGAATGATTAGGTACCTCAGGGTCTCTCGGAGAGGCCCCTGAGGGGACATAAATTTAATCAACATAAAAGAGCTCCACCACTCAAACCCGCGCTTAATTTTTTTGCTGCGACAGAAAAGTTACGAGGGAGGCAAATTCATCATATGAAAGTGCGTTGGCAAGGCCGGTTGGCATCATGGATGTTTTTAGCTCTTTGCGGCTCAGTATGTCGGCGGTGTTAATAGTAAAAACGTCGCCGGTAATATTCCTCATCACTATTTTGCGGGCCGATTCTTCTGTAATAAAGCCCATGTAGCTCTTGTTGCCTTTCGCCGATATCATTACTGTGGCAAATCCCTGTGAAATGGATGCATTTGGTTTAAGAACAGATTCTGCAATTTGTTGCCGGGTCATGATCGAGCCTATCTGCCCCATAAACGGGCCTTTCTGTTTTTCGGCCCTGGTTAAACTGTGGCAGGCTATACAGCCCTGGCGGGCAAAAAGAACTTTTCCCTTAAAAGGGTCGCCCTTTATTTTCGCAAGCATCAACATAATATCTTCAATAGATGATTTTCCTATCTGGCCTTTCTTGTTAGCAATTTTTGCCAGGTCTATCTTCACTTCTTTGGTGGTTTCGGTTTTTTCTTCGCCGCCAAAGGCTGCAATGCCCATTTGATGACGGGCATTTAAATCGGCAAAAAACTGTTTTCCTTTCGGGGTTGATTTTGTCCATTCGGTCTTTAAAAATCCGGCAATCCGGGCCGAGCCATCCCAGGTAACGCCCTTGTAAATTGGTCCGTGCGAATCGGGCCTTGTGCCCCACCACCACGAAGCGTCATAGTCAGCTTCTTTTTTGTACAGGCGCGACAGGGTTACCAGTATTTGCTTTTTTGTTTTTTCGTCCTTAACAGTTGGGTACGATGCTATCAAACCATCAACCGCTTTGGTATCATACATATACCTTAAAGCCCATAGTGCCAGCGTTGAGTGTGCCGTACCGATAGCTTTAACACAATCATTAACCGCGTTTAAGCTAACAAGCGCCCTTACCGCCAAATGTGCCGGGATGATTGCCGAATTGGGTTTGGCATGCGGGCCTTCCGCATTTTTGCCCGGTGCTACAAAGCTGGCGGGTACAGGTGTTGCCAATAAAGGCTGCGCCGCTGCCTGGCTGCCAATACGGCCCAGGCCCACAATAGCCGCTGCTTTCACACGGTCGGAAGGATCTTTCAGTCCGGCTAAAAATGGATCCAACGGTACGCTTTGTATGCCTTGCTTTCTGTCGGCCAGCGCCCTTAAAGCGAATTCTTTTAATTTGCTGTCCTGCGTTAGTTGCACCAATGCCGGTACGCCTTTTTCGCCAGTTGCCTGGGCATAAGTAAATACACCGGCTACGCGGGCATACAGTGGCAAGGTAGCATCAGTTGCAACGGCCAGCGATAGCCTGCCAGCTTCTTCGGCCGGGCGGGTAATCAATTCCTGTGATGCGTTTAGCCTGGTAACCGCGCTTGCCGATTTCAGGTAGTTAGCCAATTCGGTAGCAGAAGCAGCCTTAAGGTCGGGGAATGCTTTATAGCTCCAGTTACGTGGTACGGCGCGGACCACGTAGCCTTTGGCAGGGTCGCCCGAGTAGCCTGCGCCATCCCAAGCCGAAAGGTAAAGTCGGCCGGAGCCATCTACGTCAAGGTCGGTAATTTGCGGTAACGCTATAAATTCTTCTTCTTTTTGTTGAAAACTGGCGCCATCGGCGGTTACCCTGTTGATATACAGTTCGCTTCGACCCCAGTCGGCGGTCATGGGTACGTGGTTGTATTTTTCTGGCCAGGTAGGTTCGTCCATAAACAACGATCCCGTGCCCGATCCTCCGCCCAAATCAACCAGGGCCGGTAAAATCTCATCGGTAAAATGCTGGAACAATACCGGGTATCCATACTCGGCCGATTGGATGTGGTGCGAAAAACGGATGTTCCAGCCGCCACCATCATTGGTATTATCCCTTGTAAAAATATTCATGTAAGCATCAATGGCCACATCATAAATGTTGCGGGTACCATGTGTATAAATTTCCATCTCGGTTCCGTTTGGCCTTACCCGTACAATGCCGCCGCCCAGTATGGTCAGCTTTTTGCCGCTTCTGTCGGTAGCGTCATGAAAGCCGAAATCGCCTACGGCAATATAAATCCAGCCATCAATACCCATCCGTATACCGTTTGTCGCGTGGTCAGTACCCCGCTCGGCCAGCATGTGCGCATTGCTGATATGTTCAATAAGCGGCTTCGCTGGTCCATCGGCAATACCGTCCCTGTTTTTATCTTCAAAAACTTCCAGGTTCATGCCGGTAGCTTTGCCGGTTTCTTTTGAAAACACGGTATGCATTACAAAAACCTGGTCGCCCATTACCAGGATTCCCCGCGGATCATCTACTTCGGCAAATTCGGTATGCTTATCCAGCTTGCCATCATTGTCGCTATCCACCAGCCTTAAAATTTTTCCTTTGCCGGGCGTTTTACCTAACGAGCCTATCATATCCACGCCAACAAATACCTCGCCTGTTGGCGCTGCGGCAATACAGGCCGGGCTCGGTGTAAGTTCCGGCCCTGCAAATGTGCTCACCGTTAAATCGGCAGGCCATTTCAATGTATCCGGGTGCGGGTTAGTGTTTCCGTTTTTTTGATGTTGTAATGCTGGCTTACGCCCACCGGGTTCGGGATTAAACATGGCGCCGACTAAGTAGCTGAGCATACCTAAAAAGATAATGACGAAAATAAGGTTGAAGGAAACTTTAAGCATAGGTGTGTAAATTGGTTTTGAATAAGCAGGTTAATCAAAAGATAAATCTATGTGTTTAGTTGAAGTATAGGTACAATTATTTTCAAATTATTTTACGGAGATCAGCTAAACCCAATAACTGGGCAAAACTTATGGTTGTAAAACACTCCCGGCACGAGGTGAAAAATTCTGATTTTAAACAATGCTTAAAAAAAATCAAATTCTTTTGGGGGGTAGGGCATGTTCAATGCATCCTGCATATATAAACCATGAGAAAGTTTAATTTCAGGAAAAAACAAGTCTCTGCTAAAGACCAATCTTTGCAGGAAGAAATCGTAAATCAGTATTTTGACGAATTGGATTTGGGTACCCTGCCCGAAGCAAACCATCATGGTGTTGAGTTTAACAGCGATAAGGTATACAACCGTATTGCCGCTCAAATTGATAGCGGCGGCAAAATCAAAACCCTAACCAGGCAATGGTTGGTTGCTGCATCGTTGCTTGCCGGCTTGTGTTTGTCGGCATATTTGTACCGCAATGATATCCTCAACTATGTTTCGCCTATAGCCACCAAACAAATTACGGCGGCCAATGGCAAAATTGTGAATATAACCCTTGCCGATGGCACTAAAATATGGCTTAACGGCGGTAGTAAACTTACCTATCCCGATAAATTCCGGGGCGACCGCCGCGAGATTACTTTAACAGGCGAAGCTTTTTTAGATGTAGCGCACGATGATCATCAATCATTCATTATTCATACCGGTGCTGTGCGCACCCAGGTGTTGGGTACAAGTTTCAATATAAAAGCCTATCCCGAAGATCATTTTGTGAAGGTAGATGTACTGAGCGGTAAGGTAGGTGTAATAGCGGCGGCTAACAATGCCAAAAAATCGCAAACTGTTTTCTTGACCCCAGCCCAGGAAGTGATTTTTAATAAGGACAATAACCAGGCCGTTAAAACCGAAATGGTTGATGTGGATGTATTGGTAAGGTGGAAGAGCGGCGACCTGGTATTTAAACGTATGCCGCTCCCAGAGGTAATAAACACGATTGAGCATCGCTTCAATGTTAAAGTTGATGTAGATATCAACCTTGTGAGATGTTCAATAACAGCCGACCTGACCAATAAATCGTTGGAAACCGTAATGAAGGTTTTATCAAAAATTGTAAAAGGCAAGGCTATTCAGGATAAGGGGCGCTACCGCCTTAAGGGCAAAGGCTGTTAACCAATAAAATAAACCAATTCATTTAAAATATAACCAATTATTAGCTAACCTAAATAGAAGAGCATGACAACATAAATACATACAAAAAACCCTGATCAAAGGGATTTGAACAGGGTTACTAAAATGCAGCGTATTAATAAGTGCAACGTTTCGAGGTCCAATTCAGAACAAAGCACTCAATTTCAAACACTTTAATTATCTCAAATCTATGAATATATCTCTATTTTCAAATGGAGTAGTTCGTTATGTATTAATATTAATGAAATTTACCTCGCTCGCCTGCTTTGTTGTTTGCTTCATGTGCCTTTCGGCGGTAGCAAATGATTCATTTGGCCAACGCTTTTTGGAGATTTCGGTTACGCTGAAGCTCAAAAACGCAAGGCTTTCTGATGCGCTCGATAAAATATCGGCCGATAAACATATTAAATTTGCTTACGCGGATAATGTGCTGAAGCCGGATTTCAGGGTAACGTTGAATGCCAAAAATGAAAGCATCAAAACCGTGCTCAATGAGGTGTTAACTCCATTTAACCTTAGCTATAAAATTATTGATGACGTAATTGTCATTGATGAAAAAGCCGAGGTAGAAAGCAGCACAGGCGGCATACAGCAGGCCCCGCCGGTCCCCATTAAAATTACTGGTAAAGTAACCGACGAAACGGGCCTGCCATTTCCGGGCGTAGGCATCAAAATAAAAGGAACTACAACCGGCACCATAACTGGCGTAGATGGTACTTTTACCCTGCCTAACGTGGGCAGCGATGATATACTGGTATTTAGCTTTATTGGTTACGCGCCAAAGGAAGTGCCGGTAAATAATCAAACTACTGTTAACGTGCAACTATCGCCGGAACGAACTTCGCTAAATGAAGTAGTTGTGATTGGCTATGGCACACAAAAACGGGCTAATATTATTGGCGCGGTCGATCAGATCTCGTCAAAGGCCATCGAAGGCAAGCCGTCTGTAAATTTAACGCAGGCATTGCAAGGCACATCGCCAAATCTTATTATCCAGCAAACCAACTCCGAGCCGGGTGCTTATCAAAATATTAACATTCGTGGTGTAAGTACTTTAGGCGATAACAGCCCGCTGGTGGTTATAGATGGCATTACCGGCGGCGACATTAACCTGCTTAATCCGCAGGATATTGAAAGCGTTTCTGTTTTGAAAGACGCCGGCAGCGCCGCCATATACGGTTCGCGATCAGCAAATGGCGTAATATTGGTTACCACCAAAAAAGGAAAGAAAAACTCCAACACCCAGCTTACTTATAACGGGCAGGGCGGTGTACAGGAACCACATGTGGGTTATAAACCTGTTCATAGTTACGAAAATGCCATCCTTAGAAACGAGGCTGTGGTAAATGCAGGTTTACAACCAATTTACAGCCCGCAGGACATCCGCAATTTTCAGCAGGCAGGCGATCAGCAATGGTTTTTGGATGCCATTTTAAAAAATGCGGTGTTGCAAAACCATAACCTGGCGCTAACCGGTGGTAATTCAACGTCATCATACCTGGTATCGGCCGGAGTGACAGATCAGCGGAGCAACCTTGTTGGACCTAACTATGGTTTGCGCCGCTATAATTACCGCATGAACCTAAGTACCGAATACGGTAAATTAAAGCTGACCAGTATTTTGGCTTATTCGCGTACCGAAATTAAAGAGCATTCCTACAGCACAGGAACCCTTATTGTAGATGCGGGCAGAACGCCAACTTATTACAAAATAAAGGACGACCAGGGACGATACCTCACTAACGATGTATTAACAGAATTTAACCCGCTGGGGATTTTAGAAGCAGGCGGCTACCGCAAACGCGATAACGATAACATATTCGGTAATTTAAATGCCGAACTGGCCATCACCAAAGACTTTAAACTAAAGGGTGTTTTTGGCGGTACATTATTGTCAGACCACATGTATGGCAGGGTGATAGAGGTGGATTATTTTCCTAAAGGAACTTATGGTGCCGACAGGAATACCAACGATGAAAACAATAAAAACCTGTTTTTAAATACCCAGGTAATTGCACAATACACCAAAACATTCAATAAATCGCATAATGTGGATGTGCTTATTGGTGTGGCCAATGAGTCGACAACTAACCAGGGCAACAAACTTTACCTGAAATATACCGACCCTGAATTGGGTACGCCAACAACGGGTACTATTATTGACCCTGCGTCATCAAACACAAATAATAATACTACGGAAACAAGTTTGAACTCGGCCTTTGGGCGTGCGAGTTATAATTATCAGAATAAGATATATGGTGAGTTTGATTTCAGGGTTGATGCTTCATCAAAATTCAATACTCAAAACCGTAATGCTTTTTTTCCATCCGGATCGATAGGATACCGTATTACCGAGGAAAACTTTATGCAAAACTACCGCGATCACTATGGCGATCTGAAAGTGCGGGCATCATACGGTATTTTGGGTAACCAGAATGTTGGCGATTACCAATACCAACGTACTTATAGTCTCTTCCAGAATGCATATGGATTTAACAATGCGGGAGTTGGAGGTGCTTCATTATTAGTTGCTAACCCTGATATCCGTTGGGAACGCGCCTCGACATTTAATGTCGGTATTGATGCGGGTTTTTTCAAAAATACCTTGACAATTTCAGCCGATTATTTTAACAAAGTGACAAAGGATATTTTGCTTCCACCAGTTATACCAGGAGTATATGGCGTAAGCGGGAATCAAGTACCCGATTACAACGCCGGTAAGGTTCAAAACAGGGGATGGGAACTAACAGTTAATTACCGCCTGTCAGGCAAAAACTTTAACCATTCATTTTCATTTAACGTAGCCGATACTAAAAACAAGGTATTATCCCTTGAAGGCGGCGACCAGATTAAAACCTACGATGAATTACAGGTTATTAACAAAGTTGGCCTGCCAATTGGCTCATACGTTGGATTAAAACGCGATGGCTATTTTCAAAACCTTAACGATATTGTTAACGGGCCAAAACCGGCCGGTTTAACTGTGTCGCCGGGCGATAACCGTTATGTGGATGTTAATAAGGACGGCGTAATTGATGATAACGACAGGTTTGTTTTAGGCAATGGTTTCCCGCGTTTAACATTTGGCTTTACCTATAACGTAACTTACAAGGGCTTTGACTTCAACCTGTTTATGCAGGGCGTAGGCAAACGCAGCATGTTTGTGCGTGGCGAACAGGTTGAGCCCTTCCATTTCAACTATTCGCAGGTTATTTACCAGCATCAATTAGATTTCTGGACTCCCGAAAACCCCGATGCCCGTTATCCGCGCCTTGCAGCTGCCGGCAGTCAATCAAATACCAACAATTTCAGGCGCGGATCTGATATGTACATTTTCGATGGTTCATACCTGCGTGTTAAAAATGTAACCCTGGGTTATTCATTACCACAAAGCGTGGCCAAGGCCATAGGCACGCATAAAGTAAGGGCTTACGTTTCGGGCCAAAACATCCTCACCTTTTCGGGCATGAAATTCCTTGACCCTGAGTCGACAGAATTTAACGGTAATGTACAGGCAGGCGGTGCTAATAGCGGCAGGGCCTACCCAACGCCGATATATTATGGGTTTGGTATTGATGTAACATTATAATTTATTATACATGAAGAAATTAACGACATATAGAACCGCGTTTTTTATAGCCCTGTTAACCGTTATGGTTTCAGCCTGTAAAAAGCTCGATCTGGCACCGGTAAATAAGTTTACCGATATCAACTTCTGGACAACTACCGAAAAAGCGAACAGCGTATTAAATACCGCGTATTCACAGATGTTTCGCTCAGATTATTTCTTTTACAATGAAGGCGCATCCGACAATGCGTACAATGGTCGCGGTGATGCCAATGGAGTGGCATCACTTGCAGCCGGCACTTATGATGCCTCGCTTGGGCGTATTAAAGAGGAGTGGGGATATCATTATTCAGGTATCAAAACCTGTAATATATTTTTGGAGAATGTTGATAGGGTAGCCTCTATGGATGCCACCCTTAAAGCCCGTATGAAGGCCGAGGCAAAATTTATCCGTGCCTATCATTATTTTCAGCTGGCTACCTGGTTTGGCGATGTTCCGTTGTTTGATAAGGATATTTCGATAGCCGATGCCAAAACCATTGCCCGTACACCAAAAGCGCAGGTAATTGATTTTGTACTGAAGGAACTGGACGATGCAGCTGTTGCATTACCGGTAAACACAGCTTATGCTGCTGCAGACAGGGGCCGTATTACCAAGGGCGCTGCCATTGCACTAAAAGCAAGAGTGTATCTTTATGACAGCCGCTGGCAGGATGTGGCTACCACCTGCGAAAAATTGATTAACGATAACAGCAATGGTACTTATAGCTTGTTTTCATCTTACGAAGGCGTGTTTTTACCCCAAAACGAGTACAACAGCGAAGTAATACTCGATCTGGAATTTGTGCCGCTTATTAAAACATACAGCCAATTTTTTGATTTTGCCCCACTTGCAGTTGGTGCCCGCCTGAATGCCCTTGCCCCAACACAGGAACTTGTTGACAGTTACCTGATGGCCAACGGTAAAAAGATCAGCGATGCAGGATCGGGCTACGACGAGAACAACCCCTATGTAAACCGCGATCCGCGGATGACCAATACAGTGGTTTATAATTCATACAAATGGAAAAAACCAGATGGCAGTACCCAAACCATTTATACTAAACCCGGATCTGATCCTGGTACAGATAAACTGGATGAATATGCACCCGGTAAAGTAAGTTCGCCAACAGGTTATTACATCCGCAAATATTACGACCCTACATCTGCCGTAAATTTCCAGTCGGGTTTAAACCTTATTCTTATTCGTTATGCCGATGTATTACTCATGTATGCCGAAGCTAAAAATGAATTGGGCCAGTTGGATGGCGGCGTATGGGACAAAACCATCAAGGCCTTAAGAAGCCGCGCCGGTTTTACCGATCCTGCCGCGCTTACTTTCAGTGGTGCTCCCCAGGCAGATCTGCGTAGCATTGTTCGAAATGAGCGTCGTACCGAGTTGGCTATGGAAGGACTGCGTATTTTTGATATCCGCCGGTGGAGAACTGCCGAAGTGGTATTGAATGGCTGGTCGCATGGTGCCAAATTCGGACCGGCATCGGTAGATAACGGATACATCAGGGCCGATTTGCGAAGTTTTGATAAAAGCAAAGCCTATTTATGGCCGGTTCCGAGGGACGAGCGTGCTGTCGATCCAAATCTTACACAAAATCCAGGTTGGTAGTTCAATAATTATTTATAAAGAAATTATAATCAATTAAGATCATGAAAAAAATTACTTTCTGCCTGATGGCAGGCATATTGGCACTTATTATTGTTTCGGGATGTAAAAAAGATAAAACCTTACAGCATACCCAGGTATCGGCAGTAAAAAACTTTTTCGCCCCGGTCGACAACAAATTCATAAAACTTGAACCGGCTTCCGGCTCGGCATCGTTTGAATGGGAGCAGGCACAGGCCGAAGATAATGGCCTGGTGGTGTACGAAGTTGCTTTTGATAAAACAACCGGCGATTTTTCAAAACCGGTTTATACCCTGCCATCTGATGGTAACGGCTTGTACAATAAGTTGACCATCTCTTTTAAAGACCTGAACAAAATTGCCGACCTGGCAGGCATCCAACCACAGGAAACCGGCAAATTAAAATGGACAGTAATGTCATCAAAAGGGATCAACGTACAAAAAAGCAGCTTATCACGTACCATTGAGGTACAGCGTGCTGCCGGATTCAGCGAAATTCCTGCCGATTTGTACATTACCGGAACGGCCACCGAAGGCGGCGATGACCTGAGCAATGCTGTACATTTAAAACAAACTTCAACCGGTGTTTTTGAGGCGTACACTTCACTAAAAGCAGGAGCTTTCCATTTTGCCGAACGTAATACCGGCTCACCGGCGGCTTATTCAATAGATGGTATTAAGTTGCTGAAAGATGGTAGTACTACCGTGGCCGGCGCCACAAAAGTTGAGAAAATTGTAGTTGATTTTACAACTGCTTCTGCGTCAATGACCGAAGTTGTATCGGTAGGTTTATGGTTTGCTGCCGATAATAAAATCTGGTTTAACCTGCCTTACGTTGGTGGTAGCAGCTGGGAAGTTGATAATGCATCTATCGTTTTCCACCAGGAGTCATGGGGCAGGGATGAGCGTTATAAGTTTATGTTTACGCTGAAGGATGCCGCTGGTACAACATCCACACAGTATTATGGCAGCACTAATTCGGATAATAACCCGGCTACCGCAACAACGGCTGCATCTTATTTCTACATGGTACCGGTAAACAACTCCCAGTATGATTACTGCTTTAAATTTGATCACCGTGCCGATAATGGTAAAGCGGATATTAAAATTATCTGGAGCGCAGACGTACCTGCGTATACCCATGTTGTTACCGTTAAGTAATAAATAAACTTATCAATTCTGTGCCGGTATTATTTACCGGCACAGAATTTAAAACATAATTTATGAAGATCATACCTCAACATATACAGAAATGGGCATTGGCATCACTAATGCCGTTGGTGCTTACATCGTGCTTAAAAGACAAGGCTTTTCCGCTTTATCCCAACAATAAAACCGCAACGGTTGATTACAAATACGCCGCCACTGCCGATTCGTTACAGGAAAAAACTTACAGTACTTATCTATCTGCAAACGGTAATTATTTTGTGCAGGATAATGCAGGTAATACCAATTATAACTATTGGCCCCAGGCACATACGCTGGATATTTTTACCGATGCATTTTTGCGCACCAAAAATGATGTTTATAAGCAACGAATAAAATCGTTGTTAAATGGTACCTGGGTTACCAACGGTAATAAATATCAAAACGAATATTATGACGATATGGAATGGCTGGCCCTGGCAAGCCTGCGCGCCTATACGGCAACCAACGATAATGATTACCTTGACGCCGCAAACACACTTTGGACCGATATTAAAACAGGCCAAAATAATAACCAGGGCGGTGGCATAGCCTGGCGCAAATCGCAGCTGGATTATAAAAATACACCCGCCAATGCGCCGGCTATTATATTTGCCTGCCGCTTGTATGCTTTAAAAAAGAACGACGCTGATCTTACATTGGCCAAAAGCCTTTACACCTGGCTGAGCGCTACCCTGGTTGATCCTTCGAGCGGGATAATTTGGGATGGCATTAACGGAAATCACGACGGGCAGATCAGCAAAAATAAATTCACCTATAACCAGGGTGTTTATATGGGTGCCGCGCTTGAATTGTACCACGTTACCAAAAATGCCGATTACCTGGCCGACGCCGTTAGAAACGCCAATGCAACTATTAACGATACGGATATATCGCCCGGCGGTTTACTGAAATCTGAGGGACAAGGTGATGGCGGGTTGTTTAAAGGGATTTTGGTTAGGTACCTTACCCTGCTGATACAGGAGCCCGCTGTAAGTTCCACAGATCGTGATGCGTTTGTTAAGTTTTTGAAATATAATGCGCAAACTTTATACACCAAAGGTATAAGCCGGCCGGCGCTTTTTGTTAGCCCCGACTGGAAAACGCTGCCATCAGGCAATACCGATTTAACCACGCAGTTAAGTGGGGTAATGATGGTAGAAGCTGCGGCAGCCTTAAAAGCCGATGGTAAATTATAATTTTTAACTATCTTCCGGCATTAAAGCCGGAAGATAGTTTCTATGCCCCTGCATAAACCTATGAAATACATAATACCAACCATTTACCTGTGCCTGGCAATAGTTTTGAATACTACCGCCCAAACTACCACCAGTTATAAAGAACGTATTGCCATCATTAATAAAAATATCTATGATAGGTTTTATGATGCAAAGTCAGATCTGTACTTCGAGACCGATGACAGTGCGGCCAACAAAGGTAACCACTCTTTTTTGTGGCCGTTATGCGCTATGGTGCAGGCTGCTAATGAAATGGAGACCGGCAATCCTTCAAAAAATTACATAGCTCCGGTTATGAAAGCTATTCAACAGTATTATTCTGCCAAACCGCCTGTGCCGGGTTACCAGGCCATGGTAGCCAGGGAAAAAGTTGATTCGCGTTTTTACGATGATAACGAATGGATTGCCATTGCACTGATGGATGCTTACGCCCGTAACCACAAAAAAGAGTACCTGGAAACTTCCCAATTGATTTACCGTTTCCTGTTGTCGGGCCATGACATGGTTGGCGGCGGTGGCTTTTATTGGGTGGAGGGCGATAAGAAAGGGAAAAATACCTGTTCTAATGGGCCGGCCATATTGGTGGCCTTGCAGTTATACCAGGCCACCCACCAAAAAGCCTATCTGGATACGGCGATTGTTACCTACAATTGGGCAAAAGAACATTTGTTATCGCCCAACGGTATTTATTATGATGCCATCAGGGTACCATCGATGAAAGTTGATTCGGCTTATTATACTTACAATGCGGGGACCATGCTGCAATCGGGCGTGCTGTTGTACAATATCACCCATGACAAAAAGTATCTCAATGATGCTCAAAACATAGCCAAAGCCGCCGAAAAGCATTTTTACAGAAACGGCCGCTTACCCGGTAACTACTGGTTTAACGCCGTATTGCTTAGGGGATACATTGAACTGTATAAAGTTGATAAAAACAAAGCTCAGCTGCAGTTCATGATAGACGATGCCAACCGCACCTGGGCCTCAGAAAAGGATGATCAAAATCTTTTAGGTCCCAAAAAGGTAAAATCGTTGATTGACCAGGCGGCCATGCTCGAGATTTATTCGCGGCTGAATAATCTGAAATCGTAGTTACAACCAATTATGTTCAACACATGTTCATTTTTATTAAAAAAATGGACATGTGTTGATTTTGTGTCCTCTTCATGATCACGATTTTTTGCTGTCTTTTAGTTCCCTAACTTCCTGCTGCAGGATAGTCACCTCACCCTCGAGAACTTTAAGGCGTATTTCATTAACCCTGTTTTGAGTTTCCTGGGTTGAGCGGACATCGCGTATATCCCCCTTTAATTGAAAGTAAGTTGTCATCACAGAAACAACAATACTTATCGTGCTGATGATAGTAACGGTGATATTTTTGAGGGTGATCCCCCTGATTTCACGTTGATCGAGTGTTGCCATAACTGGTTGAATAAATTATTGGGTAGAAGTAGTTGTAGCAGGTTCAGGCTGCTTCACGGCAAACTGGGCAATGGCGCCCATGGTTGTGCCTACGGCAGCCATTATAGCCGTTACAGCAACCGGAACAATGTCAATGCCTGTTAACGAAACAGAAACGGCCACCAGGCCTGCGCCTAAAATTTGAACTTTTTTAAAAAATGAGGGCGTATCACTGGTGATACGTTCCCAGAACGAATATTTTTTTTCCATGGTTGGGTCGAGTAAATAGCCTTGCGGTGAATAGGGCTATGGGGCGAATAGTATTGATAGAGCCTGATTTAAGCTTCTTAGAAAGAACGGGGAATTGGATTCAGGGGATTTTAGTTACCCGTAATATTGAAGTGCAGTTTGTATTAATACTGCGCTGACGAGGAATGTTTTAAATATCGCTTTTGTCATTTTCGGAACGAAAATATGTGGCGAGAAGATTGCTATGTGATCCACCTTAATTTCTAATACGTACAACAATCTGAATAAATCTTTACCCCTTTCTTAAGTTAATTCTTTTTGAAAGGTTTAATGCTGGTCTCTCAATTAATAAATAAAAAATATAGGCGATTAAAATGGATAATATTAAACATACAAGAAACAAAAGACCAGCATTTTTTAAGGAACCGCTTAAGGTTCTGATTACTATTGCACTAATTGGTATATGCATAAGATAAAGTGAATAGGAAATATTACCTAAAAAATTTAGTACGGGAACGTTAGTGTTACGCTTATAAAGCATTAAAAATGCTACGGCGGAAGCGGGAACCACACCGCTTATTATCGATTTTGCAAAAATTATATAAGTGGTAAACAAAAGAAAAATAATCCAAAACCATTTCCGGTCTATCAACTTCACATATGCCATAAAAGCTATATATCCAAAGGCGAATTGATAAACATTGCTAATGATTATACCATTGATATTATATTTAATAGATAACACACTAAGAAAGATAACAATTAGGACGGATATATAATTTTGTACCCGCATTAAAACAGGATACAATAATCCCAATATTATATAAAATTGAAACTCGATCGAAAGCGTCCAAAAAATGCCACTATACCAATTAACTGACTTTATAAATGGAACAAGGTAGGTTAAATGTAAGAAAATGGATTTCAGATTAATAGCGGAAAGTGGCAAAGGGACCAATATAAATAGTAGAATTATGCAACACCAATAAGGCGGGTCTACTCTAACGCTTCTCTTAAGTATAAAACCAAAGAAGTTTTTAATTTGATATTGCTTTTTAAAAAGGGAATAGGGCAAAATAAAACCTGAGATGACAAAGAAGATCACAACACCCTGTTGACCATTAATAAATAGGTAATCAAAAAAAGGATTGATTTGAAACCCGGTTGCCATTTGTATATGTATAAAACAAACCCCTAAAGCCGCAATCGCCCTTAATAAAACAACACTGTTAATTTTTGTATTTTTTTCAAGCATTATGAATGCAATATAAAATTATAATGCGATTTATAACCTGGTTTCGATTATCTCAAATGAATAAAATGGATAATCAATTACTTCAATGGAAAACCCTTTTATTTTGGTCACCTCACTTTTAACCTTTTCCGCATCGTTTAGAGCAAATTCAACTGACATGCCTTTTAACAATGTTTTATCTGCAAAAGACGTGTTATCGATCGATGTTTCCACGTATTCAATAGTACCTCCAAGAAGTTGGAAAACTTCATTTACTTCCTGTGTACCCGAGCCTGAATACGTAAATGTTTTTATTGCTCTTATACCTTTAAACCGTTGTCCAGTTGAATAACCTATGAAATTGTAGATTACAGATTGTGTACCAACAACCTCATATAAAGCATTTGGCTGAATTTCACCGCTTAAAATCTGATATGCCATTATGGTTTTAAATTATTGATTCTAATAATATATCTTATCTGAATGAACTTTGCATTTATTGGAAATTCTTGTACACCTAATCCTCCTCTAATATAAGCTGGGTCGCCGTTACCTCTAACAATTGAACCAGTGCGCAAGTCGCCAGTGTTGTTAGATGTTGGCCTAGTCCCTAGTTCGTAATGCTGGTAGCTTTCATTGCTAAATGCTACTATAACCACACCAGACCCGGAAAAAGCACTTGTATCAATTGCTTTAAATACATTACCAACGTCGTAATTAATCGCATTGTAAGTAATTGTTCCCGATACAACTTGATAATAGTTACCAACCGTCACGGGCGTACCGGAAGCGATGTTTGCGCCGCCATCACTAAACCTTGCCATAATTGTATGTCGTTGCGGCGCTTCAAGAATTTCACGAAGCACACCAGACGCGACAGACGTAAATGACGTTTGACCGGTTACAGTTGTAAACCTTTGACCGGGTTGATAAGTTGTATCGTTGTAAACGATAGCTCCAACCTCAACAATATAAGGTATGCCGGCGATTAGCGAATCTGAAGTGCTTTTAGTGGTCGTGTCCAAATCGGCTATACTATCAATATATTGGCCGTTTCTATCGGCGTTGAAGCCACAAGATGGAAAGTTCGCAAATTCCCTACCTAATGTATTTACGATGATATTGGTGTCGATTTGGGCATCTAAAAGAGGGTCAGTTAATGTTATACTATCATCAGCTACCGTAATATTAATTGCACTTGCAAACTCAAAAGCGCCTGCGCTTTCAGTTGCACGAGCTTTTATTGGATACGCGAGTGATTTTGCACCAACGTAAGTTCCGAAGTAAGAAAGGTTTTTTGCTGGACTTGCGAAACTTAAGCTAAGGTCACCTATAGCCGCGTTATTAAACAGAGGATCGCCCATAGCAGAACCGTTAAACGAGTTAAATACTGAAAGTGAATTCATATCGGAAACTAACGAGGCAATATTTGAATAGTAAGTAAATCCACTCGGTACACTCGGATAAAGATTGCCGCCCGTATTTGATATCCCAGCCGTCATTTTAAAGTTACACTGATAAAACAAACTGTATCTTAACAAACCCATGTTAGCAAGACTGTTAGATGATATATTGCATTGATAAAATAGGTTAGAAAATGCAGTTTGCAATGTATTACCGAAGGAAACTGATATGCATTTATAAAACGTGCAATTCGATAAAGTTAGGTTACCACTTTCTAAGTTAATAGGAACGTTGCAATTCAGGAAAATAGAGTTGACTATAGTAGTTGTATAACCTTGATAGATAGCAATGTTATCAAAAATACAATCGTAAACTAAGGTTGTACGTGTACCAGGTTGTTGCACATATCCTCCGGCACCTCTGTGTGTTATGTTATAAAATGAGTTGTCCCCGTTATCTGTTTGAAAAAGTCCGTAGAAACTACTATCAAAGACAACGTCTCCATCGCCTATCCAACTTTTATTGAGACTATTAAAATAGGGGATTTGCTCCCTATAAACGCCACTACCGACTATAATTACCCCACCCTGTGAAGTTAGACTTTGTGCCTTAGTTAATGTCCTAACGGGAAGTTGTCGACTGCCATTACCTGTCATGTCGTTTCCTGATATTGCTACATAACAAAAATTTACTGGCTTTACGTTGTCAGCCGAGTTCGGTATTGCAAATCCATATTTATTCGTCACTCCTGGCTTGTAAGCCCAATTGTATGTTGCACTCATAATTAATTATCTTGACATTTAAGTTTAATGTTACAGCTTGCGTTTGTTAGGTCGGTATAGTTGAAAGTAATGAATACACGATCACCAGCTTCGTAAGTAAAGGGATACGTCTGTGTGCCTAATGGATACGTGCCAGATATGCCGTTTTTTAGTTTTATACTGGCAGCACCGGAGATTAATACACTATTTACTTGCCCACTATTCTCCATTAAAATACTTACTTCATTTAATCCGACAGGATTGATTTGGTAATTCACCTTTTTCTTTTCATCCAGTATTAGGCTAATGGTTTTTAAAGCTGTCATTGCTCTTTGATCGTCATTACGGGCAAGGGCTTGTGTTGTGGTAGCCAGAGCAACAATGCCGGAAGAACTTTCGGTTGCGTCTGATATGACCCCGCCACCAGAACTTAACACCCAAAGATTATCGGTATTATCCCATATATACATTTTGGCATCAGACCCTTCACCAATATCCACATAAGCATAATCTCCAGCAACACCGGTCGGGTTTGCGGTAGTTAATACCCCCGAACTTGTATAGATTCCTTTGAAGTGTTCTGATAGGTTAGTCAGTTTAGTTTTTTCTGATGTTGTATAGTTTTCCTGGCTTAGTCCATAACCTGCAACTGTATTAACTTTGTTATCTATCTGCCCTTGCAACCCCGCATCCGCTGCACTTCTCAACTCTGCCTCATTAGCTATAGCTTCCGCATCTGTATTATCCAGCGAAAAGCCTGCCGGCCAAACGCCGGCTGTTTTTGGGCCGAAGAAGGTGTACGTTGTTGTGTTAACGTAATAATCGCCATTGGTACCGGTATACAAATTGGAGGGGTTGGTGGTACCGCTTAAAATGGTTTTGCCATTGGCGCCGGCTGGGCCGGTTGTGCCTTGCGGACCGGCAACCCCGGCAGGGCCTGTTTGCATGGAAAATACCTGCGCCCAGGCACCTGTCGATTTTTTGTAGAAGATACCGGTTAGCGTGTTTATATAAGTGTCGCCATTTTTACCAGTAGCGGTTGCCGGGATGCTGGTGCCATATAAAATGGTTCCATCGGCTGCATTTCCGGTGGGGAAGGTGTAAACCACTGTCCAGGTGCCGGCTATTTTTTGCGCCAGGGTACCCGCAGCAGTGTTTATAAAAACATCGCCGTTTTTGCCCGATATATTGGCAGGTAGGGTGGTGCCGAAGGAGATGGCCGCGCCAACGGTTAACCCGGTGCCTATAAACTCCATCAGGGTGCTGAATGCAAACTGGTAATCGGTACCGTTTTTTACCAGGATAGAACTGTCGGACGCGGCGATGGCGGATGCTACCGGCAGGTCGGTTATTTTTTTATCGGTTGCCATCAGTTTAAAAATTCGGTAATGGTTAAATTGTAATTGTTGTAGTCGCCCGGATAATTAAAGTCGGTTTTATCCACACCCCTTATCCGCGGACCGGCCTGCCTGCTGCTTTTGTTTTTGGCATTATATCGCCATAGCGGGAAGTCTGCCTTATTGTCCCACAAAAACTTTTCAATGTCGTTAGCGTAGGCGTTGGCAATGCTGCGTTGCTGCTGCACCAGCTTTACCACTTCGGGCGATGTAAGTGCATCGCCATTTTCATGCCTTTTTATTACAGGGCCGGTTGCTGTATAATGCACCGCATCGTTTTCAATAAAACGGGCAAAGGTGAAGTATACCATCGTAGGGGCCAGGCCCTCATACAACACAATATGGCCGTAATCGTCAAGGTACTCGGTGCCATTCAGGAGGTCTTTGTAGGGTTGCGGGGTATCTTCCTGTAAGGTGCCATCTTCATTAAAATGGTTTAAAAAATCATAGTACAAGGCATGCCCCAAAAAGGGTTTCAAATCCAGTTCCTGTGCTTTTTTGATGAATACCTTCAGGCGTTCGGGTTTTATGTTTACAGTAATATCCTCGTATTGCTGAAACGTAGTTTGGTTGATGAGATAGATCATAAGCCCCCTCTAAATCTCCCCCTTAAGGGGGAGACTTTTTGATTATGTTAATGGATAAGTTAATTGGCCGAAATCGGTTTATAAGAACAGCCGGTTGAGTTGCCCTGGTAAGGGCTACCTGTTTGTAGAACAATGCAGAAAAATAATCTTTGCTCCGTAGGTGCAACCCCTTACATCAGGCAGGTGAGCACATAGCCTCCGCCTCGGCCTGTTTAAAGCCGTACGCATAAACCAGGGTAGCAATTTTATTTTGCGACGGGACGGCAGATGAAAGCAGATCATTGATGGCATTACCCGCTTTAATCCCCGGGCTATCATCAGCGGCTATAGCAGGCACAGGTGTAATTGTCCAATTACCGGCTGGATTGATGTTGGTATAAAAGTGACTGAATACTTCGGCCAGCGTTTCGGCCATCTCCTGCCTGTCGGGCGCGGTATTATCGTTAAATTCGATGATGGCCTGTTTCTTTTCGCCGCCGTTGCTTAAGCCGGATGATTTTTCGGGATTAACCAGTTCTTTAGGGACCGAAAACCCTTTGATGATGCGTGCTTCAACAGATCTTTCGGTTGTTTCAAAAAGCTTATCGTTATTCTGGATAGGGTAGGCCTTAAACTCGGGTTTTGAATTTTCGTCCTCATATTCAATAACAATAATTTTTTGTGCGCTTTTTGTTCCTTGGAAAGCACCTAAATCCTGTTCCAGCTGCGATGGGGTATTTATTCCTGCAAATTCATCTGCATCAGGCCTGCTGTTATCGGCCTCTTCGCGGCGCGATTTCATGAACAACATGGTTGACGGCAAAAACCCCGTGGTAACCTCGCGGTTGTTAAAAATCTTGATGCCTGCTTCGGTTTCAAAATCCTCCCAAACAGAATCTGCTTCTATCAGGGGATAATCATCAATTTCGGGGTTAAAGTAAAGTAGCTGCCCTTTGTATTTGTCCCACCCGCCGGCATCGTCAACCTGTTGTTGTACAACCGCGGGGTCGGGGTCATATTTATCTAAAAATATAACCTTGCTGCGCATGATGTTTTTCCAGGTTTTGCGACCCCAATCGTTATAAATGGCGAACTTATTGGCGGTTTCGGGGCAATCGGTATCGCCCATGCGGATATCTTCGAACTTGATGTAATTAACCGAGGCTATTTTAAAATTGGCATTGTAATTTACATGGATGCCGAAGCCGGTAAAAAGGGCTTTATCTGTTGCCAGCGCTTTCAAAAGTTTGGCCAGGGTTAAGCCTTTGGTGTTGATGACCTGTTTGCCTAAGCCAATGGCTTCAAACCCATTGCCTCCAATAAACTTTGCCCTTTTGTTCCAGCAATCTTTAGCCGTTGGTGATCCGGCAACCAGTTCCAGCATCCGCTGCGGATAAGCATTATCGAGGTCGTAATTTAATATTCCGTAGGTTTGGTTGGGCCTTACCAATATTCTTCGCTCAATTTGCGGTAAGTAGGTTTTCATATTTTAATTAGTGAATTATTGAGTTAGTGAATTAGTGATTGGTAAGGGGGAGATTAATTATTGATTGACTGAATTACTGATTGATAAGGCAGGTTTTGAAATGGAGTATTAATTTAACTGTCAGCGATAATCCAACATTCGATAATTCAATCAATCGATAATTCGATAATTAAATAGCCAACAGCGCCTCGATAGCTGCAATAGTGCTTGTGTAAGTTGCAGAACCTGATTCGGGTGCGATAGAGATGGCTCGGGGAGGGTAGGGCTCTTTTAACTTATCGGGATTGGTTAACTTTAGTTTGTAGCCACCATCCAGGGTTTCGTCGGCTGCATTGCGTTCGGCATCTGTCAGGATCAGTCCGTTTACGGCACCAAAAAGTTCAATTGCCGAGTCGCTCGATTTGTAGTTGTTAACTGCTATGGCACGTAACCGGCCGTAGCCCATTGCCATCAGCTGGCCTTTAATATCAACAGATAAACCGGCAATATTAAAATCTATCTCTTCGGTATAACGCGGTCCCACCTGTGTTTTGGTAAGCTTGCTCATGGTGTTAAAGCTATTGTTGGTACCCTCAAATTTGTAAATTTTGGCGCTGCCTACCGCTGCCAGGCCGGTAATGATTAAGGGATTGGTAACATCATAAGTAAGGGTGATATCATCCTGGTTAAAAATGTAAATAACATCCTCTATCCCCGATGTTACAGGCTCATCTGTACCCAGTTTAAAGCCCGCGTTTATTTTATTGTAAATTGACATTGATTAATTATTGAATTATTGAATTATTGATTTTTAGTATCAAGTAGTTAGTATCAAGTATCAAGATCTTTGACTCCCGGACTTTCGACAAAAGACTTTCGGACTTAAAAATTAATGCAGCTGTCTTGCTACTTGATACTAACTACTTGATACTGCCAGGCGCTTACGCGCTTAAGTAAAACAGCTCGTTGGCAAACTTGAAGTTTACGGCTGCTTTCATGCGGGCTTTCATGCGTACTACGTTATCGTTGGTGTAGGGCTTCATGTAAACGGTTGAAAGTTCGGAAGCATCGCCCAGCAAATCGACACCTAAAAACAGGTTTGATGAGCGGGCGCCAAGGATGGTATTGGCCTGCCAGTGGTTCATGATTTGTAGCGGAATACCCAGGTAATCCATTTTCTTCATATCCGTAAAGGCGTTGATAACGTTCAGCGCTTTGTTGGCCTGCGCCTGTGCGTAGGCATAACCTACGTGTAACGGAATTTGCAGGTTAAAATCTTCCTGGATCCGGTCGGCAGGGTCAAGCTGGGCGTAAACGCTTCCTAATACCTGCAACACGTTGCTTACGTTAATGTAGCTGATGGTTGCTGCAGATGAGGTATTCAGGAATGTTGCCGGTTTGCGGCTGTTAACCTCGTTGTAGTTGCGCACCAGCCTAAACGTGGTTGACGTTAATACCTGGATAAAGTACGACTGGCCTGTTAAATCAATGCCTGCCCCTCCATTGGTAGTATCCTTGCTGGTACCGGTAACCTGGGTAACCGTTACCACATCGCCATCAGCTAAGGTTGATGTATCGGCTACAGTAACCACGCCAAAAGCACTGATAGCGGTCGCACTCATAGATGTTGTTGGTTTGCCGAGGCCTACTTTGTACACGCCCGATGCTGCAGCTATGGTTGGCAATAAGCCGGCGAACGGGGCGCTAAAGGTGGCTTCTTTGGTTGAGCCTTTGCCCAGCCAGTACAGGCGCTCGTTTGCTACCTGTATTTTGGCTAAATAGCGCTGTATCATAAAGTCGGATAGGTCTACAATGCCTTCGTAATCCATAAAGGCGCCGGGTTTAAGGGATTGGGCTTCCCAGCTTTGGGCCAGCTTGTCCCATTGTTCCTGTTTCATAAATTCGTAAACTACGGGGTCAAGGTAGCTTTCGGTTTGCAGGGTGGTGGTACCCTGGTCGTGGAATATACCCGATGGATCTTGCAGTACTACGTCATCGTCCACATCAAGTATTATTTTGCGGGCTTTAACGTCGTTAATAACAGTGAGCAATCCACGCTTTACTGAGTCGGCTTCAAGCAGCGTGCTTGCCATGAACCCGGCCAGCGCTTCGCCGGCATAGGTGTTGTTTGTGAATGTAAATTGAGCCATAAAAAGGTTTGCCCCCCAGCCCCCTAAAGGGGGAGCTTTTTGATTAATGTGATTGAATTATAGGGATTAGCCCCCCTAAAGGGGGAGCTTTTGATTGGAATAGTTTTAACTTTTGGGGATAGCTTTATTAAAAAGGACTAAAATGAATTTGCGAAGTATCGTTCCCCCTTCAGGGGGTTAGGGGGCTACCGCCCTTTTCACCGCATTTTTAGCTAACTCGCTTTGCGGGGCGAAGAAGGGTGTGGTTTCGGTTTTTGCTTTGTTGCTGCGTTTGGAGCCTTCGGGGCTGTAGGTTGATTTTATTTCGTTTTTAACTTCGGTGCGGGTTTTTTGCAGGCGGTTACTTGCCTCTTCAAGGGCTGCGCGGGCTTCGGTTAACAGCGCGTTTTGGGCATGCAGCCGGGCTTTCAGTTGCTGTAGGCGGTTTTGAATTTCGGTAGCTTTTTTTGCCGGGTTTAATTTGCTTGTTGGTACATCATCGTCTTCATCTTCGGCCTCGGGGTCGGCTTCGGGCGCGGGGGCTACTTTTTGCACCTGGCCTTCTTTAACGTCAATCTTTTTGCCTTCGGCGGTGGTGTAGGTGTCGGTTGCTGCCGGGGCGCTCATGTCTTCGTCGTTGTACACTTCGGTGCCTTCGCCCAACTCACCGGCGTGGTGCAGGGTGCCTTTGTCGGTAATGGTTTGCTTGTTAACCACTTTTTTGAAGAAGTTCATAATCTTATCCAAAACCGACGTGGTTTTCTCGATAAGTTCTTTGTTTTCGATGTTCATGTTGTTTTTATTGTTTAAGATTTTGTTAATGCATCGCTGGTAAACCGCGGGGGCTGTGGTGGTGTATTTTTTAATGAGGGCGCTGTTAATAATATCCGGGCTGTAATCCTCTACCTGGTCAATAAAGCCCATGTCCAGGGCCTGGTCGGCAGTCATCCAGGTGACGGAGTTTATTAAACTGTTTACTGTTACTCCGTCCAACCCGGACTTGTCCATGTAGATTTGCGCCAGGCGCGATTGTACTACATTCAACATCTGCACATCTTTTAAAAGTTCATCCGCATTGCCACCGCTGCCAACCATGGGTTTGTGAATCATGAGTAGGGCGTATTTGCTCATCACAATGGTTTTGCCACCCATGGCCACTATAGAGGCAGCCGAAGCGGCCAGGGCATCAATATAGGAGGTTACATTGCCCGGATATTTTTTAAGCAGATCATATATGGCAATGGCATCAAACGCGCTGCCGCCTACCGAGCTGATATGCACTTCCAGGTCCTGCCCGGCGGCTTCCTGCAGCTGCGTTTGTATGTATGCCGATGATAAACTGCCCGACCCGATGCAATCGGTTTCGGTATCGTATAAGTAGATTTTGTAGCTCATCTTTTTTAGATTTGAGATGTTAGATATGAGATTTTTTTTCTGAATCAGAATGTTCAGAATTTTAGAATTTTCAGAATAAAATCCGGTTAATGTTTTTAATGCCAATTGGCATAATTGAAATGTAATTGGACGTTAATTTGTTGGTTGCGACGGTATATTAGCGATCGGGTTTTCTGAATCTGAGCCTTTTAAATTCTGGAGATTCATGAATTCTGAAAATTCTGATTCAGACTATTGGCATAATTCAAAGGTCGTGATTAATTTTTGTTTGGGTGGTGACAGTAGTTTGTCAGTGGTTTTTTATCTGAACCGGAATTAAACGAATTGGTTGAATTTTTGGAATTTCTTTAAAATTCTACTAATTCCTTAATTCGATGAATTCCGGTTCAGATGATTGAACTATACAAATATCGGAACAATGTTTTAATGCGATGGTGACACTACTTTGTCAGTAAGCTGATTTTCTTCTGAACCGGAATTAAACAAATTAGTTGAATTTTTCGAATTCTTTAAAGTCTGTTAATTCTTGAATTCTGTAAATTCTGATTCAGACAACTTGAACTATACAAATATCGGTACAATAGTTTAGTTTGATGGTGACGGCAGTTTGTCAGTAAATCAAATTTGGTTTTTTGAGCGAATAGTAATCTAAATGGAATTCTTTGTCGAATTTCAAATTAAGTAATTAAAGAGCGCTAAATTTAACTTGCTTTAAATATTTTTTAGCGCTTTTTACTTTTTCAGGAAATAGCGTTTTATCTTTTAACTTATTTGCAACTAAAGATAATAAGACAGATTCCGGTACCTCGACCAGTTTTTCTTGTTTTTCTGCTTTAGTTTTCATAATACAAATTTATACATTAATTATTCTTAATTACAAATACTGAGTCGTATTTCTCCTCCGGAACATATGGTTCAATGAGGTTTTTGTCTTTTGAACCTCCAAAAAAACTGTATAATACTTTTAAATCGTCATAGTTTTTATTTACATAATTTCTGTAGACGTTTATTCTCCTGTTTTGATTTTTACAAACGGAAGCGTCCCCACATCTTTTTCTGCAGGTTAATTTGCAGTTTTCTACAAATTCCGGAGTGCTGTCGCTACCCTCAACCATTATAATTCCCTCGCTAAATGTTTGGAAAAATTTGGGTATAGTATTCAACACCGTATGAAAAACTTTATAAGTATCTCCGTTATCAGAATTGGATGAATCATCAACAGTGTCATTTACAACATCATAATCGCCAAATCCAAGGTTGAAAACCCTTTTATTGTGCATTGTACCTACTTCATCAAAAGCAACAACCTTGATAATCGTTTTGTACCCTTCACTGATAAAAAAATGTTTGACGCTGTTTTTTGATATTGTTTCTTCTGTATGATAAGCTGTAGTAGCCATGAAATAAATTGTAGCGTAAATATAGCTAACAGAAGCCTTAGTTTACAGTTTGATATCAGTTAATTATGGGTATCTACGTCGTCTGTAAAACAATTCAAAGCCCGCCAAATGGTCCGCTCATCCTTGCCAAATTTTACTTCGGCTTCCAGCACTGCCTGGTTCTTGGTGATATTACGGATCTGCAACTGGGCGTGGACCCAAAGGTAAATTTCGCGGTAGGCAAAAATTTTAGTGGTGATAAACCCCGCCTTGTACATGGCCGAAAATACGCCATCGTCGAATAATGTGTTTGCTGTTTTAATATTCATGAGCCCCTCCCGTCCCCTAAAGGGGATGCTTTTAGTTATGAAGAATTTATTAATTAAAAAGATTTTATTACTCCCCCTTCAGGGGGTTGGGGGGCTTCGCCTACAGATTCACCCTATCCACCGTTTGTGCCAGGATGTTTTGCTGGTTGTTAACATCTTTTACGTCAACATAAATAGGGGGGAAGTTGTTGATCATCTGGTAGGCTACCGTGTTGGCCAGTTCTTTTACATCATTTACCGGTTGGTTATAATAGCGGTTGGCGTTACCGCCGTCGGTAAATATGCCGCCGATGGCGTAGCCGTTGCCCGGGTTTGGTGCCGAAAAATCACGACCGCCGTGGGCTACGTTAATGGCGCTCACCAGGTTACGGGCCCAGGGGTTGCGCATGGCTTCGGATACTACCACCGCCTCGCCCGAACGCAGGTATGCGTTGGTGTTATCGGTACGGCTGTAACCCGGTAATAATGCGCCCCGGCCATCCGAGATAAACTGGCCGCCCCGCGCGAATTTTGGCGGCTTTTGCGATGCTATGGTGGCTATTTGCATGGCCGTCATGGCTACATCTGCTGCTATAAACGGAATAGCAGCCGGCAGGGCCATGGTCGACAAGGTTTTTGTGACAGCGATGGCACCGTTAATTACCGCCTGGGCTATTTGCATTTTTTGCTCGGCTTTAAAAGCCTTTACTTTTTCGTCGTTTTCTTTCTTTTTGTATTTGGCCTCGATGGCTGCTTTCTGGCTTTTGGTGAGGTTAGTGTTGGTCAACTCTTTGGCCTTATCACTTTCTAAAGCCTGTATTTTGGCTTCGCTGGATGATTTGATGCTGTTGCTGATGAGGGAGAAAGCTTTAGCAGATATTTGCTGGGCGGCCTGAATGGCAAATGCCTTACGTTGCTCCTCCGATTTTTTAGTAGCCTCGGTAATTTTTGCCTGGTACTCAGCCCTTAAATCGGCAGTGTCTTTACCGGCTTCTGCAGCTTTTTGAATTTCAAAATTGTATTTATCAGTTATTAGCTTCTTCTCGGCCTCAAGCTTGTTCCATGGCAGAATGGCCTTATCAACATCTTGCTGGTCCTTTTTTAAAAGTTCATTTTGTTGTTGTGCTTCAATAAGTTCTTTTGCTTGTTTTTGAACTTTTTCCAGTTCTTCGGCGCTTGTGCGTTTGGTAATTTCGCCAATGCCGATGTGATATTTTTCTTGCAGTTGGGTACTTTCCTGTTGGTATTGCTCTTGGTTGATGAGTTTGCTGTCAAAAAGTCGTTTTAAATCGGCCTGCTCTTTTTCGTACCCGTCATGTAATAATTGGGCTTTTGCGGCAATCGCGTTTGCTGTCTGTTGTATTTGTATTATAAGAAAGTCCTGGTGGGTTTTCTGTATATTATTAAAGTTTTCATCTTGTGTGTTGTCTTTTTTTCCAGAATCACTTGGCGATTTTTTCCCAATAGAGACAACGTTTTTAGGCACAGGAGTATCGTGAGCTTTTTTATAAGCTTTTGCAATTTCATCAGTAGTATCTTTTGCAAACTCTTTTACTTTTTTTAAGCCATCAGAAATTTTATCGGTAGCATTTGTTATGCCCGACCCTAATTGAATAACACCGTCTGCAATTTTCTTTAAACTGAAATGATTGAATAGCCCGTCGAAAATAACACCTAATGCTTTAAAACGATTGGCCAGATTGGTTACTATTCCGTCCCACAGCGATTTTATTGTTTTACCTGGATTAAACAACGCATTAACAATTACTTCTTTAACTGAATCAAATACTTTTTTTACCTTTTCAACCACGACCCCTAATCCGGCCAATAATCCCCTGAACTTTTTTATACCTTCGGTATTTTTTGTAAAGTAATCGAAGAGCGATTGTAAAACAAGAACTAATAAGCCAAAACCTGTTGTCTTTATAGCGCCGCCAACGCTTGTAAAACCAGTTTTTACTGTTTCAAGCCCGCTTTTTAACGACTCGAAACCTTCGGACACCTCTTTTAAACTCGGCCCAAAATCGCCTGATACTTTAACAAGTTTTTCAAGTGAAGATTTTAAGGCTTCATTAGTGCTTTTGTGCGCATCAAATACTTTTCGGCTTTTTTCTAATTTCTCTTCTTGATCAGCTATTGTGTTATTAAGTGTACCAATTTGAATGTTTAATGCCTTGGCTTCTTTTGAATTATTACCCTGGCTCTTACTTAGTTCGTCGTATTGCGCCATTAAGGACTGCAAAAAACCTTTATTCTGCTGTAAGGAATCTTTAGACAGATTAAGCGACTTGGTATTTTGGTCAATCTGTGCTGTAATTTCCTTTATTGAATCTTTTGCAAGCCGAACTTGCGCCGCCACATCCTGGTAAGCCTTTCCGCTTTTTTCGCCTGCGGCAACCAGGTCTTTTTGGCGCTTTAATAAATCATCCAATGATTTGTTTATTTCAATTACCTGGTTTTTAAGTTGATCGGTGCTTGTATTTACGTCCGATACGAGCTGCTTATTTATTTTTTCTGGCATAATTATATGTTTAATATGTTTATTGGCATAGTTGACTTCGTCGTGAATCTGAGTTTAATATTCGCAATGTTTAAGTTGTCGATACCGGCTCGCTTTAACAAACTAAAAAGCAGGTTTTATGCGATGGTGCTGATCCACTCTCACAACCACTTTAATGCTGTCGACCTTTGAAAATAAGATACTTCCAATAGTGGACTAATTCCTATTAAGAGCAACCACCGGTTGGGATATAAGCTACTGAAGTTATAGCAAGTCAGAACCGGAGCGTACAAGTAGTAATATCATGCCGTAGATCATGAATTGATTTTATGCCTGTGTTTATGATGTTTTACCGGAGGAACAGGCTGATTGTTAGCTTTAGAACTGTCTGTTGTAGAAGGTATAGCAGTTTTTACAGCTGGCGTTTTATGATCTTTGAGTGCGTTAGGTTCCTCTAACCTCACATCTTCCGGATTTACGTAATAATAATTATTTGCCAATATATAACCTTTGGGGATTTTTTGCTCGTACCCGGTTTTAACAAGCTGGTTATTAGGTATTATCGCATAAATTTTATTGGCCATATTTCCCTCAAAAGTTTTGGTAGTACTGTCTTTTGATAAAAAAGTTCCTACGAATGCAGTCCCATATTTAAAAATGCTATCCTGTGGTATAATTATATCACTTAAATCAGCTATCCGTTGCTCTGTATTGCTTGTATCTAATTGGGCCGACATCTTTCTTTTTTCGAGCAATGATATATTCATCGTATCTATATCAGATTGATTTATAGGTCTTATCATTCTTTTTAGTGGGATAGTTCTACCAGCAGTATCTGTAATGAAGAACTCAGATGCATATAATTTATCATTTACCTTTACTTTGTCCCAAGTTAATTCTATTTGATTATTGACCATCCAGATACAAAAAGCACCAACAACTGCAATTAATAATAAAGTCATCATCCTCCCGAAGCCAAAATTGCTTACTCTTTGTCCCCAGTTAGTATTCTGCTGGGTCCATTCTAATTCTACTATCTCATCAGTTAAGTTGTTATTGCCAAACAGTCCCATATGATATTGTTTTAGGTTGCTAATTTTATTGGTAAAAATAATCAACACATTTGTTTGTTGCAAATAAGCCAGCAAATTTATTTTTAGTATCATCCCAGCTTCACCAATTCCACCTTAGTTGGCTGTCCCTTGCGCCAGCTGTCAATTTTATTGATGTAGTAATAGCAGCTATCCTGCTCCAGGTAAACGGGTATCAGCAGGTCAAGATCCAGGATGTCGCGCGGCGTAAGTAAAAAATAGCGCACTACCTTTTTGGTTTGCTGTAGTATTTTTTCCAGTTCGGGATAATACAGGGTTTTTAAACCCGGTAGCATTTTGCCCTGGCCGTTGCCCTGCATATCGGTAAAGCATAGGTTGTGTTCGCCATCGGGCTTGTAAAAATAGGGAGCCGATATAAAGTCGTTCACAAACATATCGTTGGCTGCATCGCCATCGGTAAATTTGATGGTTTTGCCTGCCAGCCGTACTTTGGAATCAACCAATATCCGGGGTGTAACGCCGATGCTGAAGCTGTTATCGTCGGATGTATCGTCAATCATTTTTATCTGGGCTACTGTGCCGCCAATATAAGGCCGGTTAAGGGTGGGGGCAAACTGGCTTTCAAATAAATCGGCAGTGGCGGGCAGGGTTTTATCGGCTACTTTTATCTGGGCATCGGCAAAGCTTTTGGGCAGTACATTATCGTCGGTTTTGTATTTCATGTTGTTTACCTGTGCGTAGCCACCCAGCTGAAAGCTTACGGTTTTACCCTGGTCGAGGCATTTGCAGGTCCAGTTTTTGGCGTTAGGAATATTGCCCACAATATCCTTGAAGGATGCAAAATTGATGGTGCGGGTTGTATTATCGGTTTGGCAAATAACGCCAAATCGTTGTAAAGTGTCTTTCAATAAATCTTTTTGACTAATATCCGGGAAGATCCTTTCACATTGAATTTCCTGGCCGTATAATACCGTTTCATTTTGGGCTGTAATTGAAAATGTAGCCCCGGCGTAAATGATGAAATTGTAAGGTGCGTCGCCGTGAAAATCGTACTCGACTAATAACTGCTGGCCAACCCCCATTTCAATATCGGTAGCTTTTATTGCTGTGTTTAAATAGGTTTTGTGGGCTTGGATTGATCCGCCACTGCCGCTATCTCTTGGGGAATCGTAACCGTCGTTAAAATCAAAAATAGTGGTTGCTAAATATTGCCTTGGCAAGCCTGGGGTATCCAAAACAATGCTGATATCTACACTGCTTTTATGATCGCCCGAGGCCCGGCCATAAAAATAGAATGTGGGGATGGTAAGTGCAGCTTCAACAGTAATAATCTCCTTTGCGGTGTACCTGTTGTTAGCATAATGGCTGTTAGGGTCGGATTGGATATTGCTAAAGCCGATTTCGCCGCCAGGCTGTAACCCTGAATTTTTTGCCCTCGATACATTGATATTTAAACCATTATAAACAATACTGCCATTGGTGGCGGGTTGGTTTTGGTAATCGGCACCATGTACAAAATTATCGTTGCTGAACTGGGCTATAAGCAGCGGGTAAACCGGGTTGCTTAATAGTGATCCTGTACCCTTATAGCCATTGGCTGCCAGCATCATATCAATAGCCGTTTTAATAAAAAAGCCGGGCCTTAAATTCCGTACGTTAATCTCGTTATCGCCTGCAAAATTGTAAACGAGGTTGCCATAATCAACAACCGGCCATATCCAGCCATTGGTTTTTATTTGCGATGCCACAACATTCTCTACATTCCACTTGTGCTGATAGGTATCAAACGGTTTGTTAATGCCATAGGGCGTTGTGCTATCGCCCATATCATACATCTTGCCTTCAATGGAATCAAAAAAATCAACATTACCGCTTAGCACAGTTATGCTGGCTGTATTTTGTTCGATGGTGTTTAGCTGGACAATGCCGTAGGGCACAATCTCCAGCCCATCCTGTATAATACGGGCATCGTAGTAACTGTAGGGCAGGGCAGTAGTAAAAGCCACATCATCCGGGAAACCTAATATTTGCCGGTTACGCTGGGTTAGCGGCAGCTTAAACTGGTTGCTGGTATTGCCCTGCTGATTTTTTACCTCGGCCAGGTTGTTGATCTGGAAGGTAAGCGCAATAGGGCTGTCGTCGCTCAGATCGGCCAGTTGATCGTTTATATATAATTGTAGTTGGTTCATCTTTATTAGTTCATTAGTTCACTGGTTCATTAGTTTATTGGTCATTGTCGCTATGCTCGTCATTGGTCATTTCGCTTCGCTGTCATTAGTCATTGGATGTGCTGTACCGTTGTGGATTTTAAATCTGAAATTTCACTACTCACTACTCACACTCACTGCGTTTGTATATTGATAGACGGCATATTAAACGTGATGCTGAAAGGGGCCTGGCCGTTGCGGGTTTCGTATTCGCTGAAGGTGGCGGTATTGATGACGATGGTTTGCCATTTAACCGGGTTTTTGTTGATTAGCATTTGTACTTTGGGCGAGTACTTGATGGATTGGAGGCCTTTGATATCAGCTACCGAAAGGTCTTCGGCCATTACTTTCATTTTTTGGCCTGCGGTTTTGCTGATCACTTCTTCAATACCCTGCTGGTTTTCCCAATCGTGTACGTAGTTTTTGATGATGGTGGCATTTTGTACGTCGAGGCTGAGCTCCTGGTTAAAAACAAAACGGTAATAGTTCCATGAACCGCTCAATCCTATCCAGCGCAGGTAAACCGATTGGTCGTCAACCGCGTCATCTATCCTTATTGTTTGTGTTTGGGTAACGGTATGTGTGCCATGCTCATCGTCATACTTAAGGGTGAGGTTAAAATAAAATGCCTCGCGCGGGAAGCTGTTATTAATCATCACCCGGTTTAAGCCCAACTGGCCGGGGACAGGAAAGCTTACCTGGTTTTGCCCGGCAATGATGTATTTGCTGCCATCCTGGTTTAACAGCCATGTGCCATCTTCGTTAAGCAGGCTGCTTACCTCGGTTCCGCCGGCTAAGGGCTGGCGGTTAATATTTAGCAGGGTTATTTCGCAATATAATTGCCGGCCAACCATCTCTTCGCTGTAAATAAAACCAATATCAAAAGGATACCCTATAGAGTAGGCGGGTTCGGCAAAGTCGGTTATCCAACGGGCGCGTTGATTAGCATCATTAACCTGGGCAAAAGGAACATATGCAGCCAGGTTGCCGGCGTAGCGTTCGCCTAATTGTTTTGCGGCATAAACAACATAATAGCGGTTTGTTAAGTTTACAAATGTTGATGTATGGCCGTCGGTTGTGCCATCGTCCCAGTGTTGGGCATATTGTACCTGGTAGCTGGCGCTCAGGTTGTCGTCGCGAAAATTGGTTTGGGTATAATCGCTGTTATCGATGGGTAATAAAAGGCTTTGCAAAAAGTTGGATAGGTCGGCCTTTACCAATCCCGTTCCATCGGGCCGGTTATTTGAAGTGATGGTTTCCTGGCGGCCGGTGAGTTTATCTATATAGGTTATTTGGGTAATTACCTTGTAATAAGGCCGCAAATTGTTAATGTTGATAAAACCAGTTGCATCGCCAACAAATGGTGTTTTAATCACCAACTGGTTATACGTATAGGGTTTTACTATTTCATAAATGCCCTGGTAAAAGCCCGCGTTGATGTAAATTTTGTCGCCGGTTTTTACCAGGTAATCGCCGGCAAGGTTGGTTAGGTTTGTGTTTAGGGTGATGCAGGCGTAGCCGGCTTCGGAATTAACGGTAACGGCCGATACGCTAAAATCTTTACGCTGATAATTGAACACCACGGGATTAAACGCCGCGTTCCAGCGGGAGGTATTGCCGCCGATGGTTACTGATGGATCGCCGATCAGCAGATCGGATAGGGTAGGGATATTTACCGAACCATAGGCCGTACAGCCCAAACTGTTGCTATCTTTAACTTCGATTGCGAATATACCCCCGCTAAGGTTTGTAAACGTAGCCCCGGTTTGCCACGTGGTACCAGCGTCGGTACTGTATAGGATAGGACCGTAGGTTGACGATGCATTAACTGTTACCTGGGCATCGGCTGCCCCTGGCGCCGATTCGGGCTTATCTATGTGGATAAAATTGATCTTCAGGTCGCAGGTGTTTACCGGTGGCTCGGGATCGGGTACGGAGCCCAGCTGCGGCGTACTGAAAGTAACAAAGTAACCGGTTATTTTATCGGCAATTAGCCCGCCAAATATTTTGATGCTTTGCCCGGGTATGGTTACCGACCTGGTAGATATGCTGCCGTTTATATTTTGGGTAAAGGTTACAACAACATTATTGCCATTAACGGGCTGATTGGTTTCAGAATCTGTTAAAAAAATGTGGGCGTCGCCATAAACCTGGTCGTCGCTGGGGCTGGTGGTGTTGGTAATGGTGATGTTTGCTACTATTGCCATATTTTTATTGTTTTGATTTTAGGTGGTTATAAGTCAGCTTAAAATGTATTGTAGTACATGGTTGGGAGGGTGATGGTTAATCCGACACCTGTAGTATTTACATCAAACTTGTTATATACCGGCAGGCATTTTGCCTTGATGCCTGCCTTTATGCGAAAGTACCGGCCTTCGCCTTCGCGGTACTTTGATGCTTTTACTATAAATTGGTTGGCCATTTGCAGCGCCTGTTGTACATAGGTTTCATTATCGGCAGTAAATTGCCCGAAATCGGTTTTGAACAAAAATTCCAGGTAAATGGTAAAGGTATTATCAACAGATCCGTTTACCTGCGGCGATACCTCGATAGGCTGCAGCGGATACATAAACACGCACGGGAAAATTTTATCATCTGCCAGGGTGTTTAATTCGTTTTGGGTGCCATATGCAAACGCGGGGCTACCCGTAAGTGTTTGTACTATGGCTTCTATTTGGTTGCGCATGGAGGCAATTATTGAATTAATGATTTAGTGAATTATTGATTTTGAAAGTGATTTGCGAGTGAGATTATGTTAAACCAAAGAGCTTAAGACTCAAAACTTAGAACTCACGACTCCCGACTAATTTCCCCGTACCTTTTCTGGTATTCTGCTTCGGTTTTGTTGAGCAGGAGTTTGGTGAGCACCCTTTCGTAGGGCATGTTCAGGATGATATCCCATTTGGTGATATCGCCATCGGCAAGGGCATTTATGGTGTTGATATATTTAAACTTTTGGAACGATTGGATGCCAGCACGTTTTTCCAGAATTGTTGCAGGCGACGCCAGAAGCTTATTTTCGGTGTCGATAAGCTGGGATAACAGGAAAAAAAATGCTTGGATATGGGCAGTGCCTCCGTTACCCGCATGTTTTTTATATGGTTGCTAAATTCTTCGGCCTGGTATTCGTGATAGGGTTTGCCTGTTGCCCGGCAATAAAAATAGTGGGCCAATACCTGGCAGCAGGCGTTTAATGATGGGTTAAAATTTTCTTTCCAATCCTCTTCGCCAAATTGTTTAATGTGGGTGTTTACTTCTTCGGCAATAATCTCCCGCGCGGCCATAAAAGCGCCTGCCGGTTCAACGGATAGATTATCCAATACCTTTACTGTTTTTGGCCGGTTTCCGCCTGGCAGCAGGAAACTCACTTGTTTGGGTATCACATTGCTGTTGTACAGGTATTTGATCTGGTATGCCAGTGCCAGTACGCTATCGGCAAAAACAAGAAAATCATTGGCATCTTTTACCTGCTGAAGTTCTTGAATAGCTATGCCTGATAAAATGCTGATGGCTTCAATGTCGTTTAAATTGGGCTTGGCCTGCATGGCCATCATTTGCCCAAGCGTAACATCGCTTAACTGCGTGGGAATTTTGATGTGCAGTTTGCCTGTAGTTGTTTTTAATGTTTTTTCTATCATAATGAGCCCCCCAGCCCCCTGAAGGGGGAGTTTTTGATTGGTTAATTTACAGGGATAGTGTTATTGGTTAGCCCGACCCCACTGAAGGACGAGTTTTAATGGTTAATTAAAAACGTGAGCCGATTAGTTCATCGAACATGCTGCGGTCATTTGATTTTGGATTATATGGCAGCCGCGATCTTAATTTTCTGTCACGGTTGTTTATTGTCAGTTTATTTAAAGCCACATACCTTAGCGCATCTATCAAGTGGTTGTAGGAATCTACAGCTTCATTGATAGTTTTGCCGCTACGGTCGATACGCCATTTATAACGGTCGAGCTCTTTGCGCAGGTTAACGCTGGCGCGGGTTACATTTATTTTATACCGTTTGAGTATATCAATAGAATTATTAATACTGTCGGCGCCTTTTTTTGCCGCGGTAATGTACCAGCCCATGCGTTTAAATTCTTCTATCGATTTTGGCTCGGCGCTATCGGCAATAATCTCGGTTTTAATGCTCACGCCTTCGGCTTTTAGCCTGGTGGCTATATCGGTATTGGTGAGCCCGGTTTGGTATATCAATTCGTGTATCCATAGCTCGCCATTTTGCTGGTATACCTGCAGACAGGCGGTTGGGTCGTTGGTGAAGCCAAAATCCAGGCCGGTGGCAATTAGCCTGGCTTCGGGCGGAATTTGCTCGCAAACATACCAGTTGGGGAATATTAGGCCGGATATTTTACCGGTGAGGCCCCGGGCGTACACTTTCCATAATTCGATATCCTCGGTTTTTAACGATTCTATTTTTGTCCGGATGGCGTCATCCAAAAAGGGGTTATGCCGGTGATCGGATATAATGGTTTGTACTCCCGGCCTGCCTATTACCTGCTCATGTACCCAAAAGGTGCTGTTGGGGTTATAATCTATATAAATGCGCTTACGGGTGCGCAAGGCCAGCTCGGCATAAACCGCATAGCTTATGCCATTGGCTTCATTTATAAACAGGTAATCGCGCTTGCCCGATTTGGCGTCCTGCGCATCGGCATAGCTTTTAAATTCGATTAAAGTACCGTTATGGAACTCAAATATCCGGTCGCTTTTATTATAGCTTTTTACCGCTGTTTGTAACACGGCCGAACTATTGTAAATGCTTAAGGCATCGCGCAGTACACCTGCCTTTAAGTTGGGAATATCCTGGCCTACTATGGTTATAACCTGTTTGGGTGCCTGGCACGCTATGCAAAACAATACCTGACCGATGGCGTAGGTTTTGCCCGAACTTGTGCCGCCCTGGTTTACCACAACATGGGCGTCGGTATTGTAATTTTGCCCAAACAGGACGGATACTTCAAACTTTGGATCATTAGTTAATTGGTCATTTGCTTTACTGTCATTGGTCATTTTGCTTCGCTGTCATTAGTCATTGGTCATTTCGCTGCGCTGTCATTGGGTATTGGAGGGAGGGCAATTAATTTTCAAATCTTCAAATTCTCAAATTTTCAAATTCGAAAGATTCTCAAATCAAAATATTCACTTCCCTTTCGGTTGCAGCGGGTTTGGGGCCAGTGTTTGTTATTTCAACTTTGAGGGTTTTGTGTGATTCTGCTAATAGTTTGGTTGGTTCCGGTTTGTCAGTCCACCCCATATTTTTTAAGGCGAATATGGCACCAGTTGGTTTTTCGAACAAAAGTTGTTCGTAGGCTGCCTCTATTCTAAAACGGGCATATCGGAGTGGCTTTCGGTGGCTTCGTTTTTTTTCATGATCTTCAAAATCAGCAATGTTTTTAAAGTTCAGAAACAACGCCAGGCCGCGAATTGTGGGTATCTCCGGTTCGCGGATCCATTTTTTTTTCAATCCGGTTGTTGATGTATCCGGCGAGGGTTCACCTTTAACATATTCAAAATAATCATTCACCATCTGCATCCTCCGGGGTGCACGGGCATATTTAAAAGAAGTTTCCATGTTTTATGTTTTAAATGCCGATTGGCATAAAGTAGAATCAAATGTAAGAATTATTTTTTAATTGTGCTAATTTTTTTGGTAAAATAATTCGTTCATTGGTTCACTTGTTCATTGGTCGTGTCTGATTGGATTACCAGGCAGGAGCATTCAGCAAAAAAATAATCGCGCACCGTGTCCGCTATGCCCGCGTTCCAATGAACCAATGAACCAATGAACCAATGAACCAATGAACCAATGAACCAATGAACCAATGAACCAATGAACCAATGAACCAATGAACCAATGAACCAATGAACCAATGAACCAATGAACCAATGAACCAATGAACCAAAAATAACTAAATTATTTTCTTTTTAAAAAGAAAATAATTACATTTGTTTATGAAGTCAGTAAAAGGACAGAACACCACAACAAAGGTTGAGCAGGTACCTTCAAAGCCATATGTAATTCCTGAACATGATGCATCAGCATTTATGTTGCACGATTTTTTTGTGCCTTACGAAACTTATTTTAAATCGCCATTGGCCAAGCTTGGCGCTATAAAGCAGGGTTTGCAATCTGCCGCCATTACCGATTTAATTCGTGTTACCGGGGCTACGCAAATTGATGTTGCTAAATGGCTTGATATTACCGAGCCAACCCTGCGTAAACACATCCAGGGTTCAAGGGATTTAAACCAGGGCCTAAGCGAGCACATTATCCAGCTTTTTGAGCTCTTTAATAAAGGCCTTGATACCTTTGGTACACTTGATGAGTTTAAAAGCTGGTTAAAACATTATAACCCAGGTATTGATGCTGTTCCGTTTGATCTGCTCGATACCATCACCGGCATAAACATCGTAATAACCCAGCTCATTCGTATTGATTACGGGGTACTTGCTTAATTAATTATTGAATTATCGATTTATTGAATTATTGATTGTGCATGGTTGCCTCAAATTTAGATAATCCGACTAAATCAATAATTCAGCAATTCAGTAATTCAATAAATCAATAATTCAGTAATTCAATAATTAAACTTGCTCACCTACCGCATAAGCCAAACCAAATATGCCCATGACCGTAAAGGCTCGGGGATCGACGGGAGATGGAACTCGTTGGGGCAGTATGTAATTTACACCGGCGGTTCGCTTGCGCTTTCCTGTTTGGAGAAACTTGCCCACTCGGTTGGTACGTCGTTACAAAGCGGCAATTTTTCGGTAATCATTATAGAGGTTCCGGATAAGTTGGCTATCACCGAAATTACGATCAGGCAACTTACCAAACTCAACCAACACTGGGCTAAGGTGATCAATTATCCCCTTACGCAACAGTTAGGCGATGAGTGGCTGCATAAAATGGAAACCGCAATATTAAAAGTACCATCGGCAATTATCGACCTGGAATATAACTACCTGCTTAACCCGGCCCATCCGGATTTCGAAAAAATAAAAATTCGCAGCGTGAGCAAATTTACTTTCGACCCGAGGTTAAAGGCGCAATAGGCAGTTAAGGTAATTCTATCATAAATTTGCCGCTTGGTTGTTTAAAAATGACAATGACCATTTATATTGTATTTTTGTTGATAAGGGTAAACTAATTAAGTAAATGAACAGGATATATTTAGCAGAAGCTAAACTACAGGGTTACCGGACAATAAAAAATCTGGATGTTAAGTTAAATCCAGGCTTAAATATCATTATTGGTAAAAATGGCAGCGGTAAAACCAATTTTATAACATTTTTAAATAACGTTTTAACTTATAATCATAAGAATCTAATTAACAGTAAAACAGAATTGACTTTCGCCGGAAAGGATAAATTTGAAATATCATCCGATAAAACTATCGACTTAAATATAAGCGACGCTGCCGATTTTAAAGAGTTTCTTGCCAATGATAACGGAAAGTTTATTTTTGGATATAACGGAAAACTTAAACGTTACAACTCTTCTAATTCACTTCAAAAGGAAATCATAGAAAAGAAACTATACTGCTTTCCTATTTTATTACCTCATGGTTTGCGAAGTCCTGAGAATAATTTAATTATTGCATCTCCACTGTCGCTTACAGTAGGGGGGGCTTTGGTAGATGAAAGTTTGATGCTATGGTCAAATGAAGAAAATTCTTATTTTCTAAAGACAATAGGCTTCGATCTCTTCATGGAATTATCATCAGTTAGAGATAAACTAAAAAACAATTATTCTTTGGTAATTGAGGATACTTCAAAAACTATCTCAAATTATTTTGAATGGCAATGTGGACTTTTTAATGAGACTATTGGTAGTTATTTGCCAATTCAAAAAATCAGGCTTAGTCCATCTTTTAATATCTACCATGATGAAAGCAATAAACAATTAAGGATTGAAAATATCTTATTAGAATATTTAATCAATGGCGACTGGCTTCCTTTTTCGAGCCTCTCTGACGGGACAAAAAGAATGTTTTCTCTTTTTGCTGATATATACGTCAGGGAAAGTTCAGGAATATTTGCCGAAATAGCATCGCTTATTGCTAAGAACAAAATAATTTTACTTGAAGAACCCGAATTAGGCATTCACCCGCACCAGTTAGAGCAATTTATGAACTTTTTAAAGGTTGCTTCAGAGGATGCCCAGATAATTATAACAACCCACTCGCCCCAGGCATTGGATGTTTTAACTAAAGATACCCTAAGCTCCCTTTTTATATGTAGCCATGACCCCGAGAATGGAACAACCATATCAAACTTAAACGCTAATCAAACCGAAAAAGCAAAAGCTTATATGGATGAAATGTATTTAAGTGATTATTGGCGCTACTCGGATTTAGAAAAATAGTATGAAGATTGGGTTAGTGGGCGAAGCCCCGCACGATACAAATTGTATAAGTGTATTATTGAACCAGATTTATAACGATGTGCTGTTTTTTCCGTTGATTAACCACATTCGCGGATCGCAGCTTGATCAGCTTCAACCAACCAAAAGGTTATTGCGACTTGAGTATCAGTATGAAAAGCCTGATCTGGTAATTTTTATTCGGGACTTAGATGGCTTAATTAATGAACAAGAAAAAATAAGATTGAGAAAAGAATACTTTGCCGAATACAGGCGGGTAGTAGATGGTAAAGCTATTTTCCTGTTAAACATTTATGAACTGGAGGCGCTGATATTTTCGGATATAGATAAATTCAACCATCTATATAAATGCAATATTCCGCAACACCACGATCCTTCTTCGATACCCGATCCCAAGGGCGAACTTAAGTTGAAAAGCAAAGGAAGGTATTCGGAAACCCATAATTTAAGAATCTTTGAAACTTTGGATATTCAAACAGTTGCTGCAAATTGTTCGTATTTTAATCAATTCTTAAATAATCTTCAAAACCATTTGGATATTAATTGAGAACTGGCAAGCCGAAAGGTTGAGTAATTATGCTATACTTGCAATTTTACCGAACTTTAAAATGCCAATAATAATGCCTGGCAAAAAAATATTCACTTTTAGCTTTGCACCCTTTGTCCTGTTGTTCTGTTGCACGGTATTACACGCGCAGGATAAAAAGTATATACCACTTGGCCACTCCAAACTTAAGGATACTATTGTTGCCGCCCCCGCCGATACCGCCAATGAAAAGGACATTATTGATGTTATAAGCTCGGTTTTTGTTAAGGCTGATAAAAATGCAAAAGTCGATTCTATCGGCACAAAACCGGTTATTTCCATTTTACCTGCTTTTGGGTACACTTTGCAAACATCACTGGCGGCTACCATATCCGGTAATATCGCTTTCCGCACGGCTTTAAAAGCCCGTATATCTACAATAACTGTAAATCCGGCCTATACCGAAAAAAAACAAATTATCATCCCGCTGCTGGCCAGCATCTGGACAAGGGACAATCAATTTAATATCATCAGCGATTTGAGGTATTTTAAATATCCGCAAAGTACCTTTGGCCTCGGCAGTCACTCTAATATGGCTAATGAAAACCCGCTCGATTACTCTTTTTTCAGGATTAATGAAACGGTGTTACGAAATGTTGGCGGGAACTTTTTTGCCGGCCTGGGCTATATTTTTGACGACCGCTGGAATATGCAGGAAAAAGGGCAGATAAACGGAGGAGTGTCCGATTATGAAAAATACGGCCCCATAAAACGTGCTATATCAACCGGCCTGACTGTTAATGCATTGTTTGATAGCCGCGATAACTCTATAAACCCGGCACGTGGTTTTTATACAGCAATAACTTACCGGGATAACTTTACATTTTTAGGCAGCACAACGCCCTGGCGTTCGCTTATTATTGATATCAGGAAGTACTATCATTTGCCAGGCAACTCAGATAACGTTTT
The DNA here is from genome assembly GCF_056402115.1 of Mucilaginibacter sp. P4_C11. Classification (NCBI taxonomy): domain Bacteria; kingdom Pseudomonadati; phylum Bacteroidota; class Sphingobacteriia; order Sphingobacteriales; family Sphingobacteriaceae; genus Mucilaginibacter; species Mucilaginibacter sp. P4_C11. The sequence goes on along the minus strand of NZ_JBFUIA010000007.1, from coordinate 13,060 downwards.
TGCCATATGGTCATACAACTGGCTTATACTTAACGGGCGCCCTGCTTACCTTGATTTGCCTTCAACCGCAAATGATCAAAACTTCACAACCGGCCGGGGCTATATCCAGGGGCGCTTTCGCGGTGCCCAGATGATGTATCTTGAGGGCGAGTACCGCTTTAAAATTACCCGCAATGGTTTGTTGGGCGGGGTAATGTTTGTAAATGGCCAGTCGTTTTCGGCAGCACCGGGCAGTGGTTTGCAGGCTATACAGCCGGGCTACGGGCCGGGCCTGCGTATTAAGCTTAATAAAGTATCAAAAACAAACATCGCCATTGACTATGGCTTTGGCCGGCAGGGCTCCAGGGGATTGTTCATCAACGTGGGCGAAGTTTTTTAGGCTGGTAACAGGTATCCGGATACGGCGTGCATGCCCTCTTTCGGGAGCCTTGTTAATTAATTATATTTTTGACTAACAGGTGATATTTTTAATAATATCCTGAACAATAATATGGTAACGTTGTTTATTTATCATAAGGGCGTTAAAAAAAGTTAAATATTTACTGAATTAATTTGTATTGATAAAATTTTAGAATTTTTATTGTTAGCTTTAACCATCAATTAGCCTATGGACGGTATCCGGTTTACTAAATGGTTTGCGATATATGCCTTGCTCATTTCGGTGGTGGTTTCATCCTGCCAGAAAGATGAGAATGTTAAGGACATGGAGACCACTAAGCCGGCAACTGCAGCTGATAGTACTGCCTTAGGTATTATTAATACTCCCGGTAACTTTTTAGCAGGCAAAGGGGTGTTAAAAATAACTATCGAAGATTCTACCTATAGTTTTGATGCTGCCACAGATTCAATAGCCTTCATTAACGTACATAATGGCGACAACAAGTATTTTGGCATTACGGCCATCAACAAGGCTCATACCATGAGTTTTGGTATAAGCTCGGAAGGTCTTGCCTCGGCCAGTGTTAACAGCAAAGTTGCCGGCAGCCAGTTTTTATTTACAGTTGACGAGAAAAAGCCACTGTTGCAATACACACTGACCAAATTTGTTGGCAAGGATGACGCGGGCAAAATAACAATAGATAAATACAACAAAGATAATATGATAGCAAAAGGTACATTCTTTACCTTTTTAGCTAAAGACGATAAAGAAAACTCCCCATTTTATCGTGTAGAAGGTAGTTTTGAGCTCCAACTGAAATAATTATCATTCCGTTTAACAGCAGTTATTTATATTGTAAGCCAGTATTGTTTGCGTAATTTAAAGGTAAAAAAGCCGTTGCAACTAAGCTATTTACAAAGGCGACAGCTAAAATTCCCCTTATTTTTTGTACCTTTATGCAAATTTTAAAGACATTGATGAAAGTATTTATTGCAGGGCTTCCTTTAGAAGTAGATGAGGCCGAATTAACAGCAGTTTTTGGTGATTTTGGGCCGGTTAAGTCCCTCAGGATCATTAAAGATCGCGAAACAAAAGAGAGTAAGGGTTTTGGGTTTGTAGAGATGGTGAACGATAACGAAGCGAAGGAAGCGATAAGGTGTATGAATGGCGCAAGTTATTATGGACGCAGGATTACGGTTAACATAGCCGAAGATAAGGGTCCTGGTTTTAACGGTGGTGGCAACACTGGCGGTGGTAAAGGCGGTTTCAGACGCAACTAAGAGCTTTAAAATTTATTCTTTTTTAAAATATAAGCCGGGCAGTGCCCGGCTTTTTTATTGGCTTATTTCCTGCTTTTCTTCAATTTTAAATGATTACGCTGGTTATTAGTATTTCCGAAATAAATGCATAATTTAGTGTATAGTTATAGGGTGTTATAATGCCTATAATTAACGATTGATATGCCCAAACCTGCGTCTGTTTTTTCTCCAATTTCTGAGGTAAATAAAACGTGCATTGGTTGGTTTCGTAATTTAACCTAAGCAAGTGCGCACATCTATAAAAATCGGGGTATCCTTTCTGCTTTGGCTGGCGGCTTTAACTGTTTTTGGGCAAGCGCCGGTAATTACCTATACAACACCAAATGTTTATAAAGTTGGCACAGGCATACCTGCTTTAACTCCAGCTAATTCTGGCGGCGCGGTGCCAGCGACGGTTTACGGCCAGACAGATGTGTTTGCGGGCACTGGTTTACACGGTACACAGAATGGTAATACAAACCAGGCGCAATTTACGGAGCCGTATGGGATGACGATTGACGCCGCGGGCAATATTTACCTGGCCGATGCCGATAACTACCGCATCCGAATGATAACACCGGCCGGCGTAGTATCAACACTTGCCCCGGATGGCATTCCGGGCGGGCCCAATTTTGCTTCACCAAAATTTAACCTGCCACATGGGGTGGTGAGGGATGCTGCGGGTAACCTGTTTGTAGCCAATTATAATAACCACAATATTTTGAAAATTGTGCCTGATGGCACAATTACCGTATTTGCAGGCGGCTTATTAATTGGTACGCCGTTGGATGGGCAAGGTACCGCTGCCAGTATTATTAACCCCAATGCAATAGCGATTGATGCCGCCGGTACCTTGTATGTATCTGATGGGAATAACCTTATCCGCAAAATTTCTCCCACTGGTTATGTGTATACATTTGTTGGTAGCGGGGCAGCAGCCACCGTTGATGGTAAATACAATACTGCAAGTTTTAACCAGCCGGCCGGTATGGTTGTTGATGCCGCAGGAAATATTTATGTAGCCGAGCAAAAAGGCAATGTGATTAGAAAAGTTACGCCATTTGGTGATGTAACTACCATAGCAGGCAGCGGGCAATTTGGAGCGAGTGATGGTACGGGCTCAGCAGCAAGTTTTGCTTCGCCTACCGGTATCACCATTGATAAATCTGGAAATTTATATGTAACCGATTGGGGTAACGGCAAAATAAGAAAAATCTCTCCGGATAATGTTGTTACCACTATAGCCGGGGGCGGGCCACAAGGGACAAATAGCGGGGTAGGCAGCCAGGTTTATTTTAATCTTCCGGCGGGTATTATTTTGGATAATGAGGGTAACTTACTGGTATCTGAACTCAATGGCAATATTATCAAAAAGGTTATTGCTACGGGCTATACTATTGATAAAGCGCTTCCGCCCGGTTTAGTATTTGATCCTAAAACAGGTATTATAACAGGAACGCCTACTGTGGTATGGCCATCTACCGATTATAAGGTTACAGCTTATAATGCAGGTGGCAGTAGCAGTTTTACATTAAACATCGAGGTTAAAACCCAAATTACGCCACCGGTACTTGTAGCCCCTCCTAAAATTAGTTACACAACCCCCAATGTTTATACCGTAAATAAAGTTATACCGGTATTGACTCCTAAGAACACAGGCGGGGCGGTTCCGGCTACCATTTATGGCAAGGTAAGCACTTTTGCCGGTAGTGGAGTACAAGGTAATACCGATGGCACAGGTACCGGTGCCACCATGTATTTTCCTTTTACTGTTGCCACCGATTTGCAAAACAATATTTATGTGGCAGATGAAGGTAACCATAATGTGCGCACAATAACACCTGCCGGCGTTGTAAAAACACTGGCAGGCAATGGTAATAGCTTTTCTGTTGATGGAAATGGCCTGGCTGCAAGCTTTGATGTCCCTTTGGGGATATCCACTACTGCAGATGGTAATATATTTCTTTCAGATGCAGCTTCAAATTTAATACGCCAAATAACCCAGGCAGGTGACGCTACCACGTATGCTGGTAGCGGTGCTCAGGGTTTTGATAATGGGCCGCGCCATACAGCTACTTTTAAAAATTCTGCAGGTACGGTCACCGATGCTGCGGGCAATTTATATATTGCTGATTTGGGCAATAATGTAATCAGGAAAATAGATGGGAATGGCAATGTAAGTACGTTTGCAGGTAGCGGAATTGCCGGTAATGTTAATGATTTGGGTTTGGCTGCCAGCTTTAATGCACCTAACGGACTTGCTATTGATGGTAATGGCAATATATATGTTGCCGACGAAAACAATAACCTTATACGTAAGATAACACCTGCGGGGCTGGTTTCAACGCTTGCCGGGAGTGGAGCTGCCGGGGCCCAAAATGGTACAGGTATAGCGGCTTCTTTTAACCTTCCAATATCTGTGACTGTTGATGCTGCAAATAATGTCTACGTTGCCGAACTTGGGAACAACCTGATACGTAAAATAACTCCGGGTGGTGTGGTGACCACTTTAGCCGGCAGCGGGCAAGGAGGAGCTATTGATGGTATTGGCAACCAGGCATCTTTTAACGGCAGTACAGGAGTGGCTGCAGATCACAACGGAAACCTGTATGTTGGCGATTTTGGTAACCATAAAGTGCGTAAGATACAGATTACCGGCTATACTATTGATAAATCCTTGCCCGCAGGTTTAGTTTTTGACCCCACAACAGGCACCATAACCGGAACGCCAACAGTTGTATGGCCGGCTACTGATTATGTGGTTACTGCTTACAATGCGGGCGGTAGCAGCAGTTTTACATTAAACATCGAGGTTAAAACCCCAATTACGCCGCCGGTACTTGTAGCCCCTCCAAAAATTAGTTATACAACCCCCAACGTTTATACTGTAAATAAACTTATACCGGTATTGACCCCTAAGAATACCGGCGGGTCGGTGCCTGCAACCATTTATGGCCAGGTAACTACTTTTGCAGGTGGTGGCAAAGGCGACTATTTTAACAGCCCAACGAGGCTTGCCCAGGATGCGTCCGGGAATTTATACCTTGCTGATAGGGATAACAACGTGATAAAGAAAATTACACCCGATGGAGTTGTAACTGTATTTGCAAGTGGGTTCAATCAACCCAATGGAGTTACTGTTGATAGCAATGGAAATATATTTGTGGCTGATGCTGCCAGTAATCAAATTAAAAAGGTTACGCCAGATGGTACTGTTTCTGTGTTTGCAGGCAGTGGCTCGTCCGGAAGTAATAATGGTCCGGCCGGGGCGGCAAGTTTTTCTTACCCTTATTCGGTAGTTGCTGATAAAGATGATAACCTGTATGTGGCCGACTCACAAAACAATTTAATACGCAAGGTTACACCGGCCGGCGATGTTACGATCCTTGCAGGTAGCGGGGTTCCAACATTTGCAGATGGTGACGGTATCCTGGCTTCTTTTAATAGTCCTACTGCTGTAAATGTGGATGCCGATGGCAATGTATACGTAGCAGACCCGTATAATTACAGGGTAAGAAAAATAACCCCCGCGGGCGCTGTAGTCACTATTGCAGGTAGCGGCGGGGCCGGCTCAGATAACGGAGCGGCGTTGTCGGCAACTTTCAACGTTCCTGCCGGTGTCGCTGTTGACGCTGCCGGTAATATTTATGTGGCTGATATATCAAATAACCTGATCAGGAAAATGGATGCGCAGGGAATTGTTACAACGCTTGCGGGTAGCGGTGGTTCCGGGGCTGCCGACGGGGTGGGGGCTTTAGCAAATTTTAGTCGGCCGAATGACGTACAGGTAAATGCAAATGGCTTTTTATATGTAACGGATTACGGTAATAGCCTGGTACGAAAAGTGGTTGTTACCGGCTACACTATTGATAAAGTACTGCCGGATGGTTTAACGTTTGACCCTACAACAGGCATCATAACCGGCACGCCAACAGTAACCTGGCCTGCAACAGATTATGTGGTTACAGCTTATAACACCGGTGGCACCAGCAGTTTTATTGTAAATATTAAAGTAACAGAAGTGGGTGGCAACATTTCGGCTTCAGTGGTAAGCGGGAACATAAGTAATTGCGAAAATGGCGCTTCGTCCTCATATCAGCAATTTACGGCTTCAGGTACCTTTTTGTCTGATAATATTAAAGTTACAGCGCCAGTCAGTTTCCTTGTTTCGTTAAGCCCAACTACCGGCTACAATAATTCAATCTCGCTTGCGTTGAGCGGCGATAAAGTAAATCCAATAAAAATTTATATAAAATTGGATGATAACGCAGTTGCCGGTAATTATGCAGGTAATGTAGTTTTATTATCTGCCGGGGCTGCTAATATGTTAGTGCCGGTAAGTGGCGAGGTGCATAAATTGCCGGTAGTGGCTCCGGTATCTGATCAGCCTGGAATTTGCAGCGGCGCCACACTAACTATAAATTTCACCGGTACTGCAGATGCTTACAGCTGGACAAATAGCGACACCCGTATTGGGCTTGCTGCCGCAGGTACAGGCGATATATCCTTTAAGGCTCAAAATACCACAAGTGTACCTATAATAGCAACTATAACTATTACACCAAATTCAACATCGGGCTTGTGTCCTGGTAAACCTGTTACTTTTAAAATTACGGTTACACCGCCTGTTACGCCCGTTGTTGATATTAAGCAGATGAATGTTACTTGTCCGGGTCAGTTAGTAATATTTAATGCTGCGGCAGGCAATGCGGGCGTGAGTCCTGTGTATCAATGGCAGATTAACGGCTCAAATGTCGGTACCAATAATGCGATATTTAGCAGTAGCAGTTTGCAGGCCAATGATTTGGTTACATGTGCAGTTACCAACACCGGTAATTTTTGCGATGCGCCGGCTTTGTCAAATACCCTTAAAGTGTTTTACAGGCCCGATGATGCACCGCCAACGGTTAGTATAGATAAAGCGGGTGACGTTGGCGGATGTACAGGGACAGATTTTTCTTTCACAGCTATAGCGGTAAATGGAGGGATTAACCCAACCTATCAATGGTTGTTAAACGGTCTGCCGGTTCCCAATAATATTGGTAAAACCTACAATAGTAACACATTAGCCAACGGCGATAGGATAACTTGCGTAGTTATCAATAATGATGGTTGCAATCCAATTGCTTCACCTGTATCAGCACCGGTAAATATTGTTATTGCAGCATCTCAGCAGGTAAGCACTGTAGTTATTAATCCGTCGGTTAACATGCCGGTATGTGCAGCAAGTACACTTACTTTTACCCCAACGCCGGCAAACTATCAAACAGCCGCAGGGGTACCAACTTATGTATGGTATGTTAATGGGAGCATTGTTGGCAATAATGATACCTATACCACAAATAGCCTTATCGAAGGTGACCTTGTGTATTGCGTTATGACAACCTATGAAAGATGTTTTGCTCCGCACGAAACTAAATCAAACACTATTAAAGTAATAAACATACCGGCCCCGGCCCCGCCGTCGGTGAGCATTAGCCCTAACGGCGGAATTGCCTCGTGTGTGGGGCTTCAGCTTATATTTACAGCGACCAGTCAGGGCGCTGGCAATAACCCTACTTATCGATGGATGGTGAACGGGCAGCAGATTAATAATCCGGGGAATGTTTTTACCACGAGTACACTGGCGGTTGGCGATAAAGTAACCTGTATAGTAATTAATAACGATGGATGCACACCAGTTTCTTCGCCGGTATCTGAAACTGCCGATATTATTACAACGCCGGTTCAGGTAAGCACTGTAACTATTTCGGCTTCTGTAACGATGCCGGTATGCGCTGGAAAAGAAATAACCTTTACACCTACACCCTCAAATTATCAAACATCAGGAGGCGCGCCAACTTACGTTTGGTATGTTAACGGCGTGCTTGTAAGTGATAAAGATACTTATACTACCAAAACCTTAGCCGATGGCGACCAGGTATATTGCGTTATGACAACTTATGGCATGTGTGTTGCTCCCGCACCTGCACAATCAAATATCATCAATATAAGCCTTGCGCCAGAAAGTGGTTGTATAATACCGCCGATAGTTATACCCAATGCCTTTACGCCCAATGGCGATGGTCATAATGATACCTGGAACATACCGGCCCTGGCAAATTATCCGGGATGTATCGTAAGTGTATTTAACCGTTATGGAATTTCGGTATTCAGATCGGTAAATTATACAAAGCCATGGAACGGAAACTACAATAGCAGCGCGTTGCCGTCGGGAACCTATTACTACATTATTGATCCTAAAAACGGGTCCACAAAATTATCCGGATACGTGGTTGTTATTAGGTAACAGTAAAAAGTAAAATAAGCAATGCTATTCCCGCGCTAAGCAAGTTTCTGGTTAATAACGGCTAGTTTTAAAAAGCTTGTGATAGCTCAACGCCATCTGTATTGAATTTACTCAATAAGGTGTCGAGTTTGCTGTTTAATTCGTTTAAATGAATTTTACCCTCATTAAAGGCTTGTGTTAATTGCGCTATTTCAAGCTCAATTTCAGTTGAAGTCGTTGTTTTGCTTTCAATTTTTTCGCGCCTTAGTTGCTGCTTGTTTTCTAATGCGTTAATTTTATATTCGGCAGTTGTGAGCAGGTAAAGCTGTTGCACATCATCTGTGTAGATGTTGTTACTTACTTTGCTACTTTGTTGCTTGTTAAGCATAACTAAAATAATTGCGGCAACGATACCACTAATTAAAAGTGACATTACAGGATCCATCTTTATTCTTCTTCTCTTTCGTTTATAATTTAGTCTGCACAGGCTTGGAGTATTAGCTGTGGCATTGGCTGAAATAAATATATGGTTATTGTATATGAATGTTTAGTATGTGTTAATAAATCGGCAGAATGTTAATAACTATTGGGTAAATCGATGTTATTAAGTGGCTTATGAACTAAAAATGCGATATTTATTAGTGTTTGTAAGTCGCTTTTCTAAACAGGCAACAATTGCGGGCTATTTGCTTGACGCTCTAATCAAGTCGTTTTTCGTAACAATAAAATCGCAGGCCGGGCCTGAAATTCAGGCCAATCTCTCCGGCAAAAACATATCCCAATTTAGGGAACAGCTTTTGAGTGGCCTTATTGTGGGTGTTAGTATCAATCCTAAGTGTTTTTATACCACGCCGGGCGGCCTCAAGTTCGGCGTGGGTCAATAATGCCGCAGCGATGCCAAGGCCGCGATAGTTCGGGCTCACCGCTAGTCTGTGTGTAACAATAGCCAGCTCAGTAATGTCCCAGCCCACTTGTGCGTATTCGGCCTCCTGGTTGGTTGTTATGGCGGTAACCCCAGTAATAAGGCCGTCTATCTCTGCCACCCAAAGGTGGCCAGCAGCTATGTCATCAGTAAAAACGCCAGTGTTTGGATAAGTGCTATCCCATTGTAGGTTGCCGGAGGCAATCATTTCTGGTATAAGCCCCGCAATAATTTCCATTATAAGAGGGATATCATTTAAAGTAGCGAGCCTAATAAGCATAAGTTGAAATTATCGGTACAGATCAAAGGTGAAATTAAAATTAATCTGCTTATAGCTTACACTATATAAGAAATTTAAAGCTGGGAAATACTGGGCAGATAACTTCTTTTTGTTTACTTGGAAATTGCCCGTTGCCGGATTGGCAGATGTTTAGTTTGCAGCTGTGCTACAATAAGGCAAACTAAAAAAGCCAACATCCCGTAAAAAAGGATATTTTGCAAGGCACTGCCAACACTGAACTGTTGGGCTATAAATTGTGGTACCTGGCTTGCCATGTTGATTGTTATATCGGTAAACGAAATATTTATTAATTTGTTTTACAACTTATAAGAATATAATAACGGTGAAATTTATATTTTGGTATAGATACCGCTGCAATTTAAATTCGATACGGTGCAGGGGAGTCGGCCGTTTGTTTATACCTTTGCTGAGGTATATAGACAACGGATTATAAAGTTAAATAATAAATTATGATTCCCGAAGAGTTTTTGAAACATATAAAAAAGGAATCGGCTGATATTGAGGGTTTAACTAAACGAGATTACTTCGCTCATCTTAGTAAACTGTTTAAACTGATAGCTTATGATGGCAATCGTTTAAATAGAAAACACAATCTCATGATTACTCCTTACCTGCAATATTTGAGTAACACCGCCCGGAATGATTTCAGGGAAGGTCTGTCCCAGGCCGAAATTGACGAGCTGCTTGAAAATGTAAAAACCGACCTCGATTGTATAATATTCAGGATGAGTGGCCCGATTGCCTGAATGGAATAGCCTTACATCTAAAATCTACATATTTGAAATTTGCACATTAGCTTCTTTCGACTAATGATTGTGTTTTTTATGAATGTCCTTTACAAGACAAAGTTTTTTAATATCGGCAATGTTGATAGGGAAGGGGGCATACTTAAGACGGTTACCAATCATTTCAGTAGTGTTATCCGAGTGGGCTATTACTTCATCGGGGCTATCGCCGGCCAATAGCCTTTTATACATGCGGTAATCGCCCCATTCAATATAGTAAACCTCGCCCGGCAATATTTTCTTATCGTGAATAATTTTTAAGGCTACCCAGCAACCATTTTCCAGGTATGGATACATGGAGTGGCCCCAAACTGGCAAAGCAAAGTCACAATCCTCGATGCCCGGGAAGTTCATGCGCCCCACTGGTTGGGAGTCATTAATATCATTATACACTTCTACACCCGATGCGGTTGCAATAATTTCATACATCGGAATGCCTTCTTCTGCTTTATTTACTGTAATTTTTTCTTGATTAATTGCGGGTTTTTTATTGTTTATAAATTCTTTATATTTTTCTTTAAAAATTCTGAATTTTTCTGGATCGATATTCTGCCTGCTCTTTACAATTTCGGTAATGGAACTGGGCGAGTTAAAGCCTAATGCTTCTGCAAGTTGCGCATTGCCTGCAAATGCTTTTCCTTTTAATTGAGTATACAGAATAATAAACTCTAATGTTTCGGGGCGAATCGTTTTGATTTTATTTGGTTTTAATGCATCATCCATGGTGAAAAAATAATTACAGATTTTTCTTGATTGTGTTAAAGATAATTCTTTATATTTGTCCTGTTATCTATTGCTAATGTAAGTTAAATTAAATCAAAAACAAATTTAATTACATGAAATTTAAAGAAATACAATACAGAGGAATGTTTTAGCAATTAACAGCCGAAAATATAAATAATCAAAAATTTAAACATATGCATATTGCCTACTCAGCCTTAAATCAACCAAATGCAACGGCGGTGTTTTCACCGGAATTAAATATCGATAGTAATAACGATTTGCCCGAGCCGTTGCTGCGTTACCAGGCTTACCTGGCCGCCTGTCAAAAACTAAGTAAAGAAATTACCGCCATTCAAAAATACACCCCCGGCTGGATACCTGCTTTCCGGTGAGCAGTTTGCAGTTGCCGGTTTGCAGATGGCAGTTACTAGTAAGCAGTTTGCAGTATTCACTTAAGAACCGCAATAGTTTACACGATGCCAACCGGATGATGAGTAATGAACTAATAAACCATTGAACCAATAAACAAAACCAATAAACTAACGAAAAATGAAAATTACACAAAAATTAAAAGATCAACTATGGTGGATGATTATATCTGTTGATTACGATTATAGCCGTATAGCCGTTGCCGATCATGACCTTACCGATGATACCCTGATTTTATGGTTGGAGGACAAGCAGGATTTTAAAAACTCGCTGGATGAGTGTTTACAGTTGGATGTAAAAGCGCGGGATTTTGCGAAAGTAATTAAGGCAGAAAATTTTAATAGTTACGAGGGGAGCAAAATGCACCCCACAAAAAACTTTGTTTATAAAGCCCGCATAGAAATTAACAGCCCGCTTAAATGGTACCAGGAGGATGCGTCAGCCGTTGAGCAGCAATGGGCGCGCGAAGCAGCGTTAAAGGCTATACTTACCCAACTTGTAGAAACAGAAGCTGCCGGGACTTATGATTGAATTTATGCCAATTGACATGAATTGCATATACTTTACGCCTCATCAATCGGCTTTAATTTGGTGCTCTGTTAACCAGATGCCTAAGAATGAATTAAAATCAGCAGAATAAAAATTCAGTACGCTGATTTTAATTCATTTCTAATTCGCCTACAAAATCTTTATTTAAATACGTGATATGAGTTTCGGTGGCTTAATTTATTTATCCGGGTTACTATTTAACTTTTACCTGTTGCTGTTCTTTTTCCAGTTGCTCTATCAATTCCTCTACTTCGCTTAGTGCCTCTGCCGGCTGGCTGGCATAATTTAGCTTTCGGAAACGCCATTGGGCAAACGCAGGCTCCTGGAAACGGTTTATCAGTTTAAAAAACTTAGGAAAGTTGTGTACTTCTTCCAGTAACACGCCTGTAACAATGCCATTATTATCCAGTATCTCGCGAATGGTGTATTCCTTATCCCTGGTTATCCAAATCTCAAAATCGCGCCGTATTTCTTCGCTTTTTTCGGGATCTATCTTGTCATTAATGCAAATTACCTTATCTCCTGGTTTCATATAGTATAAGCGTATTAAAATGTTGTTTTGTTTGCGCTATATTAAGTAAATACAAAGTACCGCTTTTTAAAGCAGATAAAAAAAGAGCTCGCTAAAATACGGCTTTGTAAAACAATCAAATAATTCAAAAAAATGAGCATAAGGTGGGCTTTTAGTTAACCATCCGTTAAGGCGTTAAAAACTTTTATTAAATATTCGGCAACCAATAGTTTAAAATTAGCGTATTAAACAAGTAGTTAGTCACTATTAATTTTAATGTTATGGACGCTTTTTACTTTTTTGTAATCCTTGGAACAGCCGCTGTGTTTTTAATATTATATTTTGATAAGCAACAGCGTCGTAAGGTGAATCAAATATTACATCAAACCAACGATGTTGAGCCTTTATTGTTAATGCAAAGTCTTGGCCAAAAGCTGGATAGGTTAAATCGCGTTTTTAACAATACCACGGCACCCTCAAATGCCGAGCAACAATTTCAAAAGTTAACATCTGATTATAAATCGGGACGAATAAGTATCAGCACTTATAACAAGCACCTCAGCGAACTATTGCGCATGGTAGAGGTTCATTAGTAGTTCTTTAGTTCATTAGTCTCGTCTTTTCGTTCATTGGTTCACTCGTTCATTAGTTCATTGGTCTTGTCTGATGGCGTGCAGGTGATTTCAGGAAGCCAGGCTTAAAACGTTCTGCCCGCTATGCCCGCTATGCCCGCGTTCCAATGAACCAATGAACCAATGAACCAATGAACCAATGAACCAATGAACCAATGAACCAATGAACCAATGAACCAATGAACCAATGAACCAATGAACCAATGAACCAATGAACCAATGAACCAATGAACCAATGAACCAATGAACCAATGAACCAATGA
>NZ_JBFUIA010000006.1:0-246293 GCF_056402115.1 Mucilaginibacter sp. P4_C11 | reverse complement strand
TTTTTGTGTTTGTATTACGGTGTAAAAGTAACACTAAGTTTTTATATTCTTTTAAATTATTTTGTAATTTTATTGTAACTTTTATCAAAACAAGTATATCCTGCTGTTTGATTATCAAAAATACAAATATTTCGTTATTAATGTGATAATTTTTTAATTAAATAAATTCACGTGTGTCATAAAACGAATAAGACAAAAAAAAATGATACTTTTCTTCTTTTTTTTCTATTAAAAACCAAAATAAGCCAAAACAGACAGTATCTAAAGCCAAAATTTAATTAAATAATCTAAAAAATGATTTTTTATTGAATTTATGTCAAATTTTATTCCAAAAAATAATTTTTAAATAAAAAAATATATAAAATTCACTTTTTTTAACTCACTCATCAAAAAATCTGATTTTTTATTGACAATCTAAACTCCCTACACTTGAAGATATTGTGAACACAGGGATAAAATTTACTTTAAATAAGCACAATTTAAAAACTGCTTCCTCATTTTTGCAGCGCGTTTTATCGTTTTTTAATTTATGACAGCTACCCCGCCTACAAAAACACACCCGCATTTAACATCTTTCACTTTATGGATCATGACCATTGCTACTTGCCTGGTAGTGGCCAATATTTACTACAACCAGCCCCTGCTGGCCGATATAGCACACACCTTTAAAATATCTGATAAAAAAGCCCAGCAGGTATCGCTGTTTACCCAAATTGGATATGCCACCGGTTTATTGTTTATTATACCACTGGCCGATATGCTTAAACGTAAACGGTTAATACTAATAGATTTTGCCCTGGTTATTACCTCGTTGTTAATAAGCGCGGCGGCACCATCGGTGCTGGTGTTAACCATAGCCGGTTTTTTACTGGGTGTATCTTCGGTAATACCGCAATTACTGATACCTATGGCTGCGCACCTGGCCAAACCGGCAGAACGCGGTAAAAAAATTGGCTTCGTGATGAGCGGCCTGTTGATAGGCATACTATTATCACGTACGCTAAGCGGTTTTATTGGCGAACATTTTGGCTGGCGAACAATGTACTATATAGCCACAGGATTAATGCTGGCCATGTGGTTAATGATATTTTTCTTTTTGCCCGAAGTTGAGCCCGACTACAAAGGCAATTATAAAAACCTGATGAAATCGCTCGTCCACCTAATTAAAACCCAGCCTAAACTCAGGATGGCTGCCTTTAGGGGCGCCTTATGCTTTGCCGGCTTCAGTGCTTTTTGGACAACGCTTGTGTTTTTACTAAAACAGCCCCAGTTTAACGCAGGCAGTACGGTTGCCGGCCTGTTTGGATTAGTGGGCGCGTTTGGCGCATTGGCTGCCGGTTTAATGGGCAGGCTAAGCGATAAAATGGACTCGTACAAGCTATCAGGATATACATTATTATTAGTACTCATTTCTTTTATCATCTTTTACTTCTCCAGCAGCAGCATTATTGGTTTGGTTATAGGGGTAATTGTACTGGATATGGGCGTGCAGGCTACGCACATTTCCAACCAATCTATCATATTTGGCTTGATACCCGAGGCCCGCAACAGGTTAAATACGGTATACATGGTGTCTTATTTTATAGGCGGCGCATCGGGTACATTTTTGGCCAGCCTTGTTTGGAAAAGGTATCAGTGGACCGGTGTATGCGCCATCGGCTTTACATTGGCCGCCATCGCGCTGGCTGCGCACTTCGCCAGCTACAAAAAAAACGTTCGGAATTAAAGCAAGTGTTCGGTTATTGAATACTAATCGAACAGTGGTTTTGATGTTTTGAAACCCACTCTATCAAAAATTTGAATTTTTACTCAAAATAAAAACCACTCAAAAACAGCCATTTACATGTTATTGTAAAAATATTTTGAACCACCAATGACTTTTTTGATTTTTTGGCACGCTGTTGGAATACTACTCTGCAAACGTAGCTGTTATGGAAACTAAAAAAACAACGGTTAAGGAAAGCGAAAAGGAATGGGAAAACCCGGTGGAGCCAACAAAAACAACAGATGCACGCGATGAGGAGCAAATTTTAAGGCAATACAACGAAGCAAAACGCCGCAAAGGTAACCTTACCGAAAACCAGGAAGCTGAAGAAAAAGATTAAAACAAAGACATTTAAAACATACAAAAAACTAAAACTATGAAAAGCACTAAAAAATTATCGACCAACAAATTAGTAGCACGTTTTGACAATGAATTAAAATTGTTACTGATGAATGATCTGAAATCTATAAAAGCCAAAGCAAGCCGTTTAGCAACCGCAGCCTAACTAAAAACTTCCAACATACTTACCTATATATAAATATTTACCTATGAAAGCCTCTAAAACAAACCCAACTATCAGCGAATTAATTGCCCGCTTTGACGACGAGTTATTAAACATTTTATTGGAAGATCTTAGGAACTTCAAAGAACGAAATCAATTTGTGCACAACAACAAGAAGGTAGCAGCACCATCAACACGTAAAGCTGCCTGATCATCATATATCTACATCTACCTATTAAAGTACAACATCACACACCTATGAAAACGATAGAGCCCTGCTAAAACAGGGCTTTATTTTTTTGCAGCATATTTAATAATCAGGCTTGCTGTTTTGGCCGATGCGCCGGGTTGACCCATTCTTGCGTCAAGCGTATCATAATCTGCCAGCATCTGTTCCCGGCAGGTACCTTCGTTAGCAATAGCGCTGAGTTCGGCAGCTATTTTCAGTGCATTACAGTCTTCCTGGATAAGCTCCCTTACTATTCCCTTATCTACAATAAGGTTAACCAGCGATATAAATTTAATTTTAACCAGCATACGGGCTATCGCGATGGTTAATGCGTTGCCCTTATATACAACCACCTGTGGTATGTTGAACAAAGCAGTCTCTAAAGTTGCGGTTCCGGAGGCAACAATGGCGGCGTGCGCGTTGGTTAACAAATCGTAGGTGGCATTAAATATTACAGGAATATTGGTATCCTTCACAAACTGGCTGTAAAATTCAGGCTTAAATGATGGCGCGCCTGCTATAACAAACTGGCAATCTGCAAACTGCCCGGCAACGGCAATCATATCCGGCAATAAATAGTTTATTTCTTGTTTACGGCTGCCGGGCAACAGCGCTATTATTTTTTTGCCCGATATATTATTCTGCTTTAAGAATTCGGGGTTAGGCTCAAACGCAATTATGGCATCCAAAAGCGGATTGCCTACATAATCAACGTCCATTCCCCAGCTTTTATAAAAATCAACCTCGAAAGGCAATATGCAAAACAGGTGGTCAACTATCCGTTTGATTTTTAACACCCGTTTTTGGTTCCAGGCCCAAACTTTGGGCGAGATGTAGTAATTAACCGGCAGACCGATAGTTTTAGCGTATTCTGCTATTTTCAAGTTAAAACCCGGAAAATCTATGAGCACCAAAACATCGGGTTGGTAAGCCGCAATATCATCTTTGCAGGCTTTCAGATTTTTCAGGATAGCCCGCAAATTAATCACAACCTCTACAAAACCCATAAAGGCCATATCGGCATAGTGCTTCACCAGGATTCCGCCTTCGGCCTGCATCAGGTCACCACCAAAAAAACGAAATTCGGCCGCCGGATCAAGCTCCTTTAGCGCCTTCATCAGGTTGGCCCCGTGCAAATCGCCCGATGCTTCGCCGGCTACCAGGTAATACTTCATCTGATGGGTTGTAGTTTGAGTAAAAACACCGCTGCTGTAAATACGAAAGTGATCAATATCATTCCCGTACCTATATTGTCTTTTCCCTCCTTAAAACAATACCTTATGATAAAAAGATTCAGCGCTATAGCAATCAGATATGGGATACCTGGCTTGTTAAATATCAAAAAGCTGCCCTTAAGCAGATACAAAAAGATGAACAGGCTAATACCCGGCAGTACAGAACCGTAAAGAAAGCCTGTTAATATGTTATTGTTTTTAAGCATGTATTTTATTTAGCACAGCAATTTACACATTAAATTTCCAGGTATTTAAAAACGGAATAGCGTGATGCGCCGTCATATCAAACTGAATAGGCACTACCGATGCGTAATTATGCTCCAAAGCCCAAACATCGGTATCCTCGCCACCGTCGTTTAACTGAAAAACACCGGTGAGCCAGTAGTAGGGCCGTTTATGCGGATCAACCCTTTCATCAAACTCTTCGGCCCATTTGGCGTTGGCCTGGCGGCAAATCTTAATCCCTTTAATATCGTGCGTGTTCGGAAAGTTTACGTTGAGTAAAGTATTTGCCGGTAAACCATTGGCTAAAACCTGCAGGGCAAGTTCCTTAACATATTTAACGCAATGGCTAAAGTTAGCATCCAGATTATAATCATCTAAAGAAAAACCAATAGATGGAATGCTTTCAATAGCCCCCTCAACTGCTGCCGACATGGTGCCGGAGTACAAAACGTTAATAGAATTATTTAAACCATGATTAATACCAGATACGCATAAATCGGGCTTAAGCCCTTTAAATATTTTATTTACGGCCAGCTTCACACAATCAACCGGCGTACCAGAGCAGCGGTACATTTCAATACCTTCGTAAATGTCAACCTTATCTAAACGCAACGGCTTACCAATAGTAATAGCGTGCCCCATACCCGACTGCGGGCTATCGGGCGCAACAACCACTACCCTGCCTATCTCGCTCATGGCTTCAATTAAAACTTTGATGCCGGGGGCGGTTATGCCATCATCGTTAACAACAAGAATATTAGGTTTCGCTGTTTTCATTGTGCGAAATTAGTTATATTTGATTTATGCTCACTGCTGATAAGAAAAAGAAATACACCGTTGATGACTACTTGCTGCTTGAGGAAGGTGCACCTTTTCAGTTGATAAACTATGATTTGATTATGTCGCCATCGCCTATTCCATTCCATCAAGTAATTTCTGCAAGAATTATGCAAGCTCTTTTAAACTTTTTAGACAGCAGAAATAATAATGGCTTTTTAGTAAGTGCACCGATGGATGTAAAGTTTGACGAGGGGAACATTTTACAACCCGATATACTTTACATTGCAGAGGACAGAGTTGAGGATTTAATCAAAGATCGCATTGAAGGTGCTCCTGATCTCATTGTCGAAATACTTTCGCCTTCAAATGCGTATTATGATTTAAGGCAAAAGAAAGACATTTACGAAAAATACGGTGTAAAAGAATATATCATTGTTGATCCGATTGCGCAAAACGCTGATTTATATTCAATAATGAATGGAGCATATTATCTTCATCAACAAGCGCAAAAAAACGAGGTACTTACCTCAGTGATATTGCCTGGCTTTGCTATCGAACTTGCAAAGGTTTTCAAATAAAAAAGGCCCCGTTCCCGGAGCCTTTTTCCTTATTATAAACTGTTTATCCAATTCACCAGTTCATCGCGCGTTTTACCGGTTTTTTTCTGGAGTTTTCCTAACGTTTCGTCGTCCTTACCTTCTTCGTAAGTTAAATCATCGTCGGTAAGATCACCGTACGCTTGTTTTATTTTACCTTTCAACTCGTTCCAGCCGCCCTTAATTTGTAATTTATCCATGATGTTTTTTATTTAGATGTATTTGTATAACATCCGGGGAATGATATGGTTTTCAAGAAGAATCAAGAGTTAAGAATCAAGAATTAAGACAAAAGCACACATGACTGATTAAACATAAGTTATTGGCTAACAGAAAAATCATAACTCTTGATTCTTGCATCTTGACTCTATTCTTTCACAAACTGCTTTAGCACTTTTCGTTCAAAATCATGGGATGGCCAAAGTTCTATTTTGTAATGATCTGTACCCTCATCCGCTTCAGGATCGTTGTTGGTCAAATCGTACGAATAAACCCTGATGCGGTAGTAGCCGGGCGTTACGATGGCTTTCAGTTGAATTTTGCTATCGGGATAATCAAGCACCTCCAATATTCCCGAGCTTATCCTTACCCCGGCCTCAACCACGTGGTCGTATTTTTTAAAATCTTTTTCCCTGCTCGGGGCATCCAGTATATCAAGCTGGGCTTTTACATGGCCAAAACTTTCAATGCTGATGCCAACTATATCCCTGTCTTTTGCAGTCGCCATCCTATCGTTATACGCCGATGATGTCCAAAAACCGGGATCGCCGGTTTCGCCGGTAAACGCCGAATCACAAAGATAAAACTGGTTCTCTTTGGTAAAAAAATCGAGCCGGTACCGTGCAGAAGGATTTGGGTGGTTTTTAAATGAAAACAGGAAAATTAAGACCGCAAAACAGGCAAATAATATTAAACGATAAAAATTTCGTTTATGCATACAGTTAGATATGTGCGGCAAGTTACAAAAAAAGAGGCAGGACCCTGGTTTGTCTTGCCTCTTGATTCTTAATTCTTGATTCTCTTTTACAACGCTCCGGCCTTAATTTCTTCAACCACAGCAGGGTCAAGCAAGGTAGAGGTATCGCCCAGGTTGGATGTTTCCCCCTCGGCTATTTTGCGCAAAATACGGCGCATAATTTTCCCCGACCTGGTTTTTGGCAACCCGGTTACAAACTGGATTTTATCCGGCTTGGCTATGGCGCCTATTATACGGGCTACGGTCATGGTGATATCCTTGCGCGCAAGTTCCGAATCGCCATGCTGGTTAGGGCATACCACAAAAGCGTACACGCCCTGCCCCTTAATGTCATGCGGGTAACCAACAACGGCCGACTCAACCACACTGCTGTGCATGTTGATGGCATTCTCCACCTCGGCAGTACCAATGCGGTGACCTGATACGTTCAGCACATCATCAACCCGGCCTGTAATACGGTAGTATCCATCTTCGTCACGTAAACAACCGTCGCCGGTAAAATACATATTCTCGTAGGTAGCAAAATAGGTAGTGCGGCAGCGTTCATGGTCGCCGTAGGTAGTACGTAGCATACCCGGCCACGGAAATTTAATACAAAGGTTACCACTTACGCCATTACCTTCTATCACTTTACCATTTTCATCAACCAAAACCGGTTGTACGCCGGGCAAAGGCAAAGTTGCATACCCCGGTTTAGTTGGGGTAACGTTACAAATTGGCGATATCATTAACCCGCCATTTTCTGTTTGCCACCAGGTATCGGCAATAGGGCATTTGCCGTGACCAATCTTTTCATCGTACCAATGCCATGCTTCTTCGTTTATCGGCTCGCCTACCGAACCCAATTTGGTTAACGAACTGAGGTCTTTACCTTTCAGAGGCTCTTCGCCAAAGCTCATTAACGAGCGGATAGCGGTTGGTGCGGTGTATAATATATTTACTTTAAACTTATCTACAATCTCCCAAAAACGGCCGGCATCGGGGTAGGTTGGCACACCTTCAAACATCAATGTTGTTGCCCCTTGCGATAACGGACCATAAACAATGTACGAGTGCCCGGTTATCCAGCCTATATCAGCAGTACAAAAATAAACTTCGCCTTTGTTGTACTGAAATACGTTGGCAAAAGTATAACCTGTATAAACCATGTAGCCGCCTGTGGTATGCACCACACCTTTTGGCTTACCTGTTGAACCAGAGGTATATAAAATAAACAACATATCCTCGGCATCCATCACCTCGGCAGGGCAATCGGGGTTGCCCTGGGTTTCTACCTTTTTAACTTCATCTTCCCACCAAACATCACGGCCTTTTATCATGGATACCGGCGTGCGGCTGCGGGTTAACACTATTACTCTTTTAACCGACCGGCATTGCACCAATGCATCGTCAATAACGCTTTTTAATGGTATGGCTTTATTGCCGCGGAAACCACCATCGGCAGTAATAACAACATTACACTCGGCATCGTTTATCCTATCGGCAATTGACTGTGCCGAAAAACCACCGAATACCACCGAGTGGATAGCGCCAATACGGGCACAGGCCAAAACGGCAATAGCCAGTTCGGGAATCATCGGCATGTAAATACAAATACGGTCGCCTTTTTTTGCGCCATTGTTTTTTAACACATTGGCAAACTGGCAAACTTTATCGTGCAGCTGGCGATAGGTTAATATCCGATGATCTTCCTGCGGATCATTAGGCTCCCAGATGATGGCAGGCTTATCGCCAATAGTGTCGAGGTGACGGTCGAGACAGTTTTCGGTTATATTAAGCTTGGCACCCTGGAACCATTTTATTTTAGGCTCTTTAAAGTTCCAATCCAGCACTTTATCCCACTTTTTTTGCCATAAAAAGTTTTCGGCTATACCAGCCCAAAATTCTTCGGGCTGCTCAATACTTTGCTGGTATACCTGCTTGTATTCGTCAAATGATGTAATCTTCATAGTGTTTATAATGGAGGGCCTAATTTAATAATTTATATATGATGTAAATATTAATTCTGTAACTTTTTAAAATTATTTAAAAAGTACTTTAATTTAGGTGCTAAGGACATTGTAAACAAGCACTATACTCTCAAATTTGGCACTTATAATGGCTTTTTGAATTTATTTAACAATTTTTGAAAACGCTATTGAATATTTGATTAAAAAGTCTGATATTTGCAAACTCTTTTTGAATAAAGGGTTGATAATTAAAAATATTTGTCATGTCAAGAATTTGTGATCTAACAGGAAAAGCATCTATAGTTGGTAACAACGTTTCTAACTCAAACGTTAAAACTAAACGCAGATTTCATCCTAACTTAAAACTTAAAAAGTTTTATATCCCTGAAGAGGATAAATGGATTACCTTAAAGGTATCTACTTCAGCAGTAAAAACTATCACCAAAAATGGTATTACTGCCTGTATCAATAAATTTGTAAAAAAAGGATACATTTAGTAGTTGTACGTTAACGGTTTTACAAATTGTAAAATTGGCGACGTACAGGGTATAATTTGAAAAATTACGTAAGCCGTGACGGTGATGCGTACAACATAAAAAGAAAATGGCAAAAAAAGGCAACAGGGTTCAGGTTATATTAGAGTGTACTGAACACAAAACAAGCGGTATGCCAGGCATGTCTCGCTATATTACCACCAAGAACAAAAAAAATACAACTGAAAGACTGGAAATGAAAAAATTCAACCCGGTTTTAAGGAAAGTAACTGTTCATAAAGAGATTAAATAGGTTATACGTTAAACGTTTTACGTTATACGTAGGATCAAGCTAATTAAAATGTTTAACATTACGTAATACGTACCACGTAAAACGTACAACACAAAAACAACATGGCAAAGAAAGTAGTTGCAACACTGAAAGTAGCAGGTAAAGGCAAAGAATATTCAAAAGTTATCACAATGAACAAATCACCAAAAACTGGTGCTTATTCATTCAAAGAGCAAATTGTTCCTAACGACGCTGTTAAGGACATCATTGCAGGCAAATAATATTTGCTTAAACTTTTGATCAAAATATCGAAGCCGTCTTGTTTTTACGAGAGGGCTTTTTTGTTTTGATATGCAAATTATATAGATGTGCAAATTTCAAATGTGCAAATATGCAGATGAGAAAATATATCACTTATTACAGCATAGTGGTTAATCTGCACATCTAAAATCTGCACATTTGCATATCAATTAACTGCACATCTGTAATCTAAAATCTGCACATCTAAAATGGGATTATTTGATTTTTTTAAGAAAAAGGAAAATACACAGCAGGAGCAGCAAGCCCTTGATACCGGTTTAGAAAAAACCAAGGATAATTTTTTTTCAAAGATAACCAAGGCCGTCGCAGGTAAATCAACCGTTGATGATGATGTGCTGGATGATTTGGAAGAGATCCTGGTAACATCAGACGTAGGTGTAAAAACCACGCTCAAAATCATCGAACGCATTCAGGAACGTGTGGCCCGCGATAAATACATCGGCACCAGCGAACTGAATGTACTGTTGAAAGACGAGATCCAAAAACTCCTGGCCGAAAATAACAGTAACGATTTCCGCAATTTTGAATATGGCGATCATAAGCCCTATGTAATTATGGTGGTTGGCGTTAACGGCGTAGGTAAAACCACCACCATTGGTAAATTGGCCCATAAGCTTAAACAGGCCGGCAATAAAGTAGTGCTTGGCGCTGCCGATACCTTCCGCGCCGCAGCTGTTGATCAGTTGCAGCTTTGGGGCAAACGGGTTGATGTAAAAGTGGTGGCACAGCCAATGGGTTCCGATCCGGCTTCTGTAGCTTATGATACCCTTCGCTCGGCTGTTGCCAACGGTGATGATGTAGCGATAATTGATACTGCCGGCAGATTACACAATAAAGTAGGCCTGATGAACGAGCTTACCAAAATTAAAAATGTGATGCAAAAGGTCATTCCCGGCGCACCACACGAAATACTATTGGTACTGGATGCATCAACAGGCCAAAACGCCATTGAGCAATGCAAGCAGTTTACCGAGGCAACCAACGTAAACGCCCTGGCCTTAACTAAGCTTGATGGCACGGCCAAAGGTGGTGTGGTAATAGGGATATCAGATCAGTTTAAAATTCCGGTAAAATATATAGGTGTAGGTGAAGGCATGGAGCACCTGCAATTGTTTGACAGGCAGGCTTTCGTCGATTCCTTATTCAAACAATAAAAATTATGTCATTGCGAGGAGGAACGACGAAGCAATCTCTTCCCTTGCAATTCAACCCTTTATAGTTCGCGATTGCTTCGTTCCTCGCAATGACAATTTTTTCATTGCTATGATTAGTGTGTTATGAAGACAAAAGAAATTTCCCGGCCGGTAGCTAAACCTGTTAAACAACGTGTTAACGTGGTTACTTTAGGCTGTTCAAAAAACATATACGATTCTGAGATATTGATGGGCCAGCTGAAAGGCAACCAGTTTGATGTGGTGCACGAGGCTGAAAAAGTAGGTAAAAACGACATCATCGTTATCAATACCTGCGGCTTTATCGATAATGCCAAACAGGAATCTATTGACACCATCCTCCAGTATAGCGAACTTAAGGAACAAGGCAAAGTTGGCAAAGTAATAGTTACCGGTTGCTTAAGCGAACGTTACAAACCTGAGCTGGAAGCCGAAATAACCAATGTTGACGCTTACTTCGGCACCAATGACCTGCAGAACCTGCTGGCTTCTGTAGGGGCAAACTACAAACACGAACTGATTGGCGAACGTTTGCTAACCACTCCATCCCATTTTGCTTATTTTAAAATTGCCGAAGGTTGTAACCGCCCCTGTTCGTTTTGCGCTATTCCATTGATGCGCGGCAAGCATTTGAGCACACCTATTGACCAATTGGTTAAAGACGCCCAAAACCTGGTAAAAAACGGCACTAAAGAATTAATACTCATTGCCCAGGATTTAACATATTACGGTTTAGATTTGTACGGCAAACGTAACCTTGATGAGTTACTACGCCGCCTGAGTGATGTTAACGGTGTAGAGTGGATCAGGCTGCAATACGCTTACCCATCCGGCTTCCCGATGGAGGTTTTGGATGTAATGAACGAACGTGATAACATTTGCAAATACATGGATATGCCCTTGCAGCACATCAGCGATGATATGCTTAAATCTATGCGCCGTGGTATCACCAAACAAAAAACAATCGACCTGGTAAACCAGATTCGTGATAAAGTGCCTGGCATAGCCATGCGTACTACCCTCATTACCGGCTACCCGGGCGAAACCCAACAAGATTTTGAAGAAATGGCCCAATGGGTTGAAGATACCAAATTCGATCGCCTTGGCTGCTTCACTTACTCGCACGAGGAAAAAACACATGCCCATTCATTGGTTGATGATGTACCCGACGAAGTAAAACAAGAACGTGCTGACGCCATTATGGAGATTCAGCAGGGAATTTCTTTCGATAAAAACCAGGAAAAAATTGGCCAAACATTTAAGGTTTTGGTTGATAAAAAAGACGGTAATTACTTTGTTGGCCGCACCGAATTTGATTCGCCCGAAGTTGATAACGAGGTTTTAATTGATGCCAGCATTGATTACGCCACCGTTGGCAGCTTTGTTAACGTAACGGTAGACAGCGCCGAAGACTTTGACCTTTATGGACAAATTGTAAAATAATTTGATTTACAATTCCCTGTTGATTGATTTTAATATTTAAAATCTAAATTCGGCGTCAGCATTAAATATTTGATGCTGATTACATGTTTTATATTTGGATATTTTAAATCCGAAATCGAACATCCGAAATCCAAAATCAAAATGGAAGCCTCCTGTATAAGTTATAAAGAAACCGGATTTTTTTCGCCCACCGTTATTGACTACATCGAAAACCGGGCCGACCTGCAACCTTTTTACGGCTACCGCCCTGATATGGACGGATTTGCCCAACTACTGAAAAATAAAAAAGTTGTTGCCGATCGTGAAATTCTGCACCGCGTTTTATCCAAACAATACGCGGAGAAGTCCGAAAGTTCAAAAGCCAGAAAGTCTGAAAGTGAAACTAACATAAAACGTATAACCTATAACGTACAACCACTCACTGCTCAGAATTTAGACCTCTTAAAGCTTGAGAATACGTATACCATTACAACCGGGCATCAACTTAACATTTTTGCCGGTCCGCTTTATTTTCTTTATAAAATTGCTACCGCAATTAAGTTAGCCCAACAATTAAAAGCCGCTCATCCTAATAAAAACTTTGTACCTGTTTACTGGATGGCCAGTGAAGACCATGATTTTGCCGAGATTAATTATACCAACATCGGCGGCAAAAAAGTACATTGGTGGTACGAGGCTTCGGGCGCAACCGGGCGTATCAATCCCGATACTATGCGGCAGGCGCTTAACCAGTACAAAGGTGTTTTAGGCATGGAAGGCCACGCCGTGGAGGTTGCCGAAATTGTAGAAACCGCCTATACCAAATTTGATAAACTGGCCGATGCTACCCGCTACCTGGTAAACGCGCTGTTTGGCCAATATGGTTTAGTGATCATCGATGCCGACGACCATGAGTTTAAAAAGCAGTTTGCCCCAATTATGGAGCAGGATATCATCAATCAAAACAGCTTTAAAAACATCACGGCCACTAATGAGCATTTGCACAAACTTGGTGTACATATCCAGGTTAATCCCCGCGAGATAAACTTTTTTTACCTGAAGGATAGCCTGCGCGAACGCGTAATATTTGAGCGCGACAGTTACCAGGTAATGAATACCGAAATCCGTTTTACTGAAGCGGAATTGAAGGAAGAAATAGCCGCTTACCCCGAACGCTTTAGCCCTAACGTAGTGATGCGTCCCTTGTACCAGGAATGCATTTTACCCAATATAGCCTACATTGGCGGCGGTGCCGAGGTGGTTTACTGGCTGGAACTGAAAGCTAACTTCGATTTTTATAAGGTTGATTTTCCTATACTCATCCTGCGTAACTCGGCATTGGTTGTAAAGAAAGACCAGGCAGCAAAAGTTAAACACATGGATCTTACAGCCGCCGACTTGTTTAAACCAAACGATACCCTTAAAACCGACTGGGTAAAAAAACACAGCAACCACAACCTGAGCCTGGAAGGTGAATGGCGCGAAATGAGCGCCCTGTTCGAAAAGATAAAGCTGCGCTCTTATAAAATAGACCCTACCCTATCGCCATCGGCATCTGCTGTACAGGCAAGGTTAAAACACGCTATAGATAACCTGGAGAAAAAACTGATCAAAGCAGAAAAACGCAACTATGCTACCAGGCTTGAACAATTAGCTGTAGTTAAAGCCGAGCTTTTCCCTAAAGACAGCCTGCAGGAACGCACCGAAAATTTCGGTTTAATGTATGTACGCTGGGGGCAGACCTTTATTGATGAACTGGTGCGTCATTTTGAACCGCTTGCATTTGAGTTTACGGTGTTGACGGAGGAGTAACATACTAAAATCCGCGTCTGAAGGGAGCATGACATTCCTTAAATACTTGTCATGCTGAATGGTAAAATTTCGTGAAATTCTGAAGGGAGAATGACATACCAAAGAGCATTGTCATGCTGAGCCTGTCGAAGCATAGCGGGCAAAGGCCTCTCCGCGCGACCGTTCGACAGGCTCAGGTGACGGGCCCACGCGCTTCGAAAAGAAAATATTCATCGATAGGTACGAAGCATCTATTCGCGAGCCATGCAAATTCGCTTAGCATGCAACGAGATTGCCACGCTATCGCTCGCAATGACATAGTTTTCAAACAAAAAACCCGGCGTCAACCGGGTTTCTGTATTTTTATTTCTTTGTCCAAACGTTATTGTCGGGGTTGTAATCCGGTAATACTTTGTCAGGGTCGTAGGTAACAGATTCAATTTCTTCTGTTGATGGATATCTGAATGTCCAGGTGGCGTTGCGCTCCCAAACTTCAACAGGTAGTTTTAACCTATCTACTTTACCGCTTTTGGTTTTTATTTCCAAAGTAACCGGCATGGCCAATTTGCCCAGATTATCAATGGTGATCATAGCGCCTTTAGTTGCATCGTTATCAACATATTTAACATCGCTTACGGCAACATCCAAACGCCAGTTGTTCAGGAACCAGCCTCTCCAGAACCATTGCAGGCTTTCGCCGGATGCATTTTCCATGGTGCGGAAAAAGTCATCAGGTGTTGGGTGTTTAAATGCCCAGCGCTTGATATAGGTCTGAAACGCGAAATCAAAACGCTCGGGGCCTAAAATCTGCTCACGCAGCAAAGTAAGGCCAACGCCCGGTTTAAAGTATAACAGGATACCGGTATTTTTTTCTTTAAGGTTGGCCGGCTGACTTAATACAGGCTCCAACTCTGGTCTTGTTAATACCAGGGCCGTTTTATGCATATCTCCAGCCTTGCGGTTGTATTCTCCGTTATTAAAATCGGCGGTTGATAAGGTGTTGATAAACGTATTAAAACCTTCGTCCATCCAGCCGTATAAACGCTCGTTTGAACCAACGATCATCGGGAACCAGGTGTGGCCAAATTCATGGTCATTTACGCCCCAAAGACCGCCTTTTTTTGCAGTGTACCCGCAAAAAACAATGCCCGGATATTCCATGCCACCTACAATACCGGCAACGGCAGTAGCAGCTGGGTAAGGGAATTCAAACCATTTTGCCGAGTTGTACTCAATAGATTTTTTCACATACTCAGTTGAGCGCGACCAGGCATCCTGTCCATCACTTTCAACCGGGTAGGCCGAAATAGCGATAGATTTTTTTCCGCTTGGCAAGTCCATTTTAGCTGCATCGATAATAAAGGCTGCAGATGAAGCCCATGAAGCATCGCGCGCGTTCTTTATTTTAAAGCGCCAGGTAAGTGTAGCTTTACCAGCCGGGCGGGATTTAGGATCGGTAACCTCGGCAGCCGAACGGATAACTACCGTTTTTTCGCTTGTGGCAGCCTGTGCCCAGCGTTTTTGTTGTTCGGGCGTATATACTTCGGTTGGGTTTAATAACTCGCCAGAAGCCACTACAATATGATTTGCCGGAGCAGTAATGCTCAGGTCAAAATCGCCATACTCCAGGTAAAATTCACCCGGGCCCGTGTAAGGCTGGGTATTCCACCCCATTACATCATCATACACGCACATGCGTGGGTACCACTGGGCTACGGTATATATTTTCCCGTTTTTTGACTTTTTATCATCCAGGTATCCCATACGGTCTGATCCGTAGTTAGGCGATACAAATGAATACTCTATTTTCAGCTTAACGTTACCTCCATTGGCAGTTACCTGTTTTGGCAAAAATACCTGCATGCGGGTATCGCTAATCAGGAATTTAACATCGGTAGTGCCGCCTTTTGCATCAACAGCTTTTACCGATTTTATTTTGTACCCGGCTTCAAATGCTTCGCCCCGGCCCCAGTTGCGGCTGCCTGCTGGCGGAACAATTGCCGTACCGCGGGAATCTAACTTAAACAAATTCTGATCCAGCTGCATCCATAAAAAACTCAGGTTTTGCGGGCTGTTATTGGTATAGGTTAACACTTCCGAACCGGTAATCAGGTTGCTTTTATCATCAAGGGTTGCGGCCAGGCTGTAATCGGCGCGGTTTTGCCAATATTTTGCGCCTGGTTGCCCGTCGGCTGCACGAAACTCGGTACCATTTTTAGTATAAAACGGCGGGCCAAAAGCTTCATGGTAACTGTAATCAGATGCCGGTGCGGCTGCTGGAGGAGGGGTTGGTGCCTGTTGCGCGTTAACGGCAGCAATAGCCATCATAAAGGCCGTACTTAAACCGGCCATTAGTTTTAAATTCATTTCAGTCAATTTTGAGAATACAAAGCAAGTATACACAAAAAAGCTTTTTTAAATAGCCCGTAAAATGATTGTTACGCGTTTGTTAATTATTGAATGACTGAATTAGTGAATTATTGATTTGCTTATTAATTAGTGAGTTAGTGATTTAGTGAATCGTCTGACAATTGGTGAGTATTAATTAGTGATTAGACTGGCAAATGGCAGTTTTTCAGTTCGAAGTAGCGTAATTTCCTGGAAATGATATACTATTAATAAAACACATCTATATATTTGAAAACACATCTATATAAGTGCGTCACGAGGATGAGTCAAATTCAGTCAGGCAATAATTTTGAAAAAGTTGGCTTTCGGGTTACGCCTATTTATACCCTGTGGGGGCGCAAAAACATCTATTCCCGTGGAGACCTGACTTATGGCGAATTTGTTGTTTTCGAAAACGAGCATCCTAAGTACTATTTAAATTGTTTTGATAAACAATACGAGTTATTTATCCAGCAAATCCTCAAGCACAAAGGCGGCATTTATAGTTTTCTAAAAAACAGATGCGAAGAGCTAAAAAACGGGTTGAATATGCATCCTCATTTTTGGGGCATACGGCTTAACAGCAAGTCTTACATCCAAACTTTAGATTTAGAAAAGTTGCCGTCTATCTTCTTCGAACATTTGTAAATTTAAACCCGGGATCTTTTTATTTCCCTAAAAAATGATCGGTATATACCTTTTCATCAAAGCCAAAAAACAGGAAACCGCCGTCTTCAATAACCGGGCGTTTAATCATGCTGGTTTTTTGTTGCAGCAATTGCAGGGCATCGGTATTTGTTTTAACGCTCTCTTTAACCGCCGGGTCAAGTTGTTTCCAGGTTAGGCCTTGCTTGTTCATGAACTTTTCGTATCCGGCTTTTGTATCCCACTCCTGTAGTTTTTCGGCGCTAACACCCAGTTTTTTAAAATCCTGGAAATCGTAATCTACATTGTTTGCTTTAAGCCAGTCGAGGGCTTTTTTTACTGTATTGCAATTGGTAATTCCGTAAACTTTCATACTGCAAAGCTATTGATTTCCGCCTCCACTTTTACTACCGCCGCCCTTGGTATCATCATTATTGATACCACGCTGGTTCTTTTTAATATCACTGTTAAGCTTGCCGAATTTATAGTTAAGCCTTATGGCAAAATTGCGGTAAGGATTGGTACCGCTGTAGGTATTATAAAAATCATTTGTGCGGGTATAGCCATGGTAAGTACGGTATTTACTGTACGGGTTATTGGCAACCAACGATACCGTAAATGTTTTTTTGAAAAACTCTTTGGAGGCCACATAGGAGTTAAATATAAAACTGCTTGATTTTCCCTGCAGCGTTACATCGCCACTAAAGAAACCGGCGTCCAGCGCCAGGCGGTAGCCGCCGTCAAACTTATAGGCCAGGTTTCCAAAAGCGCGGCCGGTGTAACCATCATTGGTATAAAAGCTACCATTATAAGTCCCCTTGAGCCAGATGTGCGAAATTCCGCCATTGATACTAACGGTAAACTTTTTGGTGATAGTTAAATTGGTATTCAGGTTTAATCCAAGGGTGCGGTTGCTGCCCAAATTTTGATACGTGGTGTAAGTAACGGTATCAATAAGCGTGCTCACATTTTGGATAGAGTTATTGGAGAAAGCGTAGCTAAGCCCGGCATTGATAGCTGCTTTTTTAAAATTACTGTACGTAAGCTCAAATGTATTGTTAAGCTCGGGCCGCAGCTGCGGGTTGCCGGTGGTTACAAACTTAGGGTTTGAGTTATCAACAAATGGATTTAGCTGGTATATGCCGGGGCGCTGAATACGTTGCGTGAAGCCAAAATTAAAACTGCTTGTTTTAAAGCTTCGCTGTATAGATATTGACGGGATTAAGTTATTGTATCCCCTATCCAGTGGTGTACCGGCAAAATCGGCGTTTACCTGGGTATGTTCCAGGCGTAAGCCACCTTTGGCAGTCCATTTGGTAAATTTTACCTGGTATGAATTATAGGCGCTGTATACATCCTGGTGATAATCAAACGTATTGGTTTGGTTGGCATCTACCACATAATCGCCTGTATTGGCATCCTGGTTTTCGCGCCTGTAATCGCTGAAATTATTGCGCAGTATCACCTTACCGCCCATTTCAAGGTTTACTTTCTTAAAAGGGTACACATAATCTAACTGAAAGGTATGCGCTTTGTCGCCTGCCTTATTATACTGTCTGAAATTGGGGTTGTTAACGTCATCAAAATTCACCCTATCGGTAAAATTATTGCTGTTGTACTGGTTACCTGGCGAATAGCTGTATTTATAGGATGCGGTAAGCAACTCGTCTTTTTTATCTTTGAAGCCAAGCTGGTAATTAACAGAAATATCTGTTCCCTTATCGTGGTTTGTCCCATCGTTCAGGCTCCGGTAAGCCTCGGCAATTGTACCGTCTTTTTTTATCTGTGTTGATGTTTGGTCGCTGTTCTGGTTAAAATTTCCCTGAAAAAGCTCGAACGAACCGGTTACCAGGTTTAAACTATCCAATTCATAACTTAACTCGGCGTTGGCATATTTGTACTTTCCCTCAAACCAGCCATTACCATTTTGATTTAAAACCGACTGCGAAACGTTTTGTGTTTGCGAACTTTGGTTGCTGTTGTTAACCCTGTTTTGGTTACCAAAACCGGCGTAGCCCGACAGGCCAAATTTGCCTTGTTTTACCGTAGCATTTAAATTGTAGCCCGGCCCCCAGATACTGTTAAATCGCGAATTGATGCTGCCGTTATAGCCCTGGTCGGCATTTTTTTTGGTAACGATATTGATAATGCCCGATAAACCCTCCGCATCGTACTTTGCGGGTGGCGTGGTAATTACCTCTATCCTTTCAATATTGGTTGCCGGCATAGCCTTCAGCACATCCGATGGATTTTTGGCCATCAGGGCCGATTCTTTACCGTTTACCAGTATCTTATAATTGCCGCTTCCTTTCAGCCTTATCTTGTCGTCGCCATCAACCGATAGCAAGGGCACCTTACGCATCATATCCAGGGCGGATATTGCTTTACTTTCCGGGTCGGCCTGTACATCATAAGTGAGCCGGTCAACCTCCTGTTTCATAACCGGCCTTACGGCGGTAACACTCACCTCGCCCAGTTGCTTGCTGGCCGCCGACATATATATTTTACCGGCATCAACTACAGATGCGGCAACTTTAACAGGAAACGTTTTTGATGCAAAGCCAACAAATGCAACAGCAATCTGGTAAGTTTTACCTTCGGGCGCCTTAAGCTCAAAGCTGCCATCGTCTTTTGTAAGGGTACTTTTTACCGATGCCTTTGTTGCAGCATCCTGCAAAACAACCGTAACATAGCCCAATGGCTTGTTTGCGGCCGAATCGATAACTACACCTTTAACGGTAATATTTGAAGTGCTGGGGTTTTGCGCTATAGCCAATATGGAGAAACAACAGCAAATTACTGTTAGTAAAAATTTTTGCATAAGGAATTTAGGTGATATGACGCAGCAAGATACCCATGTGTTGCAACATGGAACAACTATTTAACACTTTTTAACTAATTGGTTAGTTATCAGCCGGTAAATTTTTTATTTGTTAAACCTGGTCATGGTTAGTTCGGTACCGATGGTACAAAAACTCTTCACCATTTCTATCGAGCGATCAATCAGCGCAGGCAGTTCGGGCTTTTCATCATCATCAAAACCACTCAACACATAGTCAACCTGCCTGCCTTTAGGGAAGTTATCGCCCACTCCAAAACGCAGGCGCGCATAATTGTTGTGACCAAGTGTAGCTTCAATATGTTTTAAACCATTGTGCCCGGCCGCGCTTCCTTTGGGTTTTAGGCGCAGGGTACCCAGGGGTAGCGCAATATCATCAACAATAACCAGCACATTCTCCAGCGGAATTTTTAAATCTTTCATCCAGTGGTTAAGGGCTTTTCCGCTCAGGTTCATAAAAGTAGTAGGTTTGATAAGGCAAAGTGTGCGCCCTTTAACAGATACCTCGGTATAATAAGCCAGGCGCATATTATAAAATTTGGCGCCCTCCTGTTTAGCCAGTTCATCCAAAACCATAAAGCCTATATTATGCCGGGTATCAGCATATTCGGGGCCTATATTTCCAAGTCCTACTATTAGATATTTCATTTAGGGAAGCAAAGATAAAAGTTTTTTGGATTAAGGATTTTAAGACCATAACTGCTTTTAAAATTGATAAGATTTTTTTCGCGCTGAGACGCCCAGGTGCAAAGTGATATTGCTCAACAATATTTGAAAGGAATGATAAACTCCGCGAAATCTACTGCACAGCTTTTCTATCGGCTATAACCTGGTGTGCCTGTTTTGGCAGGTTTGCATTACCGCTCTGGCTTTCAAAATCAATTTTATGGTAAGTAATAAGCCAGGTATCATCGTATTTGGCCAGTTTGGTATGGTAATTTGCTGTAACAACCCAAACTTGGTCGCCCAGGAAATGACTGGCAACCGTGCTGTAAAAAACATCGGCCATTTTACCGTTAAGCTGTACTTTGAATGCCGAAACACGATGGTCAGTCTTATCAAAACCCGGTAAAAATGAAGCCCAGTTATCTACTATCTGCGCCGGGCTAAGTTCTGCCGGCCCAAAGCCATTCATTGAAGAGTAATCAAGTGTAACCACCGGTGCCAGTATACTTTCTATCAAGGGCCAGTCGCGGTCGTCGGCGCCTCTAAATAAATTAGTAACTGTGTTAATTATTTTATTGCCTTCCATGGTATTTAGATGTAAAGCTATTGAATTTGTTTCAAACCAACATATAAATCGGTAATTGCGCTTAAAACAAACTGCGTAATAGGTAATCAACAAGTATAAAAAACACAAATTTATGGGCGGTATAAACATTCAGTTATCCGCGCATCATTTTGAGTGTTAAAGTTTTGCAAAAAAACTGAAGGGAGATGTATATCGCATGGCGGAGACAACTCACCCCGACGAGGCTGCGCCCGTCACCCCTCTTTCCGCTTCGCGCATAGAGGGATAAAAAAATAAAAAAAAATGAGCTTCAACCCTCTTTGCGGCGCAAGCCGGAGAGAGGGTGGTCGGGCGCAGCCTCGACCGGGTGAGTCTTAGCCTGCGTTCAAGCGAATGGGTTACGTAAATACCAAGATAAGTACGAGGCAATAACGATCGTTTTTTAGGCCGCTTTACGTCCAACACGAAAACTCCACTTTATACTTACGACTTAGTACTGTTGACTTAGTACTACCTTGCGTATTGCTTCACCAGTTTATCAACTATCTGCGCGGTTTCATCAGGGAAATCAACAATAATTTTTTTATCGTCATTAATCCATTTGGTTAAATGGCTGCCGAAGGAGTCGTTAATCTCGGGCACTACGGGCACGCCCAGTTTTGAGGCCGAAAGGGCGTTGCATTGCTGCTCATACTGCCCTTTCATGGGTATCATCATCACTTTCTTTTTCAGGAACAATGCCTCGGCAGGGCCTTCAAATCCTCCACCCGTTAGTAGCCCCTCGCAACTGGCCAGGCTTTTATTAAAGGCTTCGTTATTTACGGGGAATATCTGCACGTTGCCGGCCTGCATCGGCGTTTTCTGGCGTTTTGAAAACACCTCCCATTGTACATCTTTTACCGCCCCCAAGTGTTTCAACAGTGTTTTA
The DNA here is from genome assembly GCF_056402115.1 of Mucilaginibacter sp. P4_C11. Classification (NCBI taxonomy): domain Bacteria; kingdom Pseudomonadati; phylum Bacteroidota; class Sphingobacteriia; order Sphingobacteriales; family Sphingobacteriaceae; genus Mucilaginibacter; species Mucilaginibacter sp. P4_C11. Next base: position 224,534 of record NZ_JBFUIA010000006.1, on the reverse strand, counting down.
TCGTCATACGCAGGCAGGTAAACGCTATAATGCCCCAGGTTGCTGGTTTCCATCTGCCGTATCTCGCTGCGGATAACGGGTGTATTTATAAAAGTATCGTAACGTTCAAAATGAAAGCCCACATGATAGGTGGTAGGCGAATAATTTTTTAAGAGCCACTGCGCAAAAGGGTCTTTTTTTTCGGGCCGGGGGGTATTAGGCGATACAAAGGAGCACTGATGACTTAACGATACCGAGGGTACACGCTGAAACTTACAGGCCCAGGCACTTACCGGCTCAAAATCGTTAATTACCAAATCGTACTGTTTTAAGGGAAGGTGCCGCAAATCGTGCCAAAACCGGCGCAGGTTCATGATTTTCCACGTAGCCCAGTTATCAACCCCGCCGTTGGTGCCAAAAACAAAACTAACCCCATGAAACCTGTATTTTAAAGGCTGCGATAATGAAACCTCGGCCTCGGTGCCGCTCACCAGCAGGTCAACCTCGCCATATTGCTGTAATAAAGGTACAATTTCGCGGGCCCGGCTTATATGCCCGTTGCCGGTTCCCTGTATGGCAAACAGTATTTTCATGTATATAGAATTAGGGGCAATTTAGTAAAAGGAAATGTTTTGATGATATTTAAATAGCTAAAGATTGTTATTGAGCAAAGCTACGTTGAGAGAGATTGATGAGGAGGCGGTAAATTGGATCGGTAACCTGATGTAAATTCGCCGGTTGGTGTAACTTAAATGTGTAACATGCATCTTACAGGGCATAAAAAGCACACCGATGTCCTTAGTCATAAAAAATCTGACCAAACAATATAACCAGCATAAAAGCGGCCTTACCGATTATTCCATCACCATTGAAAAAGGTGTATTGGGACTACTTGGCCCCAACGGCGCTGGCAAATCAACACTGATGAAAATTATTGCTACCATCAGCAAACCAACAAAGGGTACCTTATTTTTAGATGATGAAGATATTGTTGCCAATCCTGATAAAATTCGGAAAATATTGGGTTACCTGCCGCAGGATTTTGGGGTTTACCCTAACCTTAACGCGTACGAGTTTTTAGAATACATAGCCGCTATGAAAGGCGTAGGCGGCAATGGCTTACGCAAGCGGATAGACCTGCTGTTGGAAGGCGTTAATTTAACTGCCGATGCCAAACGCCCTATTGGCACCTACTCCGGCGGGATGAAACAACGGATTGGCATAGCACAAGCGCTGTTGAATGACCCTAAAGTGCTGATATTTGATGAGCCCACCGTTGGCCTTGATCCTGAAGAGCGGGTAAGGTTTCGGCAACTGATATCTGACCTGGCCGACGATTGTATCATCATCCTTTCATCGCACATCGTATCGGATATTGAAACCATAGCCGATGAAGTTGCCATCATGAAAAACGGCATACTGCTTAATAAAGCTGCCCAACCGGATATTATAAAGTTGGTTGATGGTAAAGTATTTGAAGTACTGGTAAGTAATGATGAAATTGCCGGCATCCGTACCAAACACCAGGTTATTGATACCAGCCGGCAAAAGGATAAAACCAAGGTTCGTTTTATTACCAGGACCGGGCAGCCAGAAATGGGAGCAATAGCTGTAAATGCCAGTTTAGAAGATGCTTATTTGTTTTTAACGCAAAATAACAACTAAGCGCCGTGAGATACATTTACAGCATTATTAAAGCCGACTACCTGCAGCGCACGCGCAGCTACGCTTTCCTGATTACCCTGGCTATTACTTTTTACGCGGCATATTCATTTGTGCCTCCACCTACGGCATCATACACCACCTTAAATGTTGTAGGTTTTAAAGGCGTTTATAATTCGGCCTGGGTAGGTTATGTTTCGGGAATGATGACCGCTATTATGCTTTCGCTTTATGGTTTCTTTTTGGTAAATGGCGGTATTAAAAAAGATATCGATACCGAGGTTGGCTTAATTATAGCCACCACGCCCATTACCAATTTTGGTTACCTGCTTAGTAAAATGCTTAGTAATTTACTGGTGCTGCTCACTATTGCCGGCTGCACTTTTGTGGTAAGTATCATTATGTTTTTTGTGCGTACCAGCGGCTCTCCGTTTATTATCAGCAATTTTATTATCCCTTATTTATTGTTTGTAGTGCCGGCTATGGTTTTTATATCATCGCTGGCGGTAGCGTCCGAAGTGTTTTTGGGCCGAAAAAGCATCCTGCAATACATCACGTTCTTTTTCTTTTTCGGCGCGTTGATGGCCAATGTTAACGGGCAAAAAAACGAAACACTTGCTGTTATTATCGACCCGTATGGCGTACGCACCATGACAACCAGCATCAAAAACCAGGTAAATACCCAATATCACCAGCATATTGAAGGTGTTAACCTTGGTTTCACTTTTGGCGGTAAACGCAGCTTCCGGATATTTGAGTGGAACGGCATAACCATAACCAGCCTGTTTTTAGCAAGCCGTTTATTGTGGCTTATGATATCCCTGGGTTTGGTTTATCTTTCATCATCCTTTTTTCACCGGTTTGATTTTAAGCAAGCCGTGAGTAAAAGGAAAAAAGTGATTGCTAACGAGCAGAAGCCAGCAACGCCGGCATTTGCCGCAACCGGCATCAACCGCGCACTTATGCCACCCCTGGTTACCGATTACGGTATCTTCCCCTTCATCAAAACTGAGTTGCTTTTACTGGTACGTAAAGGATCTAAATGGTTATGGCTTATTATAGGCGCTGCATCTTTAAGTATGCTATTTGCACCTGTAGCTATTTCGCACCTGTATATATTGCCTGTACTTTGGTTTTTGCAGGTAACACGCCTATCGGAACTGGCTACCAAGGAAGAAACCTATCGCCTGCATTATTTTACTTATACATCCTACAAACCGTTACAGCGTATGCTGCCCGCACAAATACTGGCGGGAGTAATATTGTGTATCGTTTTAGCATTTCCCTTGGTATCACGTTATATAATTGCAGGCAACGGTTACGCAATCTTCAATATCATCAGCGGGGCAATTTGCATTGTTTTATTAGCTGTTTGCATTGGAATTATCAGCAAGGGTAAAAAGCTGTTCGAGATCATCTTTTTTTTACTTACTTACGCCCTTACCCAGGCCATACCCGTTGCCGATTACCTGGGTGCCATACCGCACGATAGCCACATCATTTATATCGCTGTTATTTTAGGGCTGAACGTATTTCTGGCAGTGATTAGTTTCGTGGTGAGGGGATACCAGTCGAGGCATTTGTAGGGAATGCCGTTCGTTTATCAACGGCTATGGTTCCAAAACAATCTTTAAGACTGAATTTTAAGAGACGTGCTTAATAGTCGTTCTGGTTAAAAGATCCAAGTCTCTCCGGCACTTGTTTGACGCAAACAGGCACAAAAATTCAGATGCGCCTGTTTGCGCAAAACATCAATTTAGTGTTAACCATGAAAAATTACAATGTATTGATTATTAAGTATTTATAAATAAAATTTCTGAAATGTGTTAAGTTATGTTAACCCAGTTTAGATGTATTTACGCTATTTTTAATGCGCCTTATAGCTTGCTAAATCATTGTACATGCTCCTGAAAGAGCTACGGATACCAAAACTCAGCATAGCGGTTTTGTCATGAAACTGATCATTTTTCTCAGTGCGGTAAAGGCCGCCCAGCTCGATGCGCAGGTTATATTTGGGATTTAGTAAATAAGCTATTTTCCCCTCCAGGAAAACCATGTTGGTGGTTAAGCCCTGCCCGGTATAGTTACCAAGCTGCCTTGACGGATCGAGGTATATTTGAAAAAGGTCCTTACCATAATTTTGACCGTTAATATCTAAGCCATAATGCCCGTAATCAAGCTCACCGCTAAAATCAAAACGTTTGTACGAGTAATTTAACAATCCCACAACCTCGCGCAGGTTTGCTCCCCAGGGGTGCGCCAATGGCTCGCCATTATCAGCGTAGTTTTGTACCGAACTGCGTTCCGAATAGGTATATGGCTTAACATTATTGCCTTCAACTAAATAGTTAAGGCCTTTAATGGCAAACAGGTTTGCGCCCCTGAAGCCAATTTGCCAGGCATACTTGTTACGGGAGCTGCCGTTACTGGAGAAAAAGTTTTTACTTTCAAATTCATCCAACGCAAACTGGCCATAAGCCGTGATACCATCGGTAATTTTATACCTGCCGGTAAAACCCAATAAGGCATTATCCGGCGATCCGTTAGATGCCTCAACAGGCCTCAGGAATATTAAAGGATTGATATAGGTAAAGTCAAACCCGCGCTGGTGGCCGGCATCGTCTTTGGCACCCCATATAATCGAATCAAAAAACCCAAAAGCTAAGCGGTCACTTACATTCCAGTCTAAATAGTGAAATACGGCAAACTTCTTACGATCATTGTTATCAACCCTTGCCGATAAAGGATCATCCATATATGTCCACATGGCCATATACCTAACATCGCCTAAGGTAGCTGTTACTTTAAAAAACGGATAGGGCGATGCATAATCAGATAAAAGCACCGAACGGTAACCATCGCCTATAAAATTTTTATCGCGCCCCAGGCTCACATTTAAATATTTGCTTGGCGTATAAGATACCAGCCCTGTAATGTACGACCAACGGTACTCGCTGCCGTAAAGGCTGCCATAGGCCTGCCCACGCACTATGCCCACCTGGTTGGTGTAAGTAGCCAGGTATTCTGGCAGCTGAGCCCGGTTTTCATAACCTGTTATGTTATAAGATAGCTGGCTGCCCAGGGTACCACCAATTTGTAACCCTAACGAGCCAAAACTTGTATTTTTTTTGCCGGAAAAATCGCGGCTCAAATTAAAGTCGGGAAGCAGGTCGGCATAAAAGGTGGCGTTATTGCTTTTTACATCTATCTGATGCTCGCTAAAAAAACGACCTTTAAAACCACCTGCACTATTCATCAGTGAATCATAATGATGTTTCAGTAACGAATCGTCCAAAAACGGTTTTAAGGAACTATGCACCCGGGTTTTGGTGGAGTACACATCTTCGTTAAGTCTTTGGTAAAACTGGTACGAATAGGGTTGATACTCAGACTGGGCTTTTACAATTCCACCTGTTAAAACAAATAATATAATAGCGGTAAATATTTTCTTCATATGTAGAATTGATCAATCAATTTTTGTTATTCAAAATAATTCAGTGTTGCAAAGCCACCTTTTTTTAAATACTCGTCCTTTTTTACCAAATGCAAATCGGCCTGCATCATATCGGTAACCAGGGCCTGCAAATTATACTTAGGTTTCCAGCCTAATTTTTCAAATGCTTTTGTGGCATCACCAACCAGCAAATCAACCTCGGTAGGCCTAAAATACCTGGGGTCGACCTTGACAACCGTTTGCCCGAACCTTAAAAAATCGAGGTTTAAACCAAGTTCAAAAGCACGTTGTTCATCAATATCAATAATCACGCCGCGTTCATGCTGATCACGGCCACTAAACTCAACTTCGATGCCTAACTCGTTAAAAGCCATTTTTATAAAATCGCGCACGGTTGTGGTTACACCGGTAGCTATAACAAAATCCTCGGCTTTGTCCTGCTGCAGCATCAGCCACATGGCCTCAATATAGTCCTTGGCATGTCCCCAATCGCGCTGGGCCGATAGATTGCCTACATACAGGCATTCCTGCAAACCTAAGCCAATTTTTGAAGCTGCCCGCGTAATTTTACGGGTAACAAATGTTTCGCCACGTATTGGGCTTTCATGGTTAAATAAAATACCATTGCAGGCATACATGCCATAGGCTTCGCGATAGTTCACTATTATCCAGTAGGCATACATTTTTGCTACTGCGTACGGTGATCTTGGGTAAAACGGTGTAGTTTCGCTTTGTGGCACAGCCTGAACCAGGCCATAAAGCTCGGATGTGGATGCCTGGTATATTTTGGTTTTTTTGGTAAGATCAAGTAGCCTCACCGCTTCTAAAATACGGAGTGTGCCTATTCCATCAGCATTGGCAGTATACTCGGGAGTGTCAAAGCTTACCTTAACATGGCTTTGGGCGGCCAGGTTATAAATCTCATCGGCTTGTACCTCCTGAACCAGCCTGATGAGGTTGGTAGAATCGGTAAGGTCGCCGTAATGAAGTTTAAATTTTACATTAGCCTCATGCGGGTCCGCGTATAAATGATCAATCCTGTCTGTATTTAATAACGACGATCTTCTTTTTACGCCATGTACTTCGTAGCCTTTTTTTAGCAAAAACTCGGCTAAGTATGCACCATCCTGACCAGTAATGCCCGTTATTAAAGCTTTTTTCATCAATATTAAAGTGCTAATACTTCTATATTACAATATTATCCAATTTAATTGTAAAAACAGCCATTGGGCCATACATAAGTTGCTTTGATTAAAGCGAAATATGGTTCCCCAACGGCGTTACGAGTTATCCCTGTACTTTATATTAGTCAACTTATTGGGCTTCAGATACAGGTAATCGTTTTTAAAATCAAGGATCATATTAAACCTTTTTAACAAATCGTTGCCCAAATAGTTTATCTCAAAACCAACCGGATTTTTAGAGCCTAATATTAGCGTTGGGATATTTTTAAGGTTAAAGCTGTTCAATTCAAAGGCCGGCGATAACACTGTCCTTGTTTCATATGCTGTTCGCCGTGGGTCGTGGAGTACAACGGTGCGAATGAGTTTTAAATTGGAGGCAAATTTTTCTCTCGCAGCCCAGGTGCTATCTAAAATAATGGCTTGTTCAGACCCTATATCCATACTGAAATTACCTGCATGTTTTTTGCCGTTTATTACAAACGTGCCTTTAATATACGGAAACGAACGTGCGAATTCCATTTTTGATTTAACATAACCATTTAGAGCACGAGGTAACTCTGAATGGATAATAAGTAGACTGTGATCATAATCCACCTCTACCTGCTTGCCTTCAAACACGTTCCAACCAATACGGCCATCCATTTCATGTGCCGTTATGTTAGTGGTAAGCACCTCGGGATTGTTTACCACCAGGTTACCCATTTGCAGTTTAAAAATCTTGTTAAGATTATTGTAATTGGGCTTGGTTTTGCCTGCCAGAGCATCGGGCTGGTTTGATAATAATTTTGTTTTGTGCAATATGGCATCCCTGGTTAAATGAAAATCAAAAGAGCTGATATCAAAGTGCAGGTTTAATGTATCGGTATTATTAATAACGGCAACTATCTTAATGGCGTTAAAACCGGTAAGGGTAAAAGGAATGGTATCGTTTTTAACTGCTATATTTTTTATTTTATCATCGGGCGGGATGGCGCTGGCAATTTGGGTGTAACAGGAATCTTTACCGTTTAACAGGACAATAAAATTGAACCGTGTACCCGGTTTTACTTTTACCCTGATGGAATCAATATCTGTATAAAATGTAACCCATTTGGTTTTTCGCGTTCTATCAGCGGTAAAAACATCGGGCCGGGCTGTTGGCGAAAGCGACCATACATTTTTATCAAAATAGCCACCATCATTTATTGATACACTTTTTGAAGTAGCTTTTATAACCGGCAGTTTTGATTGCGCAAAGATTTGTTGGGTAACAAGGAGTGACAGAAAAAGGCAGATATATTTCATGGTAAGGCTGAATGATTTGAATTAAAACGCGGCGATTCAAATATAATTATACTTGCTTATAACCCAACAATGTGATAACCGGGTTGTTATGGTACATCATTTAAAAGCGTTACCTTTAACTTCATGAGCACCGTAAAAGAACGCCGCTACATTAACGCCGCCCTTGACAGTTACCGCGAAAAACTGGACACCATTCCTGATGAACAGTTTACCGAAACTCCGCCCGGAGGCGGCTGGTCATACGCCGAGGTTTACAGCCATATATTGCAGGCTACCTTAGGTTCGTCAATAGCATTGGAGCGGTGCACACATGGCAGTTGCCCGCCAACTAAAGCCGGCGTAACCTGGGAGGGGCGCCTTTTATTGTTGATGGGAATGTTTCCGCCGGTAAAGGTTAAAATACCTGATGTCGTTTCTGATAAAATGGTAGCTGCCAAAATAAGCAAAGAAGACGCCAAAAACCTGATTATTAAATGCCGTAAGCGAATGGATACAACCGCGCCGCTTATTGACGGGGCCTCGGCAGCAAGCCGTTATAAACATCCGCGGTTAGGCATGCTTAACGCCAGGCAATGGTTCAGGTTTATCCGGATACACCTGGAGCATCATTTAAAACAGTTGGCGCGTATCAAAAATAAATTATCGCAAGCATGAAACCTTTCACATTTAACAGAGTCTTAACAGTGTGATAATGTTAGGTTTCTGATATTTGTAAAAATCATTGTGATGAATTTTGAATACGCTTATTTGGTTGTTATAGCTTTACTGTTGTTGGTAGGTATCTTCTATATCAGCCCTTATGAATTAACCGTTAATGAGGACGAAGACGACGAATAATCGTTTGTTTAGTATTTATTTAAAATTCAATGACCGGCAAAATCTGCCGCCTGTGCATTTAATCCCCTAATTTTAATGGCAAAACGCGAAGTAGATATTGTAGTAATATCCGATGTTCATCTTGGTACTTATGGATGTCATTCAAAAGAATTGCTTAAATATTTAAAAAGCATTAAGCCTAAAATACTTATCCTTAACGGCGATATTATTGATATCTGGCAGTTTAGCAAATCGTACTGGCCCGAGGCGCATATGAAAGTAGTCAGGCGCATATTAAAATTTGTTACGGAAGGTATCCCCGTATACTACCTTACCGGCAACCACGATGAGATGCTGCGTAAGTTTGCCGATTTTGACCTCGGTTCCTTCAAACTGCTCAACAAAGTAGTATTAAATATTGACGGCAGAAAAGCCTGGATCTTTCATGGCGATGTGTTTGATGTTACCATGCAGCACTCCAAATGGCTGGCCAAACTTGGCGCCGTAGGCTATGATACCCTGATACTCATTAACAGCATGACCAATTGGTTATTAACTGCCATCGGCCGTCAAAAAATGAGCTTCTCGCAAAAAGTGAAAGCCCGTTTTAAGGAGGCCGTAAAGTTTATAAACCAATTTGAGCAAACCGCCGCCGACCTGGCGGTTGATAAAAATTACCAATATGTTATTTGCGGGCATATACACCATGCCGAGATCAGGCAGATAGAAAATACCGACAAAACGGGCTCTGTACTGTATCTTAACTCGGGCGATTGGGTTGAAAGCCTATCCTCACTTGAATACCAGGACGGTAACTGGACTATCTTCAAATACAATCCCGAAGAATTTAACACCGATGCCGACGAGGACGACAAAACCGATGCCGAAGACCTTGACGCCAAAATGGATGTTAAAAATCTGTTAGACAGGTTTAGACAGGAAACCGAGTAAAACAAGCTATTTATCGACCATCGAATTACGGTAATGTCGTGTCAACGATAAATTGACGGATTGTATTTAGCTCAAAGTCTTAAGTTCTAAGTCAAAAAGAAAAAAACTCAGCTTTAGCCTTAGTACTGCTGACTTAACACTAATAGCTTTACGATGCGATAGTATGCGCGTTGCGCTGTGCGCCTAAGTTTTTAACCTGCATGGCAATTCCCTCGGCATCAAAACCACATTCGGCCCAAAGTTCGGGCTGCTCGCCGTGTTCAACAATCCTGTCGGGTATGCCTAAACGTTTTACCTGGGTTTTCTGATAGCCGTTATCGGCCATAAATTCAAGTATTGCGCTACCCATACCTCCTTCAAGGCAGCCGTCTTCAACGGTAATCACTTTATCAAATTTTCTGAATACCTCGTGTAGTAAAGCTTCATCAAGCGGTTTTACAAAACGCATATCGTAATGAGCAGGATAGTAGCCCTCGTTATTTAACGCCGCTATGGCTTTTACGGCTTCGTTCCCAATGGCACCGATAGATAGTATCGCCACATCCTCGCCGTCGCAAATTTTGCGGCCTTTGCCTACGGGTATAGCCTTAAAGGGGCGTTGCCAGTCAACCATGACACCATTACCACGGGGGTACCTTATTACAAACGGCCCCATGTTTTCCTGCTGGGCTGTGTACATCAGGTTACGCAATTCTTCCTCGTTCATTGGTGCCGATACCGTCATGTTCGGGATACAACGCATATAGGCCAGGTCATAAGCGCCATGGTGTGTTGGGCCATCGGCACCGGCAAAACCGGCGCGATCAAGGCAAAGCACCACATTGAGTTTTTGTATGGCCACATCGTGTATCACCTGGTCATACGCCCGTTGCATGAAGCTGGAGTAGATATTACAAAAAGGAACCAGGCCCTGTGTTGCCAAACCAGCCGAGAAAGTTACTGCGTGCTGCTCGGCAATACCCACGTCAAAAGCACGGTTAGGCATAGCCTTCATCATCAGGTTTAATGAACAGCCCGATGGCATTGCCGGCGTAATACCCATTATTTTAGGGTTTTGCTCGGCCAGTTCGATAATACTATGGCCAAACACATCCTGGTATTTAGGCGGTTGCGGTTTATCGTATTTAGCTTTCTTTATCTCACCGGTAATTTTATCAAATAAACCGGGGGCATGCCACTTGGTCTGGTCTTTTTCGGCCAGGGCGTAGCCCTTGCCTTTGGTGGTAACGCAATGTAATATTTTGGGCCCCGGAATATCGCGCAGGTCTTTTAAAACTTTTACCAGGTGGTTTACATCGTGGCCGTCTATCGGCCCAAAATACCTGAATTTTAAAGCTTCAAAAAAGTTGCTTCGTTTAAGCAGGGTGCCTTTTATGCTTTTTTCTAATTTCTGGGCAATTTTAAACGCATCCGGGCCAATAGCCGATAGCTTGGCCAGTACATGCGCAATATCGTCCCTGAAACGGTTATAGGGTTTTGAAGTAGTAATATCCGTAAGGTATTCCTTCAAAGCGCCTACATTAGGATCGATAGACATGTTATTGTCGTTCAGGATCACCAACAGGTTGGAATTTTCGATACCGGCATGGTTTAATGCTTCAAAGGCCATACCGGCTGTCATAGCGCCATCGCCAATAACGGCAACATGCTGCCTGTCGGTTTCGCCTTTATATTGCGATGCCACGGCCATTCCCAAAGCAACAGATATGGATGTTGATGAGTGGCCAACACCAAAAGTATCATATTCGCTTTCAGATCGTTTAGGAAAACCACTGATGCCCTTATAAATCCTGTTAGTATGAAATTCTTCGCGACGACCGGTGAGTATTTTATGGCCGTATGCCTGGTGGCCTACATCCCAAACTAATTGGTCGTAAGGGGTGTTTAAAACGTATTGCAATGCAACTGTAAGTTCCACAACCCCCAGGCTGGCGGCGAAATGGCCGCCATTTACCGATACAACATCGATGATATACTGGCGCAACTCCTGGCAAACCTGTCCAAGTTGATCTTCACTAAGTTGCTTTAAATCAGAAGGGTAATTTATTTTTGACAATAAATCGCCGGCCGGTACCTGCATTGACATTTGTAATCTGTATTTAACCTACAAAGTAAACTAATTATTTATAAATAAAGCATATCGATTTGTATTAAAAAAGAGCGGGAATAAGGTGAAAGGCGAAAGGTAAAAGGGGGAAGGTAACGGAGAGTTCTTTTAAAAGGCTTCATTTTTGTTTTGCTATTGCGTTTTTGTTGCGTTTTTGATTTTATGACAATTGATAATGTGTTGATTATTAAATAGATGTTTTTTTTCGTGTGTTTCACTTGTTGCGCAACGCAACAGCGGGTTATCAGGATCTGAATTTAGATGAAAGCATTTTTCGTAAATCCGAAATCGAACATCCAAAATCCGAAATCAAAAATCGTTACTTTTACCGTTGATATATGACCGACGACAGCTTTGCCATACATTTACCCCAGTTTGAAGGCCCGTTTGATCTGTTGCTGTTTTTTATTGAACGCGATGAACTGGACATCCATGACATCCCCATTGCCAAAATTGCCGACGATTTTTTAAACTACATTCACCAGATGACCAGCCTGAACATGGAGCTGGCCAGTGAGTTTATTTTTGTTGCCGCAACGCTAATGCGCATTAAAGCCAAAATGCTGTTACCCCGCTACGAGGCCGAAAATACCGCAGATGATACCGATACCAAGGAAAACCTGATTCGTAAGCTGATAGAATATAAAAAGTTTAAAGAACTGTGCGACGAACTACGGCCATATGAAGAAGAGCGTTTTAAACAGGAGAAACGGGGTAACATTAAGCACGACCTGGAGCAGGTAGAAAAAGTGGTGCTTCCCGGCGAAGAGCTATCAGAAATAAGCCTGTACAAGCTGATGATGGTGCATGAACGCCTGATGCGCAACTACCTTAACCGCAGCGAAGAGGTAAAGCATACCGTGGTTCAGTATCCTTATACTATCGAAAAACAAAAGCAAGCTGTTGCCGACCTGCTTAAGATCAATAAAATGCTCGATTTTAAGGCGCTCGCCAAAGAATCGGAAAATAAGGTACATTTTGTATACAACTTTTTGGCCGTGCTGGAGATGCTGCAACAGGAACTGATAGAAATACAAATAGGCCTGGGGTACAATAACTTTTGGATATCGCCAAAAGAGATATAAGATGTTAGATATGAGATTTGAGACAGCATATGGCCGGCGAATTGAAGGTTTATTTACGCCAGGGTCGTCCTGATTATATTTTGACGGCGAATCAGCTGTTAATGTTAAAAAAACAAAAAAAGGTAGCGGCAACCAATCTAATAACGAACTTTGCAGGGCGATGGATAATTGACTGGCGGATGTTGCCCCTTCATATCGCCAACGCATAATATCTAAATGAAAAATCAATCTGAAATTAAAGCCCCGAAGTCCGAAATTAAAAAACATATCTTTTTCGATCTTGATCATACCATCTGGGATTTTGATAAAAATGCGGAGGAGGCTTTACATGAACTTTATCACCTCCACCAGTTGGAGCGTATCGGCCTTACTTCTGCGGGCTTGTTTATTGAAACTTATACGCGCAATAACCATCAGCTTTGGGCACAATACCATACCGGGCAAATCACTAAAGACGAACTGCGTGATGCACGATTTAAACGCACCTTCACCGATCTTGGCCTACACCCCGACCTGATGCCTGTTGATTTTGAGGATGCCTATGTGCAGTTGTGCCCTACAAAAACAAACCTGTTCCCGCACGCTCATGAAACGCTCACTTATCTGCAATCAAAATATACGCTACACCTCATCTCAAACGGGTTTAAAGACTCCACCCAGATAAAAATTGCCGGCAGTAACTTGGCAGGCTATTTTAAAAATATTATCATCTCTGAGGATGTAGGTGTCAACAAACCAGATAAAGCTATATTTCAGCATGCGATAGACCTTGCCGGAGCCAACAAAAAAGAAAGCGTGATGATTGGCGATAGCCTGGAAGCCGATATTTACGGCGCTTTAGAATTTGGTATGGACGCCATTTATTTTAACCCCTTTAATGCGCCAAAGCCCAACGATGTACCCGTACAGATAGGGCATTTGAAAGAGTTGGTGGGGATGTTTTAATGCTTTTGCATAACCTATCAATTTTTTGATAGGCCTCGTAAAGTTTCGACTTTAAGCAAATTAGGCCGGTGCCTGTTTACAATACTATTTTACAATGTTGGTGTTAACTTTTGCACTTCAAAAAACACTCTGTTTAAATGGTCAAAATCGCCATCGGTGGTAACAAGTTGTAACCCAAGTAATGCAGCTAATGAGGCGATCCATAAATCATTTTTGCCCATGTTCCGATGGGTTGAGAAAGGATAATCAACAAAAGCAGGATTTCGACGCTGAGAATAACTGTCGATCTCCGTGTATGTATTGATAAACATCTGGCTGATCTCAACAATATTAACGTTATCTAAAAACAAATTAAGCTTATTACGCCGGTTAATGCCCCAGTTATTTTGTATTGCTATTGATTTGATCTCTGCTTCTGAAACTACAGAAATATAAACAGGAACACTATCAGGATTTATTAAGCCAATAATATTATCGTAATTATTTGAACGGATTAGCGTTAAAATAATGTTGGTATCAAATAATAAATTCACTACTTAGCATCTTTTAGCCGCTGCAAGGTTTGATCCCATTCTTGTTGAGTAAACGGCTCAGCTGCGGGCGCGTTTTTCAGAGCCTTAATTAAACTTTTATTGTTTTTGCCTGATTTTTTACCGAAGGCAGTAGCCCCGCCCGCAGCAAGTATTTCTTCGGGCGAATATGCCTTATGGGTTTTGAACACCCCGTTAGGTGGCAGCGTAATTTCGGGTTTCATTAAGACCTCCGTTTTGGTATTTAAACAAATTTACAGAATATTTTATGCAAAAGCCAGAAGTCGCTTAAAACACATTATCGGCTTTTTAAACAGGGAGCAACAGGCAAAATATAATTAACCGCCCTCAACACCTTAAAAGCAGCATACCGAAGCAGTTTAATCCCAGAAAGCAAGCCCGCTTACCTTCCGGCTACCTCATCTTCCAATTCCTGGTACCATTCAGCACCATATTTGCGGATCAGCGGGCCTTTTAAGAATTCGTGAACACGTACTTTTAGTTCGTCACCAAAGGTGCAGGCGGGGCTGCAAATGCTCCAGCGGTCGTAATTTAACACATCAAACTCCGGGTAGGCTGTAATGCGTATGGGGTATAAATGGCAGGAAATGGGTTTTTTCCAGGTAACAGCGCCCTCTTCATAAGCTTTTTCGATACCGCATTTAGTAATCCCGTTTTCCCAAATCACGTAAGCACATTCCTTGTTGGTATCCACACATGGGGTAGTGTAATCGCCTTCAAAGTCCTTAACATAAGTGCCAACCTTTTCAATGGTTTTAATGCCCTTTGCCGTAAGATATGGCTTTACTTTTGGATATATTTCTTTTAAAATATCGAGTTCGTCGGCATTTAATGGTGCACCCGAATCTCCTTCTAAACAGCAGGCACCTTTACATTTGTTTAAATTGCAAACAAAGTTTTCTTTAACTACATCTTCGTGCACCAACACGTTACCTACCTCAATCATATTTTAATTTACTTCTTAATGGGGTTTAATGGATACTTCAATCCGCTTGCGGCCTGTAGCTCCATTGTTATGCTGCCTAAAATAACCTCAACATGCGCCTTTACAGGTATCCTGTTGCCATCATTGGTAATCCAAAGGTACAACTTACTATCCTTACGAAAAATACGCCCGGGGATAATTGTAGGGTTAAATTTCAAACAATTAAAGGTACCCATATCACATTTAATAGTTTCTGTACCCACGTAGGTGATATTCATTTTATGAAAGCCATCCTCTAAAAAATATTGCAGGTCAAATGTATCGCCTGTTTTAAGCCTGGATACATCAATTGTGCGGGCAAAATAATATGCCGATACAAAATCAAATGAATCGCCTTTATATGAAAATTCGCCTTTATTGGCGGTTACTTTATTGTCTTTTTGATCAAAGGTAGCTTTATCGGTATGCTTCCATTTACCTTCGTGCCGGTCTTCGCTATAAAAGTAAGGCAACAATGTATTTTGATCTACATACGAATCGTAACGGTTGCGCACCTTATAAAATATATCAAAGGTGCCCGCTGTTTTTCCTTCGGCAATCAAATGAAATGCGTTGCCGGGTAATTTTTTATCGCTGGCCTCAATCCTGATATTGGCTTCGGCGGCGGTAAAAAAGCCATACTGCATTTTATAACTCAGTTTTTCGCCCACTTTAAATACCGGCTCACTTACTTTCGCAAGTTCCTGTGCAAAGCCCGAAGCGTAAAACAGTACAAAGAACAAGGAGCACGAGAAGATTTTTTTCATTAATGTTTGCTTTTAACTGAAGCCTATTCATGTTTATAACCAGCACATGAATAGGACAATTGATACTATAAATGGTTTAAACCCATTTTTATTGCATGAACCGGAAACTATTGGTTAGTGGGATTCAATTAAAAGCAAATAGTTAATATTAATCCTTACGCTTATAAATTGGCACAGTTGAGCACGGCTCGCCAAACATCATGCTTTTTACTATCGGGGTTAACTTTTTGGTCAGCTCCACATAGGCCGAAACCGGTACTGCTATATCGCCGCATCCTTTTAATACAATACGCTGACCTGCGTATTGTTCCAGGTCGGCTTTCGCAATCTCTTTTTCAAACAAAACTGTTTCCAATACATCTGCGTTGCCAAAAACAACCTCGCGGGCATAAGGCGCCATCCGGTTTGCCAGTAACATGTATGCCCAGGTTGGCACAATAGCATCAGCGCTACAGGTAATTCCTACGTTTTTGTCCTGGTATTGCGTAAAATCGTGTTCCTTTATAAAATCGCGTAAATCTTTTTCGCGCAGCATCAGGCCATGGAACAGGTTATCCTTAATATCGTAAATAACGCGTTCGCCTGCCGGGTAAAACGATGCGGGATCTAAGGTAACCAAGCCGCTTTGGGCCACTTTGTTTACTATGTTTTCCTGGATATCCATAAGTTCAAATTCTAAATCCTAATTGCACTAAATTCTAAATCCTGATTTTTTTAACCCCAACATGTAGGCTGAGTTTGATTTGCCTTGTAAATCTTCGTTCCTACCGATAGAAAAGCTCTCGAATAGATCCTCCGTCCCTACTCATGACATGTTGGAAAATCCCAGACTTGCGAAGTTTTTAAAACTCCGCAAGTCTTTCGCCGATGTTTTTTAGGCGATTTTAAAAAAATCTCCAGGCAAAAAAAATCCGGGCGACAGGTTTAACGCTGTTCCCGGATGTAAAATTACTTTAATTTATATTATAACAGTTTAGCCCTGTTATCTTTTACATTGGCATTATCTTTCAGCGCATCCAATACCTGTCCATCTGCACGTTGTATTAAGGTTTGCGCTATTTGTTGCTTTTGCCTTAAGTTGTTGGTGAGCGGTGCCGGATTGGTAAAGCCCTCAACAATATAAACAAATACGCCTTGTTGGCCGTTAACCGGTTTTGAAAGCTTATTAGGCTGAGAACCGAAAATAGAACCCACAACTTTGTATTCGGCGCCTGCCTGGCCCGGTATTATCGGGTTAGCAAAAACAATGTTTTGTACAGGAACTGCTTTTGTACCTACTTTTTGAGCTACCTGATCAATTGATGATGATCCGTTCAGCGCAGCCACGAATTTTTCATTCAGTTGTTTTGCTTTTACTTCGTTACGCACAGCCGGTTCAATTTGCTTTTTAACAACGTCAAGCGGCAAAATCCCCTTAGGTTTAATTTGAGTTAAACGAGGGATGATGTATTGATCGCCAACCGTAAATACTTTATCGGACAGGTCTCCTTTGTCGGCTTTAAACGCCCATCTTACAACTTCGCGGGCATTATCCAAGCCTGGCAGGCCTGCAGCTGTACCGGCAACATCGTCAGCACTTAGCT
Source organism: Mucilaginibacter sp. P4_C11 (assembly GCF_056402115.1). Classification (NCBI taxonomy): domain Bacteria; kingdom Pseudomonadati; phylum Bacteroidota; class Sphingobacteriia; order Sphingobacteriales; family Sphingobacteriaceae; genus Mucilaginibacter; species Mucilaginibacter sp. P4_C11. Next base: position 207,202 of record NZ_JBFUIA010000006.1, on the reverse strand, counting down.
TTTTAATACCTTCTTTTTTAGCTTCGGCATCAAAATTATCTTTTGTTAAAGCAGCTAAAAATCCCTGGGCTTTACTGTAAGCAACAGTTTGTGTTTTACTGCTGGCAACAATCGGTTTATCAACAACAGCCACTTTAATAACTTTTACCGATCCTTTTTGATCCTCCACCTGTATCAGGTGAACACCAAACTGTGAGGTAACCACAATCAGGCTGCCTTTGCTTGCTTTAAAAGCCGCGTTTGCATATTCGGCGGCAATTTGACCCTGGCCACCAGCCATTAAGCCATTAACATCAAATGAAGGTATTTCGCCACCTTTAACAGCGCTGCCTTTATCTGTCGAAAAATTGGCAACAAAATCCGTAAACGGCCTGCCGCCTTCAATTAATTTTTTAAGTGAATCTGCTTTAGCCGTTGCTTTTTCGATACCACCTTCAATTTGAGGGTTAATCAAAATATGCCTGGTCCGCACCGAGTCGAAGGTTGTTTTAACATCGCTTAGCTTGGCAATTTTATAGCTTCCGTTTGATACGTAAGGGCCATAAACAAAACCTTTGGCAGCGTTAAACATCAAAGTATCTAACTTAGGCTCAAACGCGCCCTTTTTCTGGAATACCAGCGGAGTTTTTGTTTCAGAGTTAATCTGTACAAAAAGCGAATCGTTGGTGCTTACTTTAATACTATCAACCAGTTTGTTTACTTCGGTCTTAATAGCAGCGCTATCCTCTTTAGAAGGGGCGCCATTAAAAGCTACATAATCAAATGACCTGGTTTCCTGCTGATTTTTAAACTCAGCTTTGTGGGCATCATAGTATGTGCTGTAATCGGCATCGGTTAAAGTTACCTTGGCATCGGGGATAGACGCGTAATCAAGTGTAGCGTATTTAAAGCTAACCAATTTGTTTTTTGCCTGGTAATCATCATTAGCCTCTAACGAGTTTACATATAAGCCATTGGTAACAATAGCCATGTATTTGGTTTTTTGTTTAGCTTCAAATACCTGCGTCAAAAAATCACCCCACTGACGTTTTGCAGTGGTATCGGCTTTTGCAGATGATATAAAAGCTAAATACTGGTTCAGTTTGTTTTTATCAAACTGGCCGGTTTGCTGATCAGCAAACTGGGGCACGCGGGTTATCTGCTGGTCTGGGTTGTTACCGGTTACCATGGCAGCAGCTTCATCGCCGCCTACAGTTAAGCCTAATTTTTCAATCTCTTTGTTAAGCAACAGTTCGCTTATCACCTGGTTCCAGGTAGTTTCCTGAACATAGTTTAATATCTGGGGCGAAATACTTTGCCCCGACTGTTGCCTAAACTGGTTTGTGTTTTGGTCGAGTTTTTTGTTAAACTCATCTAATTGAACTTTTTCGCCGTTTACTTCGGCAAGTTCGTTGCGGTCGTCTTTAAAAAAGGACCCACCTGATCTTACTACCTCGCTCACGATGAATGCAAAAAGTGCAACCCCAATAAAGATTGCCAGGATTTTTCCCATCCGTTCGCGCAAGAAACCCATTATACCCATATACTTCTGTAATTATTATATTCTTTTAAAAGAGGGCGCAAGATACAATTTTTAGTAAAATTCTATAACACAAAATTTTCCTGAAAAAAACAACATTATTGTGTCACTTTTTCGTCCACGTGAAATATGCCGGTACTGCTTTTTAATGTTGGGTGCAGGAAAGCGTCATCGCTTTCAAAACTATCGCCGTTCATCACGTTGCCGCCGTTCATGGTTACCTGTACTGGTTTGTGCGAATAAACTTTTTTTGTGGTCTGGTCCCAGTAAAGTTCGTCAGATTTATAGGTTTCGCCTTTGGCATTGGTTGCCACTACGTTTTTGTGAAACTCAATAAGCTTTTTAGTATCGCGGGAAATACCCGTATCTGCAACAATATTACCCGATTCCTGCTGGGTTTGCTTATCGTAAAGTATAACCTTTACCCCTTTGGGCATCAGCTTATAGGGTTCTTTTGTTTGGTACTGCAACATAAGCGGTGCCAACAGGTGCAATTTAACCCTTGCCGAATCGCTCATAATCAAGTCAACCCCGGTTGTCGGTTCAACCACTACGCCCATTTCGGTAGAGGCAATCTCTTTAACCTTGTTCAGGTCGTTTTCGCATGAGGCTATAAACAAGCCAAATAAAGGCAATAACAGCAGGCTTGCGCCCTTCATATATTTTGCCCCGCTGTACATGCTGTTATTAATCAAATTTATATTTGGTAAACCACCTGTCGTTAAGCGTAAAGCCTAAGTGCAGGTTAACGTAGTTTTCTTTAACCAGGCCATTGGCCAGCGTACCTCTTTTACCAACCTCGGCCGAGAAATTGATCTTGTAAAAGCTGCCATTGTTAGGACGTAAAGGCAAGCCAAAGCCAGCGGTTACAGCTACCCTTTTTATCCGGGTGTTATTAACAACCATGTAAGTTTCATCGTAAATACCACCTATACGGTAATCAACAGTAGCCAGGTAGTTGCGTATAGTACCAATGTTTGGTGTAATTTGCGCGCCAACATTAATGGTGCGGCTATTTACCAAACCCTGGTTTTGACCATCAATAGTGTAATTTGACCATTGCCCCATCGAGTAGTCGGCCCCGATTAAAAATTTACCATCATTTTGGAACGATACCCCAAACCTGTTTATTTGCGGCAGCTTCAGTTTTACTGATGACCCTTGTTTATTTATCACACTATCAACCGCGATGTTGGGGTTACCGTTAGCATCGTTGGTATAGTGGCTTACAATGAAGCTCGATTGTGAGTTGAGTTTTGATCCCGCTGATGCCGAGTAACCCAGGATAACATGTTTGGTTTCGGAAAGGTCAATGGAATATTGTAAACCATAATCATAATTTAAACCGCCAATAGCATTGGTTTGCTCAATTTTTGTGTTCAAAAATCCTGCAAGTCCGGGCGTTTCGGTGGTTGTATTATCTTTTAAATTACCAAATATATAGGATACATTACCACCTATTAATAAATGTTTGGCAATTGTAAAGCCATAACCGATATACGCTTTTGATAGGCCACCGTCGCCATTATAAGTATAGTTGGTAGTATTGGTATCGGCCGGCGAAGAAGTGCCTAAACTGCTAACCGATTTTTTGTAGTTATATCCACGTTCGCTATAGGGCAACAAGCCAAAACTAAATGCCGAATGCTTACTAACAGGAATACCAAAAGCGATGTGGCTTAACCTGAAGTTTTTATTGCTTTGGCTGGTTTGCCCGGTTTGGCTCAGGGTTGAAAAGTTGCTGTAAATACCTATATCAATAGTAGTTAAATTAATAGCCGCGTATGATGCCGGGTTAAGGAAGTTGATGTTATTAAACAAGCTGATCCTGTTGGTAGCAACGCCAATGCCGCCTGTGCCAAGGCTTTGAGCAGTTGATTGTGGGGTCATATCGCCCAAACCGAACCTTGAATATGGAGAGCTGGTGGTAGACTGCGCGTTTGCTGCAAATACAATTACTGCAGAAAATAGAAGTGTTAAAAGAAACCTGGTATATTTAATCATTATGCTTTTGTATAGCTGCGTTTAATCCTTTTAAAACCAAATAAGGTTCAATTTTTATATAGGGGGCAAAGATGCTGTTTTTTAACAGCGTATCAAAAAAAATACTGTCGCCCCCACTTAGCACAATATTTAGTTGGTTATCAATGGCTTTATAGCTTTCAATAAACCCGGTTAACTCATGTTTTATACCGTTTTGCACACCCGAACGTATAGCAGTTTCGGTATTGTTTCCGTAACCCGGCGTAAACCCGGCATCGGCATTTATAAGCGGCAAACCAGCAGTATAATAATTTACTGCCTTATAACGCATATTTAAACCCGGTGATATGCTGCCTCCAAAATAATTCCGGTTGGCGTCAACATAGTCGTACGTTATGCAGGTGCCGCCTGCTATTACCAGGGTATTTTTCCCTGGGTATATATGGCTTGCCCCTATTACAGCAGCCATTCTATCTGTACCAAGTGTTTCGGGGGTTAGGTAGTGGCTTTGTATTCCACTGGTCATGGTGTTGTTAAATGTAACCAGCGGTATTTTTGATGTTAAGCTTGTTTGCCAGGGCTCCACATTTTTTTTTACCGACGATACTATTCCCCTGTCAACCTGATACTCGCTGATCAGTTCATCCGGCCTGGTTATGGGTACATCTTCAAATTGTTCAACCGTAAGTAATTCATCAAGCTCAAATACAGCAATCTTTGTAAATGTGTTACCAATATCGATAACCAGGCTGGTCATCAGGCCCTAACTACTGATAATATTGATTCAAAAATGGCCAGTCCGTCTTCGTTAGCCAATAATGAATCGGCAGCACGTTCGGGGTGAGGCATTAAACCAAATACGTTGCGGGCAGCATTGGTGATACCGGCAATATTTTCCAACGATCCGTTAGGGTTAGCATCAGCTGTAATATTACCTGCCTCGTCGCAATAGCGGAACATTACCTGGTCGTTATCATTTAAGCGTTTTATCACATCAGCATCGGCAAAAAAGTTACCCTCGCCATGGGCGATAGGTATTTTGTATGCCTGGTTCTGCTCCAAACCAACGGTAAGCAACGATTGGGTTGTTTGCGGTTTAAGATAAATGTTACGGCAAATGAATTTACGATTTTCGTTATGCAACAAAGCGCCATCCAGTAAACCTGCTTCGGCCAATATCTGGAAACCGTTACAAATACCCATTACGTAACCGCCTTTTGCAGCAAACTGGATAACTTCCTGCATAATTGGCGAAAAACGGGAGATAGCACCTGAACGAAGATAATCGCCAAAGGAGAAACCACCGGGTAAAACAACAAAGTCTACACCTTGTAAATCATGGTCTTTATGCCATAACCTCACAACCTGCTGACCCATTATTTTTTCTAATACATATATGATGTCTTCATCACAGTTAGAGCCGGGGAATATAACTACGCCAAATTTCATCTGATTTGTTTTTTGTGTAAGTTTTTATGATACTACAATCGCCTTGTTGTTTGTTTAAACAGCAGCCAATAATAGTTTCACGCTACAAAACTAATATAACCGCTGAAATTTGGACGAATGTAAAAGTTAAAATTTGTTAAACTGAAAGTAGATAATACTGATTAACAGCAATAAAAACAGGCTTTCGTAAAACCATTTTTTGGTTGCATATAAAAAATAATAGGCAAAAAACACAGCGGCGGGTGCTATACACAACAAAAAATGGTTAAGTTGAAAGGAGGCGTTCACGTAAAATGAAAAGCCGGCAATCAAAAAAATGAAAAATAAAAGCTGGAAAGATTTACGGGTTTGCACGTAACTTTTAAAGAAATTTTGCTGTAATTTAAAAATGCAAAGCACCAATATCAGTAAAACAGGTATCAGCAGCAGGTAATTATAGGAATTGATGCTGATGTGATCAGGAAACTTTTTACCCAGCGGCAACCAGATATTGTAAAAAACGGCAATTTTATCGTTCAGATAGTAAAACACAGCCAAAAAGAAAAAGATAGTGGCATACCCCAAAACGCCCGATACCCACTCGCGCCAGTTAAATGGCTTAAATAATATAAGCGATATCCAAATGATCAAGAACAGGTAAATAAACGGGAAGTAAATAAGTGAGCCAAGCGCCACAATCATACCTGCATCATAAGATATTGATTTGGCGCTATCGCCTTTGTACAGGCTAAACAACTTAAACAACATCCATATCAGCAAAAAATTACAGATGAGTGGTGCGCTCAATATCAAAAAAGGCGAAAACAACCCCGATAGCGTTACATACATTAAAGCCGGCAAAAAAGAGGGCTTGCTTAATAAATTATAGTGATTTATTAAATAGTTAAGCAGCAACGCTTGTATTAGTATCAACACCGCTGCAAGAAAAACATTCAACCCGGGCGACAATGCGTACTCATAAGCAACCGGCACCAGCAAGCGTGCAAACGGCTCAACAAACACAAACTCCAGTTTACCAGGCACCTGTATTATATAACCCAACCGGGTAACAAACAATACAATCACCAGCCACAATACATTCAAAGGATTAAAAGACCGGAAAACCTGGATCATAGCGGGCGATATTTTGCGACGGTAAAATTAGCACAAAAAGCCAAAAGAGTGGTAATAGATTTAAGGCGATCTGTTTACTGCGCTCCTTCAGATTCGTGCAATTGCTTATTTATAGCCTGTAATTTTGCTATGGTAGCATTCATGTCGGCCTGCTGTCTTTTAAACTCACGGGGTGTTATATAAAAGTAGGCAAAGGCTAACCACCCCAATGAACATACACAGGATACTATCGCCCAAAAAAAACTCATTTTTCTTTCAAACTCTATCATATATAAAAACAAGCCCAGTCCCAAAAACAGGAAATATAATTTTAATACCCTGGTTTGAATGAACTGCTGCTTTTTTTGTATCGACATTAATTCGGCCAGGTAAGTAAAGGTATCCGTTTCGGGGTGGCTTTTAAAGAGGCCCATATACAGGCCATTGCTGACGATCATAAAAGCAACTATGGCAAATACAATGAGCACAACACCAATGGTAGTAGTAAGCACACGGGTATCTAAATTCACCCCAACGTATATTATCAAAACTACTGTTGCAAGCAATACCAGGTTGGTCCATATCAGTTTATTCCTTGTTTTATTTTTTATGCCCATGGCCTTTTTTATTACCGCTTTAATATCCGGTTTGTCGCCGGCTGGCTGTTGCTGCCAAAGCGCTTTTAAATCAATATTGCTGCTCATACTTTTTAAATTTTTGAGATAGTTTTTCTTTAATCCTATAAACCTTTACCCTGATGTTGGTTTCGGAAAGACCAGTAATAGCGGCTATTTCGGCTTGCTTTACATCCTCCAGTTCCAACGAAATGATGATGCGGTCAATCTCGGGCAGTTCAGCTATACATCTATACAGCAGTTGCACCTGGCCTTCCGTATCAGGTGGCGGTTTATCTTCCAGTTCTACCGGCATCTCGCCTGGTGGCATTCGGTTTTGTTTCTCCAACTGGCGCAGGCAATGGTTTGATGCTATCCGGAAAATCCAGGTACCTATGGCCGATTCGTTCCGGAACTGATCCAGCTTTTGCCAAACGGTAATAAATGTATCCTGCGTAACATCGCGGGCACGGCCATGATCGTTCATGTAGCCCATGCATACGCGGAAGATCTTGCTGTAATATGTATCGTAAATTTCTTCAAACGACATGCCCTTGTTTTGTTTCGATTGTTTAGATACCGGATTTTTTAAAATGCTACATTTATTTTCCGATTGCAAATTTGGCGTATCTTGAACCGGTAATTGAAATATATAAATTATTTTTAGCTTGCTGTCCTATTCCATAAAACCTGATCGTCCTATAGCTTTAATCACCAAAATTTAAATCATCATGAACGAATTCTTATTGATCTTCAGACAAGTTGAAGAAACCGCAACTGAGTCGCGGTCGCCAGAGCAGATGCAGGAAACCATGAAATTATGGATGGACTGGCTAGGCGGTATTGCCGCGCAAAACAAACTGGTTAGCAATGGCAACCGCCTGTATAACGGCACAGGATCGGTGGTAAGGCCCGATGGGATAGTTACCAACGGCCCTTACGTTGAAATAAAAGAATTAATAGGCGGCTATTCCATGATCAAGTGCGATACGTTGGAAGAGGCTACCGAAATTTCAAAAGGCTGCCCCATTTTGCTGGTTGGCGGCAATGTTGAGGTACGCCAGGTTGTGCCCATGAATATGTAATTTTATGCTGCTACCTCCCTGTACCGGGGAGGTGGCTTTATACCGCCATGAACAAAACCGAACTGCTGCCGCATTTATTCCGTACCGAGTACCGCAAAATAGTATCTGTACTGTACAAGCACTTTGGTTTTGAGCATCCCGAAATTGCCGAAGATATTGCCAGCGAGACTTTTTTAAGTGCCGCCGAAACCTGGGGGCTTAAGGGCCTGCCCGAAAACCCCGTAGCCTGGCTTTACGCCGTAGCCCGCAACAGGGCCAAAGACTATTTAAAGCGCAATAAAATCTTCGATCAAAAGGTTACCCCCATCCTGCAGTCAGCACAGACGGATTATGCTGAATTTGAAATAGACCTTTCGGACAAACACATTAACGACAGCCAGCTACAGCTGATGTTTGCCATATGCCAGCCAGTGTTGCCTGCCGAAGCACAGGTGAGCCTGGCGTTAAGAATTCTTTGCGGGTTTGGGATTGATGAAATTGCCGACGCTTTTTTATCCAACAAAGCCACCATCAATAAACGCCTGTTCAGGGCGAAGGAAAAACTGCGGGAAGAAAAAGTGAAGATTGAGTTCCCGGCAACCTCGCAAATTAGCAAAAGGCTGCAGGCTGTTTTAACTACGCTATATTTACTGTTTAACGAAGGTTATTACTCAACCAGCCAGGACACCACTTTACGTAAAGACCTTTGTTTAGAGGCTATGCGCCTTACCTACCTGCTCATCGAAAATGAGTTGACCAACCTGCCCGAAACTTATGCACTAATGGCGCTGATGTGTTTCCATTCCTCACGTTTTGATGCGCGTACCGACGAACATGGCGAAATGGTACGGTATGACGACCAGGATACCAGCCTTTGGGTTGATGAACTGATACACAAAGGAAAACACTACCTGGAACTGGCCTCCAAAGGTAACCAGGTAAACAAATACCACCTGGAAGCGGCCATTGCCTATTGGCATACCGTAAAGGAGGATACCATAGATAAATGGGAAAGCATTCTGCAATTATACAACCGCCTGCTGCAAATTGCTTATTCGCCGGTGGCCGCCCTTAACCGTACCTATGCCTTGTATAAAGCCCGTGGTAAGCGGGATGCCATTGTTGAAGCCGAAAAATTAAAGCTGAACGATAATCACCTGTACCATGTGTTATTGGGTCATTTGTATAAAGATGCAGATAACACCTTGGCCATAGCCCATTTGAAAACCGCGCTAAACCTGGCCAAAACAGCAAGCGAGAAAAGCCGTATCAAAAAAGATTTAGAACAATTAAAGTGACCTGATTTTCGTTAATTTTATCCCTACATGTATAATAATATCTACAACTTTGTTTATCATGCAATTACGGATAGTCTTTAACCGAAAGTCTTAAGCTCTCAATAAAAAAGGATAAATCTGACTGTTAACTCAATACTTAGTACTATTAACTTAACACCACATGGCCTACGACGAACAATTGACCAACCGCGTACGCGAAGCATTAAGCGAACAGCCCAAAATTGACGAGATAAAAATGTTCCAGGGTTTGTGCTTTATGGTTGATGATAAAATGTGTGTTTGCGTGCGCGATACCGGCTTGCTTTTCCGCATTGGCCAAAACCAGGCAGCCGTGGAATTAGAAAAAGGCGATTGCCGCCAGATGATAAACGGCAGCCGTGTAATGAAGGACTATGTTTGGGTTGATGGCAACGACATTAACGCCAACAAAAAATTTAGCCGTTGGATGGCATTGGCTTTGGAGTTTAATAAGGTAGCTAAGGCATCTAAAAAACGGGGAGAGAAGGTTAAAGGCGAAAGATTTAAGGCAAAAGGTAATCCATAGCTTCCCGATGACTGTGTCCCCACAGTCATCTTCCCGACATGTCATATGGTTTACGAGAAGTATGATGAAGAGCGACTTGTGAGGACACATATGGCCCAATGAGACGTAACTCTTAATCCCTCAACGTATTATTGCTCCTGTCGACATCCGGTAGTAAATTATCAGGATTGACGATTACCCTGGCAATTTTAGAAGTTGTATTACACTTAAAGCTCCATTTAGGACCACGCTGCCATACCTCCACCGGTAATTTTACAATTTGCGTTTTACCGTTTTGCTCCACAATTTTTACGGTAACAGGCATTACCATTTCGCGCAGGTTTTCTATGGTGATGATGGCGCCCGATGCCGCGCCGTTTTTATCATACTTAATATCGGTAACAGCCTGGTCGATATTCCAGGTGGTGTAAAACCACTCTTTCCAAAACCAGGTAAGATCTTCGCCTGCGGCATCGTTCATGGTACGGAAAAAATCGTCGGGCTGGGGGTGTTTGTAAGCCCAGCGTTTTATATATGTTTTGAAAGCGTAATCAAACCTATCGGCACCCAAAACAGTATTGCGTAATAAATTAAGGGCGAAGGCAGTTTTGTAATAATACATCCCTCCTTCGTTATTCACCTCGGGTGCTACCATCAGGGCATCTTTAGCTTTCAGCATTTGCGGGGTAATACCAACCGCCGGGTTACTTTTATCGGCATACTCGCCATTGTTAAAATGCGACCATGCGTAACCATTTATAAATGTATCAAAGCCTTCATCCATCCAGGCAAAGCGCCGCTCGTTACTGCCCACAATCATCGGGAACCAGTTGTGCCCCATCTCGTGCGTAATATCCCGGAACAGGTCATCGTCCTTAATACTATAGCTGCAAAACACAATGCCCGGGTATTCCATGCCCAAAGCCACACCGGCCACTACGGTTGCCGAGTGCCATGGATATTCAAAATAGGTTTCTGAATAAAACTCCATGCTGTGTTTTAAATACTGCACAGCCCGGTTGTATTTGTTGGGTGCCACACTCTCTACCGGGTAAACGGCCATGGCCAGCCCCTTTTTGCCCGATGGATAATTTACTCTTGCTGCATCCCACATAAACGCCCTTGATGCCGACCAGGCAACATCCCTGGTATTTTGCATTTTATAATGCCAGGTTAAAGTACCCGTTTGTTTTGGACGGATGCGGGTAGTAAGTACTTCCTGCTGTTTAATAATGCTAACGGTGCTGTCGCTTTTGGCGGCATTGGCCAGGCGGCTTACCTGGGTAGCGGTCAATACTTCGCGCGGGTTTTGCAGATCGCCGGATGCGGCCACAATCATATCGGCAGGGGTGGTAATGTAATAATCAACATTGCCATACTCACAGTAAAATTCGCCGGTACCCATGTAGGGCAAAGTGTTCCAACCCATTACATCATCGTAAACACACATGCGCGGAAACCATTGCGCCAGCTGGAAGATAATGCCATTTTTGGTAGCCAGCCGACCCATGCGGTCGGCACCATGCTCGGGTATCGCAAAAGTGTAATTTACTTTGATGCTGATTTTATCGCCATGAGGCTTTACTACAAAAGGCAAGCGCAACTGCATCCGGGTGTCAGTAATAGATGGGGTAATGGTATAGCTTTTACCGTTGTATACTACTGTTGTTGCCGTAACCTGGTATCCGCCTTCAAAACCGTTTGAATCAAACCTGTCGCCCTTAACCGGTGTGGTTGCCACGCCACGCGAATCGGATTTAAACAAATTCTGATCCAGTTGCAGCCACAAATAATTCAGGCTATCGGTACTGTTGTTGGTATAGCTGATGGTTACATCGCCGGTTATAGCGGTATCTTTTTCAACCAGCGCGGCATGAATTAGATAATCGGCCCGGTTTTGCCAGTATTTAGGGCCGGGCGCACCATTGGCATTACGGATATCGTTGCCATTGTGTTTAAAAAAACTATAGTCAAAAACCTGCAACGGATCATAGGTTGATTTGCTTTGCGCCATTACAGAAACCGGCATCAACAACGCGGCTAACAGCCACAGGTAGGTATGTTTTTTTATCATGATCAATACTTTGATTTGGGAAGCACGGACAGTTTTGGCCGCCATAATTATCAATCCCTGAAATTATTGATTAAGGTTGGCTTTTACATTGCCGGGCACAACGCAAACGTTTGACTAATTGGCGTTGGCGACCTGTTTTGATATCGATTTTGAAGGTAATGAACCCCTTGTCTCAAAAATAAGCTATCCTGTTAAAGCAATCGGGTTAACTTCCCGGCAGGAAGCCAACCAAACAGATGCTAAACAACGCCCTGTCAAACGTTTGCGTGATATAAAAAAAGTGAACGGGGTTAAAATAAACTTAGCCTTCGGTGCCTTCATCAATAGCCGATGGTGTATCATACCTGTTCAATGATTTTTGCAATAACATTTTCATCTGTTTTACCAAAATCCTGGGGCCCAACACTTTTATTTTTGGCCCGAAGCCCAGCAGTTCGCGCTCCAGTTCAAAATTCACGATCACGCGGATGGTAAAAACTTTGCCGCCATTTTCTTCGCTTACTACTTTTTGGGTATGGTGCAGGGGCTTGGTAATCACGTAAGGCGCGTTGGCATCATCAATCCAGAACACCACCTGCGTATCGCGCTGCCCCGGCGATTTGGTTACGCCGATAACATCATTATAATAGGTGCCAAAATCTATCGATTTATTTTCGCGGTACTCATCGGCATGCTCTTCTATGGTTTGAATCCTGTCGAGCGCCAGGTTTAGCATTTGCGCGTTTCTTTTATGTGGCATGCCCAATACAAACCAACGGTTGCGGTACTCTTTTAGCAAGTACCCGCTAAAGCAAAAGGTGTTGGCCTCGCGCGCTTTGAATGATTGGTACGTAATGCACATCGTTTTTTTAGCTACGATGGCTTTACGGATAACTTCGATATACTCCAGCCCCTTCAGGTTATCGTTTTTTTCAAAATCGATAACCGGCGTGCTGTGCGTTTTTTGGGAATAGATTTTATCCTCCAGCTTGCTCACCATTTCGTTGAGGTCGGTAAAGTGGTTAAAGCCTTTAAATTGTTTTAGCAGACTTGATACCTCGCTCAGCACTTTTAAATCCTGCTGGTTGATGGGGCTGTTGGTAATGCTGTAGTTTTTATCGGCATAGGTGTAGTATTTTTTATCAACCACTATAATGGGAGCCTCATAGCCCAGCTTATTGCTGCGCATCATCTCTATATCTGCCTGTACCGATCGGCGGCTTACCCCTTTATCAATGCCTTCAAATTCGTATAAGGCATCTGAGCAGGCATCAATTAAATCATCAAGCGTCCATTTTTTATAGCGGTTTTGCAGGCAATTGTCAATGGTGCGGTAGCGGATAAGGGCATTGCGGTTTACAGGCATCTTTTGATTTCGGAATTGGGATGTTCGAATTGGGATTTATTTTTGATTTTTATTTTGGATGAATTTATAAATTATTGGGATACTATGAAGTATCGTGTGGGCGGGCAAAATGGATAGATACTAATTCAAACAAATTAAAGCTAATTCCACAAATCCAATGCTTGCAAAACAACATAGAAATCGTTTTTCTTTGTGGGTAAACAGTACAAATTTACACGCTTCTTTTTGTTTTTCAAAACCACCCATTATCCATGCATAAATGGTTAAAAATAAGGTAACTAATCTGCACTTATTTAGCAATAAATGCACAGTTTATTTACACAAATAGTGCATTTATTAACACAAAAACAAAAAGAGATTTTTTTCACAAAAGATCAGAAAAGGCAGTCTGAAAAATTGGGTATTTTACGTTTTAAAACTGCCGGGTTCGCCACCGTCTCGTCTTTGTTGCTGCGTGGTAAATTAAACGATGCCGATAAAATAATTGAAAATGGTTAATCAATAAAATCCGTCATTAAATCAATTATTTTTTCACTGCGCAAAAAGACTGCGCAGTGGCTGTTTCATTTTGTATCATCAAAAAGATAATAATGATCATGGAAAAAGAAAAGATCAGCAACAACAACTTAAAAGACCTGGGTATTAATGACGTGGATATATTGGTAAGCTTTGGCCGCGTGGCATCGGGCTTATTGAAAAACGAGGTAATGAGCAAAACCGATATACTGGTCAACCTGGAAGCTTTAATTAACGACCCTACACCTTACTTGTTTAACAACGATGGCAAATTTAAAAACCTTGCCGAAAATGTTATCGCTTTGCGTAAACAGGGCCGTTTTTTAAAACAGCTACAGGACGAGTTTAAGCTAAAAGAGACAGTTACCGATTTCCCGGTTTGGGGAGCAGAGCATATTCATGCAGGCGCAATGGCCCAAATGCGTTCGGCTGTGCAGTTGCCGGTTGCTGTTGCAGGCGCTTTAATGCCCGATGCCCATCAAGGCTATGGCCTGCCTATTGGCGGTGTGCTGGCTACAACAGCCAATACCATTATACCTTTCGCGGTGGGCGTGGATATTGCCTGCCGGATGTGCCTGAGCATTTTTGATTTACCTGCCCAAATGATAGATACCGAAACGGATAAATTAAAAACCATGCTAGGCGACCATACCTTTTTTGGCATGGGATGTACTACAAAATCGCATTTTGACAGCTCATTGTTTGATAGCAATACCTGGGGTGAAACCAGGGTGATCCGTTCGTTAAAAAACAAGGCTTACGCGCAGTTGGGTACCAGCGGAACAGGTAACCATTTTGTGGAGTGGGGCGAGCTAAGCATTGCCGATGGTGTTTTGGACGGGATACCAGCCGGTAATTACCTGGCTTTGTTGTCGCACTCCGGTTCGCGGGGCTTTGGGGGTAGCGTGGCCAATCATTATTCTAAAATAGCCATGGACAAAACCAGGCTGCCTGCCGAGGCCAAACACCTGGCCTGGCTGGATTTGGATAAGGACGAGGGACAGGAATACTGGATTGCCATGAACCTGGCCGGCGAGTATGCCAGCGCCAATCACCACGAGATACACAACAAAATAGCCCGCGCGCTTAACCGGCAACCCGTTATGATGATTGAAAACCACCATAATTTTGCCTGGAAAGAACAGTTGGCCGATGGTACCGATGTAATGGTTCACCGTAAAGGGGCAACGCCGGCAGGCGAAGGTGTGTTGGGTATCATCCCCGGATCTATGAGTACACCCGGTTTTGTGGTACGTGGTAAAGGCGACGCGGCCAGCATCAACTCGGCATCGCACGGCGCGGGCCGGTTAATGAGCCGGAGCGCGGCTTTTAAAACACTTGATAAAGCAGCCATTGCCGCCAACCTAATTGATAAACGCATCACCCTGATGGGAAGCGATATGGACGAAGCCCCGATGGCCTACAAGGATATCCACACTGTAATGGCCGCCCAAAGCGACCTGGTTGAGGTGCTGGCCAAATTTGAGCCAAGGATTGTAAGGATGGCAGATGCAAGGGAGAAGCCGGAGGATTGATGCATATCCTGTACATTTATTAACAAATTAATTCCTAAACCTGCGTTGGTTCGTTTTACGGGCCAGCGCTAATTTTATTTATGATGAAACCTATCCCATCAACTGCCGAAATATTGGCTTACAAAGTACTTAACAGAAGTGTTGACAAAACATTTATCAACTGGGCTGTCGACATGTTGAGAGCGGGATTTGATACGGAATACGTAGTGGAACTCGCGGGCGCGAGTCTTAATGATAATCAGTTTGAATTGCAGGCATTAGCGACAAAGGCTCTAATGGAATTAGGTTTAGGTTACAATGATAAAAACCAAATCATTAAGAACTATGCACATTATCTAATAGGCTTGGCCTTAAGTGAAAGCATCGCCACGTTAAAGGCGTTACGTATTCTGCGCAAAATTTATATCGAACTGGGCTATGAGAGCTATCTTTATGATTTTGATTCTTTATGTTCGGCTAAAGAAGACTTGGCGGATGGTGAAATGCAGTGGTATTGGGTTGGTGCAGATAGTACAAATATCGATTCTGTCATTCACGATTACTTTGTTCAATGGCTGTTACAAAATCCTGTTAAGTGAGTCCAGCCCGTTTATTGTAGATTGACTTTTGTAAGCCGGAAAGCCATATTATTTAATACTATTTTTTTCTTCCTAACCCTATTGTAAATGAGCTATTTTGTACTTAACTTCATACTACCAATTTCAAATAAACCAAACATACAGGAGAAGTCGTCATGAAGAAAAATGTCACTGTAGTTAATCAGCCCGAGAAGGCGGAGGCTACAAAATCTGAATCAGTACCCTGCCAAAGTTTTAACCCCAAAATGTATCGCGATCATACGCGTTGCGACCATTCGCATGGGCGGGTTAATAAGTTTCCGTTCGGCAGCAGCCACGGACCGTTATCGTTTTAGAGAGAATTTTATAACGACCTCTTTGCGCAGGCAGGCCACCCCTTGGCCTGTGTGTTTAAGGGTGCACACTTAGTGCTTAAAAAGTATGCGCCCTTAAATTTTTAGCCTTAAGTTCTAAGTCAGAAAAGAATTGACTTAACTTTTGATTATACACTTTAATACTATTAAGCGGGCTGCCTTTCATCGAAACCTTCAAATTCTACATCAACAAGAATAAATTGACTTTGGACTTAGAACTTAAGGCTTAAGACTTAGCCCTAATTCCCTCCAACCGGATCGGGCTTAGCCGGACTGGCCGGATCATAAACCGCCACCCCTACCCTCGAATCGGCGCAGCCATAGTACAGGTACCATTTCTTTTTAAAGTAAGCCATCCCCTCAATAAACACCGTTCCGTTAACATACTGCCCGCTTTTTTCGAAGGGTTCCATCGGCCGCAAAAAAGGCAGATCAAGCCGGGTGATGTTCTTCGCCGGGTCTTTACTATCAAACAAGGCCTGCCCCGCGCAGTACGAGTTTGGGTTAAACCTGGTATCCCGGCCTTCGGCAGGTTTGTTTTTGCCGTTATAAAACAATATGATCCCCTTATCGGTCATCAACGCAGGCGGGCCGCACTCGGTAAGGTCGCTGTCAAAATAGCCTGGGCGTGGCGATATCAGCTGTTTCAATTCCATGTTTTTATCTACCACAGGTGCCCAGTCAACCAAATTGGTTGATGTTGCTGCATATACATGCTGCTCGCCCCAATACAGCCAGTATTTCCCGTTTATTTTGATGATCACCTGTTTGCCATTCACTACTTTGGTGAGTATCGATGCCGATTTACTGGCGATGTTAAAAAATTGGCCATGGTAAGCCGTTTCAAAAATAGGCCCGTGCTTTTTCCAGTGGATCAGGTCGGTTGAAGTAGCCACGCCCAGGCGGGGCAGTTTACGGTTCCATTCGGTATAAAACACAACGTAAGTGCCACCTGCGGTAACGGCCACTCGCGGGTCTTCACAGCCACCGGGCCATTCATAGGGTTTGGCCGCATCGTTGGCCGGGTAAAGCACCGGGGCTTTTCGCCTGGCAAAATGCAAACCGTCGCTGCTTTCGGCATAGCCCAGCCGCGATGTGCGGAAACCAATGCCAATACCAAACTTATCTTCGGCACGGTATAAAACCACCACCTTGCCATTTTTAACTGCCGCGCCCGGGTTAAAAGTATCGTTAGCCTCCCAGGCTACGGGCTTTTTGCTCATCGGGTCAATAAACGTGAGGCTGGTATCGGGCGAAATAATAGGGTTCAACTTTGCCGGGCGTGCAAAACCGCCAAAAGCCCAGTCGGGCAGCACATTGGTTGTAGTCTGCCCAAAACATGCCTGGCTTAACAGCAACAACACAAAAGCCCTGGCTATTTTAAAAATTGGTTTCATAAACGGATTATATTGGTTTACAATAGTACGGGGTATTGCGGGGAATAAAAATTAAATGTTTGAGGGGATAGCTAATGGGTAATCTTGATGTGTATGGTTTTATTGAAGCATTGGCTTTGAACGCCGGCTAAGACTCACCCCGGCTACGCTATGCTGGCCGACCCTCTCTCCGGCTTACGCCGCAAAGAGGGTGAACATCATTTTTGTTTTATTGCCCCTCTATGCGACGCAGTCGGAGAGAGGGGCAGACGGGCGTAGCCTCGTCGGGGTGAGTCGCCGCCGCCATACTAAATGCACCATTCACAGCCACTAATAAAATCACATTTCACAACTTTCCCTCCCCACTACGCAAAAAGACTGCGCACTCCCCTCCTTACTTTGTTTCCTATTACAAAACATCAATAAATAATTATACATTAAGCGCAGCTATCAATTTATGTTACTCACTATATCCACCACCCATTTCCCGGCCGATGATCTGAGCTTTTTGCTGCACAAGCACCCGGCGAAGATCCAATCTGTCGATATTTCTTCGGGCAAGGCCCATATATTTTATCCGGAGGTAAGCGCGCAAAAATGTACTGCCGCTTTGCTGCTGGATATAGATCCTGTAAGGCTGGTACGCAGCGCCGGGCCCAAAGGAAACGATTTTGCACTGGAGCAATACGTAAATGACCGGCCTTATGTAGCCAGTTCGTTCATGAGCGCAGCCATTGCCAAGGCTTATTCATCGGCCCTTAACGGCCGTTGTAAAGACAAGCCCGAACTGGTTGATATAGCCATGCCCTTTACCGCAAAGCTGGCTGTATTGCCTGTTAAAGGAGGCGAAGTACTATTGAAAGCGCTTTTTGAACCTTTGGGATATACCATTAATGCGGTACAGCATTCACTGGATACAACGTACCCTGATTGGGGCAATAGCCGTTATTTTACAGTGGAGTTAAACAACCGGGTAACGCTACAGCAATTGTTATCGCACCTGTATGTGTTAATCCCGGTATGTGATAATGATAAGCACTATTGGGTAAACCAGGAAGAGATAGAAAAGTTGCTGGCCAAAGGCAAGGGCTGGCTGGAAACACATCCCGCAAGGGAACTCATCGTTCGCCGGTACATGAAAGGCCAGCGTTCACTGGCAAACCAAACACTGGATGTTTTACTGAGTAAAGATCAGGCTGACCCCGATGCTGCTGAAATTGAAACTCCCGGAATAAATGATGCGGAAGAGCCGCAGTTGCGCATCCATGACCTGCGTTTACTGGCTACCAAAGATGAATTACTATCTGCCGGTGCCAAACGCGTGGTTGATTTGGGTTGTGGCGAGGGCCGCCTGATCAAACTGTTATTAGCCGAAAAGCAATTTGAGTTTGTTTTAGGGATGGATGTAAGCTACCGCTCGCTGGAAATTGCCAAAGAAAGGCTGAAGCTGGACCGGATGACCGAAAGGCAGCTGCAAAGGGTGCAGCTGATCCAGGGCTCATTAACCTACCGCGATAAACGCCTGCAAGGTTTTGACGGCGCTGCCCTGGTAGAAGTAATTGAACACCTGGACGAGCAGCGTTTAACCGCGCTGGAAATATCGGTGTTTGGATATGCCAAACCAGAAATGGTAGTAATAACCACGCCCAACGTCGAATATAACGTACGCTTTGCCAATCATGAAGCAGGTAAAATGCGCCATAACGATCATCGCTTTGAATGGACAAGGCCCGAATTTGAAGCATGGGCAAACCGGGTGGCCGCACAATTTGGCTACACCGTATCATTTAAACCCGTTGGCGAGTTTGATCCCGAGGTAGGTGCATTAAGCCAGATGGCGGTATTTAAGCAAGAGGAAAGTGGGTTATAACCCGGATTTGGAGAAATTCTGAAGGGGAATGATGTATATCGCATGGCGGCGAGGACTCACCCCGAACATCGCTATGCTCGTTCTGCCCCTCTCTCCGACTGCGTCACATAGAGGGGCGAAAAAAAATGGAGTTTACCCTCTATGCGGCGTAAGCCGGAGAGAGGGTGGGCCAGCGCAGCGTAGCCGGGGTGAGTGGTGGCCAGCGTTCAAAGCCGATGGCTATTTGAACCGAAATACCTCATGGATAACTTGTTTAAGAATCGCGGGAGAGGACTTAAAATAAAACGAAAGAAGAAATGTCAAGAGATAAAAATATAAAAATACCCGAATTGGCTTTAGTAGTGCTGATAGGTGCAACCGGCTCGGGGAAATCGAGCTTTGCCCGGAAGCATTTTAAACCCACGGAAATCATATCGTCAGATACCTGCCGTGGCATGGTGAGCGATGATGAAAATAACCAGGCTGCATCGGCAGATGCTTTTGCCCTGGCAAGGTACATTACCAGCTTGCGTTTAAAAAACGGCTTGCTTACCGTGATAGATGCTACCAACGTACAGGAAGAAGCACGCCGCGACTGGGTGAAACTGGCCAAAGAGTACCATTGCCTGCCGGTGGCCATCATCCTGAATATGCCCGAAAAAGTTTGCGCCGCCAGGAACGCTCTGCGGCCCGACCGTAATTTTGGCGCTCATGTTATCCCGCAGCATATCTCGCAGTTAAAGCGCAGTTTTAAAAAGCTGAAGTATGAAGGTTTCCGCAATATCATCGAATTACGGTCGCCAGAGGAGGTGGATGCCATAACCGGCATCGTCCGCGACCCATTGTATAATAACAAAAAGCACGAAAACGGTCCGCTGGATATTATAGGTGATATACATGGATGCTATGACGAACTGGTAATGCTGTTGGGCAAATTAGGTTATGTAAACAATACAGAAACCTGGGTGCATCCCGAAGGCAGAAAAGCCGTATTTGCAGGCGACCTGGTTGACCGAGGCCCAAAAACGCCCGAAGTGTTAAAATTGGTAATGGCGATGACAGCAGCCGGCACGGCTTACTGCGTACCCGGCAACCACGATGTTAAACTGATGCGCTGGCTTAATGGTAAAAATGTACAGGCTAAACACGGCTTAGAAAAATCAATTGAGCAGTTGAGCACGGAAACACCTGAGTTTAAGAATAAGGTTAGCAAATTCATTGATGACTTGATAAGCCATTACGTATTTGACGATGGCAAACTGGTGGTTGCCCATGCGGGATTAAAAGAAAGCATGCAGGGCCGGGGATCTGGCGCAGTACGCGAGTTTTGTTTATATGGCGATACAACGGGCGAGATAGATGAATTTGGTTTACCCGTAAGGCTTAACTGGGCTGCCGAATACACCGGCAAGGCCATGGTGGTTTACGGGCATACACCTGTACCGCTGGCGCAATGGTTAAACAACACCATCGATATTGATACCGGCTGCGTATTTGGCGGTTCGCTTACAGCGTTGCGTTATCCCGAACGGGAACTGGTTGCTGTAAAGGCCAAGGAGGTTTACTGCGAACCGGCAAAGCCTTTAAACTATGTTAAGCCCTCGACAGAAAGCTTAACCCTGCAACAGGAAAACGACCAGGTGCTGGATATTGCCGATTTTATGGGGAAACAAATTGTAGAAACACGGCTGGGCAACAATATCACCATCAGGGAAGAGAATGCCATTGCAGCTTTGGAAGTGATGAGCCGCTTTGCTATCAACCCAAAATGGCTCATTTATTTGCCGCCAACCATGAGCCCAAGCAAAACCAGCATTTTGGATGACTACCTGGAGTTCCCGACCGAGGCTTTTGATTATTACCAGGCTGCAGAAATTGGCCAGGTAGTTTGCCAGGAAAAACATATGGGGTCAAGGGCAGTGGTTATTGTGGGTAAAAACGAGGCTGCTATCAGCAAAGCCTTTGGCATCAGCAATGAGGGTATTGGTACTATTTATACCCGTACAGGCCGGGCCTTTTTTAATGATAAAAATACCGAACAGGCTTTATTGAGCAGGCTGAATGAGGCGTTGATAAATTCGGAATTTTACGAGCGTTTTGATACCGATTGGGTTTGTCTGGATACCGAACTAATGCCCTGGAGCGCCAAAGCGCAGGCTTTATTGCAAACGCAGTATGCTGCTGTGGGTACCGCCGCCACGCATGCTTTAGCCGAAGTGACCGACGCTTTAAAGCAACTGGCCGCCAGAGATGCCAATGGCGAAACTCTTTTGGCCGAATACGGTGAAAGGCAACAGGAGGCAGAACAATTCACTGCCGCCTACCAACGCTATTGCTGGCCGGTAAACAGTTTGGACGATTACAAGCTGGCGCCCTTCCACATCATGGCATCCGAAGGCAAGTTATGGACGGACGAAAACCATGAGTGGCATATGGAGCAGATTGCGAAGATCTGCACGCATGACCCGGCCATATTACTGGCAACGCCTTACAAGGTTGTAAACCTGAATGATGCTGCCAGCATAAACGAGGCAACAGAATGGTGGTTAGCTTTAACAGCTAAAGGCGGCGAGGGCATGGTAGTTAAGCCCTATCATTTTATCGAAAAAGATAAAAAGGGACTGATACAGCCAGCTATCAAAATACGGGGCAGGGAATACCTGCGCATTATTTACGGCCCGGAATATACCGCGCCCGAAAATATGGAACGGCTGAAATCAAGGGGGCTAAACGCCAAACGGGGCCTGGCCCTGCGCGAGTTTTTACTCGGCGTTGAAGGACTGCAGCGTTTTACCGATAAGGAGCCGTTAAGGCGTGTGCACCAGTGCGTGTTTGGTGTACTGGCCATGGAAAGCGAGCCGGTTGACCCAAGGTTGTAATTTTTTGTAGAGACGCATAATTGCGTCGTCCGCGTTTAAGTGCAAGATTTGCAATTGAGACTGTCCTGCGGGAGACGCAATTATGCGTCTCTACATTTGAAAAATATTTTAACGTGAAACAAACCATCCTCCAAAAACTGCTCGAACTGGAGCAGTCGGAAAATATAAAAATCCTGTACGCCTGCGAATCGGGCAGCAGGGCATGGGGCTTTGCCTCGCCCGATAGTGATTTTGATGTACGGTTTATCTACTCCCGCCCTGCCAACGATTATTTGAGCATTGTTGAAATGCCTGATGTGGTTGGCTTGCCGGTTAACGAGGTATTGGACATAGGCGGCTGGGATTTAAAGAAAACGTTAAAGCTGTTCATGAAATCAAATGCGCCTTTGTACGAGTGGCTGCAATCGCCGATAGTATACCGGCAGGATGATGCTTTTGTTGATGAACTGCGCAGTTTGATGCCAGGCTATTTTTCCTTAAGATCTGCCGGAAACCACTATTTATCTATGGCGCACAACACCCTTCGGGATGATTTGCAGGGCAAAGAGATAAAACTTAAGCGATATTTTTACGCATTGCGCCCGGCGCTTGCCTGCCGGTGGATAGTGGAGAAACAAACCGTACCGCCCATGGAATTTGATAAGCTACGGGTATTGCTAACCGATAATAAAATACAGGATGCAATAAACGGGTTATTGGCACAAAAACAAATGGCCGATGAAAAGGCGATGATAAAGCCGGTTGATCTATTAAACGAATGGCTGGCTGATACACTGAATAGATGCAAAGAGCAACTACAACAATTTACATCAGAACAGCAACCGGCGCAGCCATTAAATGAGTTGTTCAGGAGGCATATACAATGATGGACTACAAGGAATTAAAACTACGCAAAGAACTTATCCTGCTGGATTGTGTAAGCGGCAGTACCGCGTATAACCTCAACGTGGCCGGGTCGGACGTGGACAAGAAGGGCATCTTCATGATGCCGCAAAAACAATTATACGGGTTTGAACGGCAGGAGCAGATAGCCAATGCCACCAATGATGAGGTTTATTTTGAGGTAGGCCGGTTTCTTGATCTGCTGGTTAAAAATAACCCCAATATCCTGGAGTTGCTAAACACCCCGGCCGAACATGTATTGTACCGTCATCCGCTGATGGATTTGGTTAAACCTGCCGATTTTTTATCAAAACTGTGTATGGATACCTTTGCCGGTTATGCGCAAACACAAATAAAAAAGGCGCAGGGCCTCAACAAAAAAATAAACCGGCCGATGGATAGTAACCGTAAATCGGTATTGGATTTTTGCTATGTAATACACAACAACGGCAGTATCCCGCTAAAGGAATGGCTCAGGGAAAATAGCTACACGCAGGAGCAATGCGGCCTTATTAACCTGGACCATTTCAAGAATGTATATTTGTTATACCATCAAAACCAGCTGACAGAAGGCCGGTTAAAAGGTCTTATCTCTGGCGCCGGGGCTGATGATGTACAGCTAAGCCAGGTACCCAAGGGGATTGAAAACCTGGCAGTGATGAATTTTAATAAAGACAGCTATTCCATTTACTGCCGGGAATATAAGGAGTACCAGGAGTGGGAAGATAAACGGAACGATTTACGCTACCAAAACACGTTGGCACACGGCAAAAGCTACGATGCCAAAAATATGATGCACACCTTCCGGTTGCTCAATATGGCCGAAGAAATAGCTGTACACCAAGAGGTAATAGTAAAACGCCACGACCGTGATTTTTTACTCAAAATCCGCAACGGCGATTTTGAGATTGACGAGCTGATGAAAATGGTGGAAGAAAAAATGGAAAGCGTAAAAGCGGCCTATGAAACATCAGCCCTGCCCGAAAGGCCTGATGTGGGTAATGCCGGATTGCTTTTGGTGCAGATAAGGGAAGCTTTTTATACAGGCTGAGTTTAATAAAAAAGTACGGTTCTATAACGCTTTGTATGGGCAACGTCTATGTGGCTACAGATCAGTTTCTAAAGATATTTTTTGTTGACACATCGGTGCTTGTTCAACACGACTTAGAGGCGTAGCCTCGGCCAATCTTGTAGCCACGGGTTAAAACCCGTGGAAAAAAACGGAGAAAAAGATGGCGAGCCGTAGGTTCGATCCATATGGGCAACACGTATATATATCGTTTGGACAAATTGAAAATATCTGGATTTACACCCGAATATGTGCCGTGCCGATGGCACTCTTGTTGTGCTTTGGCCAATAGTCCACGGGTTGAAACCCGTGGCTACAAGATGTGTCGGGCCGATGGCCCTTAGGAAGGGTTATTTATAAACTAATTGAAATCGAACAACCCATACAAAGCGTTATAGAACGAGATCAAATCATTATTTTACCGAATTCAAAAATATGGCTATAGATTTTTACGACTTGTTGGATGCAAATAAAAAAAAGGTGTTATTTGAAATCAGCCAGGATGATTTTGATGAAATTGAATTTGTTTCTTCGCACCTCAGGAAAAAAACAGGCATGTATATAGATCCTTACGGCAAAGGCAGAATTTACAGGAACCATGTTGAACTGCTTGTTTCTTTTATGACTGAAAGCATGAAAGAATCGGCTTCGAACAAGAGAAAAATCCTGTCTGAAACTATACTAAAGTTTAAAACCGTTGATGAGGGATTTTTAACAGAGGGCGACTAACCTGCCTAACTAATGCGCACACTACCTTTCAACGCCCATTTTTCCAGCTTGTTCACCAGGTCATCCAGTTTAAATGGCTTGCTTATATAATCGTCCATACCTGCATCCATACAAATTTGCAGGTCGGTTTGCAGTGCGTTTGCTGTCATCGCAATAATAAAAGGACGTTCGGGGAAACGTTTTTTTATTATTCGCGTGGCTTCCAGGCCATCCATTTTGGGCATTTGCACATCCATCAAAATAACGTCGAATATTTTCTTATTAACCAGCTCCAGGGCTTCCAATCCATCGGCGGCCAATTCGGCTTCATACCCCAGTTTACTCAAAACCTTCATAATTAATTTCTGGTTCATCTGGTTGTCTTCGGCAACCAAAATATGCAATGGGTACCTTTCCGAGAAATTATCAGGCAGTTTATGTTTAACGACATCAGCTGGCACCGGCTCGTTTCCGGGCCCGTTTACATGCCTGGCAAGCTCTTTTATAATATGCTTGTATAAATTATTTTGTTTGGCAGGTTTGGTCAATATCGCACAAAAAAGACCGGGATTATCTTTATGGAAAATATAGCTTATCGAACTTAAAAGCATTATCGGCAAATCGGGATATTTAGCCCGTATTAAATTGGCAAGCTCTATCCCATCCATAAACGGCATTTGCATATCGGTAATAACCAGTTTAAAATCGTGCTGTTGCGATAAAATATCAAGGGCCTGCTCGCCCGAATTGGCTACCACCGGGCTTAATTGCCACTGCTCCAGCTGGCCTTTTAAAATCCGGCAATTGGTATCGCTATCGTCAACAATCAAAATCCCGCTTTTTTCAAAACCATTCATACTATGGTTTATTTGCACGGCATCTTGCAGCAAATTCCTTTGCGTATGAATATTAAACCTGAAAGTACTCCCTTTATCAATTTCACTCTCCACGCTAATTTTACCGCCCATTAGCTTCACCAGCTGCTCGCTTATAACCAAGCCAAGGCCGGTACCACCATACTGGCGGGTGGTTGATGAATCGACCTGCGAAAACGCTTTAAATAACCGGTGCAGCTTGTCGGCAGAAATACCAATGCCGGTATCTTTTATCTCGAAGCTTAATTCGATGTGATTATCCTCTGACGTACTGAGCAAATGTACAGCTACATAAATTTCACCTTTTTTTGTAAACTTGATAGCGTTACTTATTAAATTGATCAGGATCTGGCGAAGCCTTAAACTATCGCCAATAATTTGCGCCGGTACATCATAGTCAATCTGGTAAACCAAATCGAGCTTTAAGTGGGCTGCTTTTAAAGCAAAAACATCAAAAACTTCTTCAATACAGGTGTGCAGGCTAAAATCCTTTTCCTCCAGTTCCATATTGCCCGATTCTATTTTAGAAAAATCTAAAATGTCGTTAATAACTGCCAGCAGGTCTTCGCCACAGGTTTGTATAGATTCGGTAAAGGTTAACTGTTCTTCATTCAACGGTGTTTCGGCAAGTAAAGAGGCCATCCCTATTACCCCATTCATGGGTGTACGAATCTCGTGGCTCATGGTAGCTAAAAATATACTTTTGGCCCGGTTGGCTTCCTCGGCTTCAAGTGCTAATTTTTTCTCCACCTCTATTGCCCGTGCCAGTTGTTCGGTACGTTCTTTTACCTGGCGCTCCAACTCGGCCTTTTGATTTAATATGGCACGCGTACGGATAACATAAAATGCCGGGCCGCTTATCATAAAAGTTAAAGCTACAATTAGCTTAAACCACCAGGTGAGCCAAAAAGGAGGCGCAATATAAATAGTGATAGCCGTGCCTTTGTTGTTCCATTTACCATCGTTATTTGATGCCTTAACCCTGAATGTATATGTACCCGGATCAAGGTTGGTATAGGTGGCAGTTCGCTTATTACCAACATAGTTCCAGTCTTTATCAAAGTTTTCCAGCTTATAAGCATATTGGTTTTTTTCGGGGATGATATAATTCAGGGCCGCAAACTCAAAGGTAAGTACCGAGTGTTTATAGGAAAGGTTTATCGAGCTTGTTTCGCTGATATCTTTTTGGAGCAGCGAATTTTTATCGGCGGTGCTTACCTGTTTGTTAAAAATCTGCAGCCCGGTAACATAAACCGGAGGAATAAAGTCATTATCTTTCAAACTATCCGGATAAAAGGTGCTAAATCCGTTTACGCCTCCAAAAAACATTTCCCCATCGGCAGTTTGAAAACAGGAGTGCCCTTTAAATTCATCGCCCTGCAATCCGTCAGAAATACCATAGTTCCTGATGACTTTAGTTTTGGGGTTAAACCGTGAAATACCCTTGTTGGTGCTCAACCAAAAGTTGCCTTTACGATCTTTCAAAATCGTATAGATCACGTTATTAGGCAAGCCCTCCCTTTCGGTGTATATGGTAAATGTTTGGCTGCGCTTGTTCAGCAGGTTAAGGCCGCCGCCGTTGGTACCTACCCATATATCGCCGTCATCAGTCTCGGTAACCGATTCGACAGTATTGTTTGATAAACTGTGTTTGTCCTCCTCATTGTGCCGGTAATGCGTAAAGCGCCCGGTTTTGGGGTTTAACATATCCAGGCCGTTATCGGTACCTATCCACATATTGCCCTGCTTATCCTGGTATACAGTGGGGACAATATTGCTGCTTATACTGTTATTGTCCTGCGGGTTATTCCTGTATTGTGTAAAGCGGCCGGTTTTTACGTTAAAATAATTAAGCCCCCCTTTCCAGGTGCCCAGCCATATGTTACCATCATAGTCTTTATACACATTGTTGATATCTGAAAGGGACAGGCTATGCGGGTTATTTGCCTGCGGCATGTGATGTATAAAAGTACCCTTTGTCTTATCAAACAAATCAAACCCGCCAATGTGGTAGCCAATACCGATAGTGTTTTTATCTATCGGCACTATGGCCATCGGGTAATTATCACTTATAGTGTTGGGGTTATTATCATTATGCAGGTAATGCACAAAGGTTTTTTTCTTTCGGTTAAATAAATTCAGGCCTCCCCCATCGGTGCCAATCCAAATATTTTCATCACTGCCATCACCCGATATGGCCAGCACATTATTGTTGCTCAGGCTATTTGAATTATTGGCGTTTTGGCTATAAGAGGTAAATTTATTGCCAAACGCCGGCAAAAAGTTAACACCACCCGAGTAAGTGCCTATCCATATATTTCCTGTATCATCCTTATATAAACAATAAACGGAGTTACTGCTAAGGCTGTAAGGGTCATTTGCGTCAAACTTGTAGCCAACAAACTTATTGGCCGGATAGTCCAGCACACTTATGCCGCCATTTTCGGTCCCTATCCATAGCTTCCCGTTGTGTTCGAGTATCGAAAGGATGTCGTTATGGCAAATACTATTGCTGTTATTTGGATCGTGTTTAAAATTTATAAACGAGTTGCTGGCGGGGTTATATAACGCAAGCCCGCCGCCGTGTGTACCTACCCAAATATTGCCTTTGCTATCTTTATAAACTGTTTTTATCCAACTGGCTCCTATGCTGCTGTTATTTGCCGCATCATGAAAATAACCAATAAACTTACCGTTTTGGGGATTAAAATGATACAGCCCGTCATCAGTTCCTATCCATAGCCAGCCATTATTATCTTCGGTAACCTGGTATATAAAATCGTTAATTATATTGTTTCTTTTATCTGCATGTGTAAATTTTTTAAAGGAACCATTTGCAGCATTAAACAGGTATAAGCCTTTACTGGTGCCCAGCCACATCCTTTTTTTGCTATCCAAAAAAACAGACATAACTGCAAAACTTGATTGATTGGAGTAATGGATAAACGTATTGGTAGCCCGATCAAATCTATCAAGCCCGCTTTCGGTTCCAATCCATAAATTGTGGGAACTATCTTCCGTTATCGATTGTACATAATTATCAATAATAGTTGTCTTGTTATTCTGGTCGTGCTTATAATGGGTAAATTTATAGCCATCGTATTTATTAAGGCCATCTTCGGTTCCAAACCACATAAAGCCACGGCTATCTTTTAGAATGGTCACTACATGGCTTTGGGAAAGGCCTTGGTTTGTGCTTAACTGTTTAAATTTAAGGGAGGGTGTTTGCGAATATGATACTCCGGCAAAAAGTTGGTACAAACAGAAAATAAAAAGAAATATTCGACTCATTTTGTTGTGTTAATACTTTTTATTGCAGCATCATTTTAAGTTAGTTTGGCGTATACTCATACGGGATTTAAATCGAATAGTTTCATATAGTATAATATAAAACCATTTATTTAACTTGCTAATTGTTTAATTTACAAGCTATTTAGGCAAGGCCGGGTAAAAATTTCGGCTAAAGAAAAGTCACGACGCGATGTAACTGAATATCGCGCAATCAGACGTAACCCAGCTTTCAGATTCCCGGTACTGGTATAATATGGTTGCGGTCTGAAGAAACGAAGTGATTTTCGCAGGGAGAGGCCGGCCTGCTTTATGATATAATTGAAGCCTAAATAAACTGCAGTTTTTCTTCCTCCAGGTCAAGGTATAACAGGTGCCGACGGATGATTTCTTCGTCGATATTCACATCTTCCTTATTCTTGTTGATCAGCCATTTCCTTTGCAGGTCCAGCACATCGCGGTAAACGGATTTAGATTCTTCTGTCATCAATAAACCATCAGCTAATTGATCGTTATTTTGCCACTTAAGTGCCATTTGCTGAAGCATTGGCTGCCTGCTCACTTGCTCGCAGCAGTTTGAATTTAAATATAGCAGCGCATGCTGGTTTAACTGTTTCCTGATATCGTTGTAAACTTCTTCATCCGGCGCCATCTCATCGGGGTCGGGTAAATTCAGTTTCCTGATCAGGTAAGGCAAGGTTAAACCCTGCAGCAATAAGGTGGTTAAAATGACTATAAATGTGATGAACAAAATAAGGTTCCGTTGCGGGAACGCCGACCCGTTGGCCAGGTAAACCGGTATGGATAAAGCAGATGCCAGCGACACCACGCCCCGCATACCCGACCAGCCAATCAAAAAAGGAAGCTTAAAGCCAGGATTTCTACTATCGGCAACAGTTATAAAATTCCGGGCTACCAGGGTAACCAGCACGGCCGCGAAGGCTGATAAAATGCGCCCGGCAATTAAAACCCCGGTTACCAATAAACCATAACCAATAGCTGTAGCAATGGACACACGTTCGAGCCCGGCCGTAATCTGGGGCAAATCGAGCCCGATGATCATAAATACCAATCCATTGAGCACAAAGCTAAGGCTGTCCCAAACGTTTAAACCACCCAGCCTTGAACTACTGCTCAGGTAACGCAGCCGGTAATTGGATAGCAGCAGACCGCCACTTACTACAGCCAGCACGCCCGAGCTATGAACGGCCTCGGCAGCTATGTACATGATATAGGGCGTTAACAGGGATAATGCAATATCTGTATTGGTATCAGTTGGCAGGTATTTATGTGTTTTCATAAACATGTAGCCTATAATAAGGCCGATGCCTGTACCGCCTGCCAGCATCCACACAAAGCTTAAAGCGGCCTGATGCCAAACAAAACTGCCGGTTGCCACCGCTATCAGCGCAAAGCGAAAAATGATGAGCGAGGATGCATCATTTAAAAGGCTTTCGCCCTCTAAAACATAAGATAGTCGCTTGGGTACCTTTACAAATTTTAAAATAGCCCCCACGCTTACCGCATCCGGAGGCGAAACTATTGCACCTAACAAAAAGCCGAGGGCCAGCGTAAAGCCGGGGATAAAATAATTAACAACCAATGCTACTGCCAGGGCAGTAAAAAATATAACCAGGAAGGCAAAGCTTCCGATGATCCGTCGCCAGTGCCAAAGTTCTTTCCATGAAATATGCCATGCAGCATCATATAATAAGGGAGGGAGGAACAAAATAAAAATCAATTCCGATTCGATATGCAATGTAGGCAGGCCCGGGATAAAACTGATGCCCAAGCCGGCCAATACCAGCAAAACAGGGTAGGCAACTTTTATTTTCCTGCTCAGCATGATCAATAATAATATCACAATAACCAGGCATAAATAAAACGGAAAATCGTCTAGCATTTGCACAGTATTTAAACTACAGCCTAATTTATAAAAAAAGCGGATGTAATTTATAATGATTGAACAAATCTGTTTACCGTATAGAAATTGAAATAAATAGACATTGTAGTTATTGTTCCAACCTCCCTTTGGCTAAAGGCTATCAATATACCCGGCCTTAATAAACGTTGTACAGTCATTTTGAAATTCGTCACAACGATCAATCAATATGGCGGCCCCTCCGGAGTTTACCATCGTTTTAACAATTCTATAAATATCCTGCCCTCCCTGGGGGCCAATGCCTGCCAAATGAAAAACAATATTATTTGTCCACGATAATGTGGTATAAAGTGAGAGGAGTCTTCTCAAAGTGTTGTCTACAGTTTTTACCTTAGTTTGCGGAGTAATCCCTTCTGTTCCGTAGATATTTTTATAAACCGGATTAGCCTTGTTAGCATATTTATTGTGATAGCTATCAATTGTAGTGGGAAAGAAGCGGTATCGAAAATAAGACTCTTCAAAATCTGCAACAAATTGCAATGGTGAAACAATTTCAACATTATCGTTTACAGCCTCTCCAGTAAGCATTTTGACTATCTCCAACTTAAGCGGATAAAAAAACTCTCCTTCTGGGATTCTAATAATAACAATTTCGCCGTTTGCCAAAGAAAACGACGGCACTAAAAAGTTATTTATTATTTGCTCTGAAAATCGAAGTAGCATCAAAAGTCGGGTTAATTACCTGTCTTATAAACCTTTTTAATCCACAATTAGTATCTGCAAATTATTCTAAAATTTATTAAACCCGACATCGAAAATCCTATTTCCGAAATACCCCTAAACCTTCTCGCCAAACGCAAGGTCGCCGGCATCGCCCAGGCCGGGTACAATGTAGCCTTTGCTGGTCATTTCCTCGTCAATAGCACACACCCATAGTTTGGCTTTGGGCAGGTTAGCACGTACATGTGCTATGCCTACAGCGCTGGCAATTACGGCGGCTATGTGCAGCTCTTTAATGTCATATTGCGCCATCAGCTCCTTACAAACAGATACCAGGCTTTGGCCGGTGGCCAGCATGGTATCGCACAGGATGAGGACTTTACCGTCCAGGTTTGGGGTCGAGATATGGTCTACCTGGATCAGGAACGATCCTCCCCTTTTTACCTTACGATAGGCGGTTATAAATGCCGATTCGGATTGATCGAAAAAATGCATAAAACCCTGGTGAAATGGCAGCCCGGCCCGCAGGATGGTACCTAACACGGGCTGGTCGGCAGGAGTATTGATGTTGGCTATGCCCAAAGGGGTTTGTACTTCTTTGGGTTGGTAATGCAGGGTTTTACTCAGCTCATAGGCCAAAATTTCGCCCAGTTTTTCCTGGTTGCGCCTAAAGCGGGCCTTATCCTGCTGAATTTCCGTATCGCGCAATTCGGCCAAAAACTGATTGGCAATAGTGTTGGTTTTGTTGAGGACGAAAATCATGTTTAAATTTAAGTTATTTTGAATGAAAACCGGTTGATTTATTTTGGCGTAATTGTTTTGTAACAAAGTGTTTAATTTAAAAACGGGTTGTGGCTTTGTACCGGCCGCTATTGAATTTTTAAAACCATTGGGCAGCTAAAACTCAATCACAACATAAAGCGGTTAAATCCCGTAAAAAGCTGTATGTTTAGTTTCAAGAATACAACGTCTAAAATCAACCTTAAACACTAACCAAAAACCCATTTTGTGAGCGAATTGGCTTAAAATTTATGAAATTTTACTCTTTCAGATTAGTCGTCACTTATTTTATTTTAATATCATGTTTCTTTTCCCTTGCCTGTAATAAGGCGCAACCGGTAAACGATACCAACAAAACTGTTTACATTAAAAATGAAAACGGCAGATATACCTTATACCGCCAAGGCCAGCCTTTTTTAGTAAAAGGGGCATCAGGCTATACTAATCTTAAACGTTTAAAAGAAGCGGGGGGCAATACCATCAGGGTTTGGGACACCGTACACCTGGCTAATATATTAGATTCGGCACAGGCCAACAATTTAGCGGTAATAGTAGGTTTGCCCATGCCGCCCAGCCTGAGCATGGCTGAGTTTTACAATACCCCGCAGGCGCTTGTTTTTACAAAAAAAATTACCGCCCTAATTAATAAATATAAAAACCATCCGGCGCTTTTGTGCTGGTGCCTGGGTAACGAACTTACATTCCCTTACCGCCCCCGTTTTAACCAGTTTTACACTGTTTTTAATAACCTTGTTGATATTATTCACCATAATGACCCACAGCATCCGGTTACCACAACTGTGATGAGTTTCCAAAAACCAAACATATTTAATATCAGGTACCGTACAAAAATTGATTTTATATCTTTCAATATTTTTGGTTCGATACAAACTTTAAAACAGGACCTGCAGGATTTTAAATGGCTTTGGAGCGGTCCGTTTTTAATAACCGAGTGGTCTGTTGAAGGCCCCTGGGTGGCAGCCAGCCAAAATGTATGGGGCGCATATGTAGAAAATACCAGTACAAAAAAAGCAGAACAATATTTAGCCACCTATCGTAACTATATGCCGGTTGATAACCCGCGATTTTTAGGTTCGATGGTTTTTTATTGGGGGCAAAAACAGGAGCTTACACCAACCTGGTTTAGCCTTTTTGACGAGCATGGCGGGCAAACCGAAATAGTTAACACCATGCAATACTTGTGGACGGGCAAAAAACCGCCTGTAAAAGCACCGGATATAAAATACATGCTGGTGGAGAATAAAGGCGGGCGCGATAATATTTTGCTTAGCCCCAAAACCACCTCTTTCGCTATTGCATATATGAATGAGCCTGGCACTGCTAAACTAACTTATAAATGGCAGCTGTTTGCCGAGGATTGGTTTAAGCCGAATGGCACTTTCAGAGATAAGCCGCTAAAGGATATCAAAAACGCAATTACAGAAAATAACGGGCCGATAGTTAAATTTAAAGTACCTGAAACCGAGGGTCCATATCGCTTATACGTGTATGTTTATAACAATAACGGCTATTTTTCAACTGCTAATGTCCCTTTTTACGTGCTGTATAATCCATGAATAGTAGTAATATAAAACCACCTTCAAAAAAGCAGCTGCTTAATTTAAGGCTGATGATAGTGATAGGGCTGGCCTGCATGTTTTTTTTCATGTATAGCTTGCTTCACGAATCGGTTATTGGTTATAAGCCCCTTTACTGGTTACTTATTGTAACATTTGTTTATACCTTTTTTAAAGTAATTTATGAGTGGTACCACTATTGGTCTATCAGCGTACCGGCTACGCCGCCGGTTACCAGGCAATATACGGTAGATGTTTTTACAACATTTTGCGCGGGCGAGCCCTACGAAATGATTTTAGAAACGCTTACCGCCATACAAAATATAACCTACCCGCATCAAACTTACTTATGCGATGAGGCCGACGATCCGTACCTGAAGTCGGTGTGCCAGGAATTGGGGGTACACCACGTTACCCGTATTAAAAAAATAAATGCCAAGGCAGGTAATATCAATAATGCTTTGGCGCAATCATCAGGCGAGTTGTGCCTGGTGCTTGATCCCGACCATGTACCTTTCCCCGATTTTCTTGATCCTATTGTGGCGCATTTTGATAATCCCGAAATAGGATATGTGCAGGTAGTACAGGCCTATTATAACCAACGCATTGGCTGGATTGCAAAGGGTGCGGCGCAACAAACCTACCATTTTTACGGCCCAATGATGATGTGCATGAACAGCTATGGTACCGCCCAGGCTATCGGTGCCAATTGTACCTTCAGGCGTACCGCGCTGGAGTCAATAGGCGGCCATGCCGCGGGGCTGGCCGAGGATATGCATACCGCCATGCAATTGCACGCCAAACAATGGAAATCTGTTTATGTGCCGCAGGTACTTGCCCGCGGCCTGGTACCTGCTACCTTATCAGCTTATTATAAGCAGCAAATAAAATGGTCGCGCGGGGTTTTCGAACTACTGGTTACTTCATATGTAAAGCTGTTTACAAAATTTACCTGGCGGCAAAAAATTCATTACGGGTTGCTGCCTCTTTTTTACTTATCGGGTTTTATATTTTTAATCAACTTTTCTATTCCAGTTTTATCGCTGTTCATGGATGTCTATCCGTTAAAAATGGACTTTTCGGAATTTTTGGTTATCAGCATTCCTTTTATTACATCGGTTGTTTTAATACGGCACTTTGTGCAGGAATGGGTAATGGAGGATAACGAAAGGGGCTTCCATTTAGTGGGCGGGCTGTTACTCATCGGCACCTGGTGGATTTTTATATTAGGTTTTGTATACACTATCATCCGAAAAAATGTTCCGTACATCCCGACCCCTAAAGATGTTAAGGACGAGAAAAATTTAAAAAACAACCTGCCTAACATTGGCGTGCTGGTGGTGTCACTGGCGGCCATAGCTTATGGCCTTTATACCGACTGGAGCCCGTTTACATTTTTCATGTCGGCAATTGCGTTGTTGAATTGCATGTTTATGGTATTTATGCTGATAGCCAGTTCTGAGCTTAAGCTGCAGATGTATTTGGGCAACCATAGCACCATGTTCAATATTGCAAGTAACGTAAAAACCGGAAAAAAATATTTTTGGCTGCTAAGAAGAAAGATTTATACCGGCGTACGAAAAGTAAGCATGATACTTACGGTACTTGTTATCTGCATCAGCATTTACGTATCAAGTAAGGGTAACGATGATGATGCCGACATGGGTAATATCAACTTTGAAGGAGTGCATAACGGCGAAAACTCCATTATTAAAAATACGACCACCGATACCGCCGGTTTATGGCAAGTTGTTAATCAAAACAGGTTGTACGCCCCCGTTGCAAGGCCGGCTGCATCTACAGATAGCGTTAAAGCCGAAAACGACAGGCTTGCCGAAGTGAAGAACATCCTGTTAAATCCCCGTGTATTTACGGATGTTCAGGGCGTTATTTATCCAAAGGGCCACTATTGGTATAAAAACATATCGCCGCTCACAAAAAATATAATCGTCAATGATTTTGACGAGATGCGTAAGGCTGGTGTAAATACCGTAAAAATATACGGGCCCAATATTTACGATCACTCTACTTTTGATGCTGCCGCGCAACATGGGCTTAAAATTCATTATAGTTTTTGGATACCCGATGCCCAAAACTTTATTGATGACGCTGACAATTTAAACGACGTAGCCTCGCTCATTTTAAAAACCGTAAATAAAAACAAAACCAATACCAGTATCACCGCCTGGAATTTGGCCAATTACAGCTACCAGCAATTAAACCGTTTTTATCATGCGCCGCAATTATTTTACGCCCAGTACCGCTACATCAGGTGGTTAAAACATTTGATTAACGATATTAAACTTGCAGATCCGGCACGGCCCGTAACGTTTGATGTATTGTCGGTACCTGAATTGGCAACCACCGTAAATTTACTGCACGCCCAAATACCAGCCATAGATGCTTTTGGCCTTATTGTTAAGGATAAGCAATCGTTAAAATATGTTACCACCGGTATCGGCGCCCCTTACTTTATGAGTAATGTAAATCCAAAAGGTTTACAAAAAGCCGTATGGCCGCGAACAGGTGTTTTTTATGCCAGTTGGCAGGACCAGCAAAGCGGTTCGGTTACCACTTTTGACGGGTTGAAAGATGTATGGGGGCGCAACAAGCCTTATTTGTATCAAATAAGCGCAACCTGGCACGTTAAAATACCTGGTAATGATTTACCACCGGTAAGAATTTTAAGACCTGCATTAACAACTACCACAGGCGCCTTATTGCCATATAGCGCGTTGGTATATGCGTATGACAAATGGAATATTGCCACTTTTTTAAAAACCAACCTGCGTTTTGAATGGTACCTGGTTAAAACCAATGCGCTTGGCACAGCTACTAATATGAGCAAAGTTGGCGAAGGCCCCACCGTTTATGTTAATATACCGCCAAATAACAACAGCTACCGTTTATACATGGTGGCTGTAAACGGCACCAATGTTAACGATGATTATGTTACATTAAATACTCCACTTAAAAATTAACAACCTTGAAAAGTACCCGTTCAAAACGTTATTTATTTATTGGTTTGGGCATTGTATTGCTGGCGGTGGCGCTTTGGCTGCTTAACCCGCTGTATCGCTCCTATTATCTTAACATTTATTACCCGGCGGATGATCGTTTACTTGCCGTTTTTAACGCTGACAATCCGGGCAGCGATTTGCAGCCGGGTAGCGTGGTGGCATATAAGGCAGTTTGGCGAAACAACGCGCTATGGTCGGACAAGGGGGATATTGAAAATGAACTGGCAAAACACAATGTAATGTTAACTGTTGAAACCTGGCTATCGGGCGTAAACTATAATACTGATGTTTTAACAGAGTTAAAAAAGGGGAAATTTGACGACCAGATACGCGAATTAGCATCCATCATTGTAAAAGCACCACACCAGGCATACATCCGTTGGAACCCGGATATGGAGGTGCCCACAAATTTTTATCCCTGGCAATATCAATCGCCGGCATCGTACATTACCGCTTTCAATTATTTTGCAAAAAAGCTAAAGCAGTATGCGCCCAACGCTAAAGTAGTGTGGAGCCCATCCGGCTATCCTGGCGATACCGAATATTGGCCCGGAAATAAATATGCTGATTATGTAAGCATCACCCTTGGCAGCCCATCTGAATATAGCCTTAATTATTTCCCGATGGTGAAAACACCACAGGAAATGATGAGGCAGAAACTGCATCGCTTACGGTTTATTAAAAAGCCGGTTTTAATTGTGGATGTTTGGAATATTACCAAAGGCGCTTTCAATGCATCGTGGCTGGCGGAGGAGAAGGCCTACATTAACAAATACCGACAAACGGTATATTCGGATAGCAATTACGCCGATAGCTGCAAAACAAAGCCCATCAGGAAAGTACTACAGGTTGGTGTATTCGATCCTAATAAACGATTGCTTAATCAAAAAGCCATCAGCGTTGAACATTTATTTACCGATTTGGGACAAGTAGAACGCGGCGAATTTGAAAAAAGCTTTTTGGAGGTTACCGGCCGCCACCATGATGTTATTGTTACTATGGAGCCCTGGAAAGATGTTGCCCACAAAGCGGATACGCTTACACTGGAGAGGATATTGAATGGTACATTTGATTCGCAGATCAAAAAATTATTCAGCATCATTTCGGCAACCAACCAAACGGTTTATTTGCGGTGGATGCACGAAATGGAGATCCCTATTCACCGATATGCATGGCAAAGCCAGGACCCGGTTACCTACATTGATGCTTACCGCTATTTTATGCAGTTTAACGGCGGCCCGGGCAAAAATGTAAAAAAAGTTTGGGGCCCTGCGGGCGACAGGGGATCGGCTGATTTTTGGCCCGGCAGCGATGTGGTTGATTATATAAGTATTGCCATTTATGGCCTGCCCGATAAAAACATCACCGACCAGGATAAGCAGGAAGCGTTCAACAACATTTTTAGCCGAAAGTATTTCCGGATGAGATTTTTGGATAAGCCCTTATTTATAACTGAGTTTGGCGTTAAAGGATCAGAGGATTTTCAGGACAAGTGGCTTGCCGACGCCGCCAAAACAATAAATGCCAATCCGCATGTTTTTGGCGTGTGCTACTTTAACTTGTATGATAACCCCAAAGCCTGGGGCAGCATTAAAGCCCCCGACTGGAGTATGACACCCAAATCTATGTCCAAATTTTGCAGCCTGTTGAAGCAGTAATGTAAAGCGGATATATTGAACAGTCTATTTCCGGAAAACAGGCGTAAGCTTGCCCGGCATTCAGGCCATTTCAGAATTTCTTTTTATTAATGATATCCATAAACCCATCCCTGAATTTTTCGCTGACAGGGATTCGTTTATCGGCAATATAAATGTGGTTATCTTCAATTTTACTAAGCTGTTCATAATTGATGATATAGGAATTATGAACCCTGATAAATGGCGGGTTAAGCTGCTCTTCAATATCTTTTAAACGGCGGTATATCAATAATTGCTCGCTACCGGTTACCAACCTTACATAATCCTTTTCGCCCTCAAAATACAGGATATCCCTTAACATTATCTTCCGTAATGTTTTACCCGATTTTACAAAAAATAAATCATGGGCCTGCGCTGCATCCTGTGCTTGCTCTGGTTGGTGTTTTGCAAAATAAGCTTCTATTTTTTGTACCGATGACAGGAATCGTTTTAGGGTAATGGGTTTCAGCAGGTAGTCGATGGTGTTATACATGTAGCTTTCCGCGGCATATTCTGAATAAGCTGTGGTGAAAACAATTTTGGTTCGGGTTGGCAACAGGGTAGCCAACTCTATACCGGTGAGTTGCGGCATATTAATATCCAAAAAAATAAAATCAACCTGGTTTGTTTTTAAAAAAGCAAGCGCTTCCAAAGCGTTATAGCATTTAGCGTTTAACTGCCACTGGGTGCTTTGTTTTATCAGCAACTCCAGCAGGTCAACCGCGTCTGGTTCGTCATCAATAATAATGCAGCTTAAATTCATTGGAGCGGTATTTTTAGCAATGCGGTGTATAACCCAGCACCGGTATCAATAGTCAGCTCAAAATCCGCACCATATAACATGGTGAGCCTTTTTGTTAAATTGGCTATCCCAAATCCCTTTGATGGCCCGGTTGCTGTTGATATAATTGTACGATTGCTGGTTTTAAAAATCAAATAACCATCTTTTTGGACCAGCGAAATATTCACCTCATTTTGCAAGAGCGACTTATCGATCCCATGTTTGAAAACATTTTCAACAAAGGTCATGAGCAACATAGGCGGAATACGCAGTTCGGGGTTATATGCCTTCTCGAAGTTAATGGTAGCGCCGTGCCTTATCCGGATTTTTTCGAGTTCCATATAATTTTCAATAAACGTAACTTCGGTGTTTACAGGTACTACATCTTTGGGGCTTTCGTCAACAAAATAGCGCATGATATCCGATAGCCGCTCTATTAAACCGGCCGATATCGGATCAACCTTATACACTTTGTAATATATGTTATTTAACGTATTGAACAGAAAGTGCGGCTGCACCTGCGATTTAAGCAAATTAAGCTCGGCCTGGCTTTTTTGCAGCATTATTTCTTCCGTTTGTTGTTTCAGGGCAAAATAGGCAATGGATATCCGGAAAATGAGGCTGAGAATATAGATGAGAATACCACCCGGAACATAGCCAAGCAGTGTAAGCAAACTTAGTTGCCCTGTTTTCATTAATGCATAATGCTGGTACAAGGTTATTAATAGGCAACCCCGCAAAATCCCCATAAACAACAGGAAAATTATCACCAGGATACCATACCAAACAAATTTTCCCTTCTGATAAAATACAGGGTATAAGATAAGGATGTTGCCATAAATAATAATGGCATACGATGTTGTGTTGACTACTGTATAGATAACCGATCTAGGCAAACCATCCATCGGCAACAACGAAAAGAAAATTAACAGCAGTACGGCCGCCCATATCAACACCTGGAGCTGAATAATGCCCGGTTTGTACCTGGATATTTCCATCAAATTTCCCCGTTTTTTTAAATTAAGGAACCAGCAGGCAGCATTATGAATTACTTATTCTTAATGTATGCAGGTTGCTCTATTCAAAAATACCAACCTTTTTTGTTTTCGGGTACTGTTTTACACCGTTGGGGTATTTTCCACGATAATTACAGCAAAAATTCAGATAACCGGGTGGGTATTCAGGAACCGGGAGCTACAATCTAATTCCCCGGTCAATCATTTCCGAGGCTAATTTTGCCGGAATTGGCCTACATGCACAATTTTTTTGATGCTGCAGGTGCCAGTCCACGCGCTCATCGAAGGTTGGGTTTTTAGGCATCGGATTATCCAGGTGCCATTGTTTATTTATTTTCATGCCTGTACAGGTACGTGATAAGCCTAAAATTCAGGAACTGAATCCATCGGGTATGGGTAAACTAACAAAGGCACTGTTGTTTTTGCAGCAATTTTTTTAGTCACGCTCGATTTAAGAAAGAAATCAAGCAGGTTGCTTTTCCGGTGAACCATCACCAGCATATCCGGCTTTTCGGTTTCTAATACCCAGGCCAATCCTTTTTTCACATCTTCGTTAGGAAAATTACGGTAACTAATACGTTTATAATCAACCTTAAGCACTACCTCCTGCATAAACGAATTTTCTGCTTTGTTATGTTTGGTATCGGCAGGCAACTCGGGGTTCACATTGCCAATCACAATGTTGGCAGCATATTGATGCGCCAGGCCGGCTATTGCATTTATATATTTAACATCGTTGGGATCCAGGTCGCTTGCAAAAATGAGTCGTTCAATATGTTTGATCGCGGCATTTTCAGGAATCAGCAATAAAGGAAGTTTGGTATCGTCAATAAGTTCGCGGCAATTATTACCTAAAACAAATGTAGATACGGTGTCGGCCCCGTGGGTACCTGCAACCAACAGCATAATATTTTTATCTTGCTCAAGGGTTTCCAGGGTGTTTACAACCGGGCCTTCTTCGCACCTACAGGTAATAGCGGGCATAAATGCACCTGGTAAAGGTCTTTCGTTGAGGCCGTGCTTTAACTTATCGCATAGTTTTTTTAAAGTTTTTTCGGCGTCTTTTTTTATCTCGTCGTACTCATAAACGGGCCATGCCATCTGGGCGGCGGCCATAGGTACATCTGCCGGCACCAGGAATGCATTAAACAGCAAAACATCTGCTTTTATTTTTTTGGCCAGGTGCAGCGCATATTTGGCTATATGCTCTGAACGCTCAGAAAAATCGATAAGTACGGCTATTGTTTTCATGATGACTCAACTTTAATAAGATATTATAAAGTTGGGTAAAAGCGTTGGGCCAAAAAATGAGCCCCGTCACTTAAAAGCTTGTCCTCAATCAATATCTGCTATAAAGCAAAAGCCCTGAAACAAAAAAAGCTACCTGCTTAGCAGATAGCTCCCGTAATATATGATGGACTTTTGCAAAAGTCGGGCTTATATGCCAATTACGCTACGGCCCATACCGGCGGCTAAAATGGCTTTGTTTTCAACTAAATGGGTTACAGCAAAGTTGCTGCTTTTAACATTCGACTGAATTGCCCTGTTAAGGTTTAATTCTTGTGTTGCGCCTTTTAAATCTGCTGTCGAGTTATCTTTTACAGTTAAGGTAGTGCTAAAAGCATCTAAGTTTAAACTGGCTACCGCGTTGTTATGCAAATCAACGTTAAATTCAATTTTTGACAGTTTACCGAATGATGTTACGGATGAGTTATCAAATACCGAAACTGAACGCAGGTCGGCAGCGCTTACCCAAACTACCAGTTTTTCGGTGGTATAAGAGGCAATGCTTAACACGCCATTTTTGGTTTGCACCAAAGCACGTTCGGCATAGTATTTATTGTAAACTTTTACCTGGTCGCGGGTGTCATCAGAGATGTATAACTCTACATTACCATGAACTTCTATCTTATTGATGGTGCTAATATCATTTAATACAGTGAAGGCATCAATTGTTAGTGACTTGGCGTAGGTTGATTGTGTTAATCCTAACACAACAACAAATATTGTGATTACGGATAAAATTTTGGTTTTCATTTTTGTATTTTTTTAATTGTAATTGTTAATTAATTGCATTGCTTACCTATGAATGCAACCAAAAAACGGGGCCAATTTTAACCCGATATTGTAGCCCTGTGGGGTTATATATTGGTGTCCTGTTTTCCACTGCAAAGGTGTGATTTCCTGGCATGAGAATATTCATCTTAGTGTAATAATTACACTAAGATTTAAAAGAACTTCATATTATATAAAAATCATATATATAATTGACTATCAATATATTATACAACACCTACGACTCTTGCTATGCTATGTAATGTTATTTATGCCAGCATCCTATCCCTCAAGAACAGTTTTCGGGCGGCGTAAAATGACGTGGCGTGCTGAGTTTTTTTACGGCGAATAGTACATTTATGACACCGGTAGGGCAGACAAATACATCTTGGTTAGCATGAACCGCACCAATCGCAGGCCTATACTGGACCCTGCTAATTATTCAGCTACAACAATAGTAGATTTGACTACGCCATGGAACCTTCGGATACATATCTTTGAACTGACAAAATAAGGAGCGGTGAAGATGATTAGTTAGGAAATTGCCGTTGCCTTTTACTAAAATTAAGTATATTGTGATATGCCAAATACGCAACCCAGGCGGTTTAAAACAATCAGCGAATTTCACCAGTTCAGGGGTTTGCCTAAGCCGGAGCATCCGTTAATAAGCGTTATAAACTTAGAAACCGTTACCCAGGTACCCGGTGCCGAAATGAGCATGGTAAAAGATTTTTATTCGGTTGCATTAAAAAGAAATTTTAATGCGCGGATGAAATACGGACAGCACGATTATGATTTTGACGATGGTATCATGTTTTTTATGGCACCCGGCCAGGTGTTAAAAATTGAGACAGATCCGAATGCCGCATTAAATCAGTCCGGGTGGATGTTATTGTTTCATCCCGATTTTTTGTGGAACACGCCTTTGGCTAAATCAATTAAGCGCTATGAGTATTTTGATTATTCGGTAAAAGAAGCCTTGTTTCTGTCGGAGAAGGAGGAAAACATAATTGGAGCGATGATGCAAAACATCCAGCAGGAATATCATTCAAACATTGATAAGTTTAGCCAGGACATCATTATCGCTCAAATTGAAGTATTGCTCACCTACTCCGAACGGTTCTATCAACGCCAGTTTATCACCCGTAAAATAGCTAACCACCAGGTTCTTGATCGTTTGGAAGCTATTCTTGCAGCCTATTTTAGCAGCGAGGCCCTGGCACAAAAAGGATTGCCTACAGTTGCTTACATTGCCGAAACACTAAATGTATCGCCCAATTACTTAAGCGGCTTATTAAAAATATTAACAGGACAAAGCACCCAGCAGCACATTCACGATAAGCTGATAGAAAAGGCAAAAGAAAAACTATCCACTACCAGTTTATCAGTAAGCGAAATCGCCTACGAATTAGGGTTCGAACATCCCCAATCGTTTAGCAAATTATTCAAAACAAAAACCCATTTTTCGCCGCTGGAGTTCAGGCAATCGTTCAATTAACGGGCGGTAACATGGGGAGAGGCTGCCTTTAGGGCAAAGGTTGCCTCTCCCTACAGAGCTTCGCACAAGATCTGCACTAAAATGGAGCTTAGCGTTCACGCAACATCCCCCGCAGGCTAAATACAACCTACCCCAGTTTTACACCTTTTACGTATTGGTTCAGTTTTTCCAAATTCTGTTTCAGCCCTTCGTCGGCTTTAAAGGTTTTTACAACCTGTATAAATTGCTCGTGCGACTCGAACAGCATATGCCAGCTGAGCTCCGTTTGTTCGCCCTTTGCATCAAACTCAATGGTGGCAACAAACTTAGGGCTACTTACATGTTCATATACTATTTTTTTAAGCGGGATAACCTCTTTGAATATGCTTTTGTTTTTATAATCAGTTCCGTCGGGGCCATGCATTACCAGGTCCCACTCGCCTTCGGGCTTAACATCCATTTTACTAATGGTGTTTGTAAAACCGTTTGGGCCCCACCATTTGGCAATATGCTCTGGCTGGGTCCATACTTCCCATACCAGTTCGACCGGGGCATCCAATGTTCGGGTTAGGCGTAATTCGCGGTCGGCAGTGTTACTTTTTGTGTTTTCCATTTCGTTCATTTTTTAATTGTACTACATAATTTTCAAGATTATCTAATTTACTTTCCCAATGTTGGCGGTACTGGTCTATCCAGGCCGATACCTCGCCGAGCTGATCGAGCCGGGCTTCACAAAACCTGTCGCGTCCATGCTGCTTAACATTA
Organism: Mucilaginibacter sp. P4_C11; assembly: GCF_056402115.1. Lineage (NCBI taxonomy): Bacteria > Pseudomonadati > Bacteroidota > Sphingobacteriia > Sphingobacteriales > Sphingobacteriaceae > Mucilaginibacter > Mucilaginibacter sp. P4_C11. Next base: position 162,584 of record NZ_JBFUIA010000006.1, on the reverse strand, counting down.
ATAAGGCCGCAATCGGCCAGGATCTGGATATGCAACGATATGGCCTGGCGTGTAACATCAAAGTTTGCAGCTATAGTATTCACATTATGCGGCTGCGTAGCAATCATGTTAATGATGGCCCTTCGGGTAGGGTCGGCTATGGCCTGGTAAACGTCTCGTCTGGTTTTCATTATTTGCAAGTACTTACTTGCAAATATAAACGCAAGCATTTACTTGCGCAAATGTTTTTTTATTTTAAGTTCCCACCAGTTGTACCAGGCTGTTATATGTTAAAATATTTTTTTACCAGGAAAACAATTAGCTGAATACCATATCTTTAACTATCGCTAAAAATGTACCGGAAAGTCATTTTACTTTTCTTGCTGAATGGTGTGTGGGTTGCCGCACACTCACAAAAGCTGGATAAAATCCAATTTTATCGAAGGGGATATTAGGTGGCCTGATGAATGAAGCCGTGGCGGCGGGCACCATGAAGTTTAAAAGAATCATGAAGCATAGCATAAGAGGCAATTAGGAGTTGGCAATTCATCGAAATGTTATATTCGACATCAAAAATTAAAATGGACTTTTGAGGAACGACTATTTATAGGGGGCTACTTCTATAATAAAGCCACAGTGCCATCCCCAACCCTATCATTACCATAGCCATACTAAACGGAAAAATATACATCAGCCCGAACTGGCTGGCCACAAAACCAACCAGTGGGCCGGTTAAGCCTAAAGACATATCGATAAACAGGCTGTAGCCACTAAGCGCGGCACCTTTGTTGGATGCAGGCACCAGTTTAACCGCCTCGACACCAAGTGCCGGGAATACCAGCGAAAAACCAAGCCCGGCAATACCCGCGCCTATTACAGCCAGGTAAGGCACAGGGGCCAGCCATAGCACCAGTAAACCAACCACTTCTACCGAAAGGCAAACGAGGGTTGTTTTCATGCCGCCATATTTGTTAATGGCTTTTGAAAACAACAAGCGCCCCAAAATAAACATACCACTAAAGGCCGAGAGGCACAACACTGCTCCCTGCCATCTAAGCGCCATGTAATACAGCGTTATAAAGGTTGAAATAGTACCAAAACCCAGGCCGCCAAGCCCCATAGCAATACCGTACGGTGATACTTTTTTGAGCACCTGCAAAAAGCCCTGGCGGGGCGCTTTACTGCTGCCTTGCAGCGCCGTTTTATTTCTGGCGTATAAAAAGCCGCCTAAGGCAAGCACTGCAATCAGTAAACTAATGGCGCCCAAACCAAAGCTATTACTGATAATAACCCCAAGCGGCGCGCCAACAGCGATACCTCCGTAGCTGGCAATGCCGTTAAATGATATTGCTTTGGCTGTGTGCTCGTCGCTGGTGGCAAATATAGCCCAGTTTATGGGGCTCGATCCTACAAAGCCTTCGCCTATACCGGTTACCAGCCGGGTAACTATCAGCATACCCAGGCTTATCAGCGGCGTATCGCGCAGCAGCCAGGCAAAAAGCAGCATTACGCCGCTTACGGTAAAAGCAGCCATGCCCATGGTAACCGCAGGCTTTGGCCCCCGTTTATCTACCATGTTACCGGCAAACATGCGGCATAAAAAGGTAGTGATATACTGCAGGCTGATGACGATGCCCGCTACCACAGCGCTAAACCCCAGTTTTTGATGGATAAATACCGGCAGCACAGCCAGCGACAGCCCGATGGACACATAGGCGATAAACGTAAATGCTACAAAACCGATTATGGTTAAGCTAACCTTTGATGATGTAGTATCTGTGCCAATTTCTGCCTCCATGCGTATTCAATATTAATAATAACGCAAATTTAAGGATATGACAGTCAGCAAGGTAATTTAGATGGTGTATTTTTTACACTTTACATTGATATAACATTTTCAGGTTAAGTCTAAGTCGTAAGTCCTAAGTCTGAGTTGTCATTTTTGACTTAAAACTCAAGACTTTCGACTAAATACTTGCCCCACATCCTCAAAGCATTAAAACTTAATACTCAAGCTTAACGTTCCTCGGGTTGGGTTTTGAGGCGCCAGGCGGAACGACCAGTATTTTTCGTTGGTCAGGTTATCCAGCTTAAAGCCTATGCGGTATTTAGGCTTATCGTAAAATACCGTGGCATCAATGGTAGTATATGATGGGATAACAAATTTAAATGTTTGTGTATTGGTTTGGTACGATTGGCTGCCGTAGTTGCCCCCTACCCCGGCGCCCAGGCCCTGTAGCCCGCCGCTTACAATACGATAACTCATCCACAGGTTTGCCAAACGCGCGGGGCCGGCGTTGGCCGGGCGTAAACCTTGCAGGCCGGTACCTGCGGCGGCGTTTGTTATTTTACTATCATTATAGGCAAAGCCTGCAACAATATTAAAGCCTTTAAACGGATTGGCAATCAACTCCGCTTCGATACCTTTGCTTAGCTGTGTACCTGCCTGGGTCGAAAAGCCGGCGTGCGCGGGGTCGTCCATGGTGGTATTGGTTACCGAAATATCGTAGTAACTCACTGTCGAGCTGATTTTATGATCCCAGACATCAACTTTTATCCCGCCTTCCCACTGGTTGGCATATTGCGGCTTAAATGGGGTATTATCAAAACTGGTGGCACTTACGTTGTTAAACCCATTCATATAATTACCAAATAACGATACCTGCCCTTTAACCAGTTCGTAAACCATACCCAATTTGGGCGACCAGGCCGTTTGCTTAAAATTGCCCGTTATTTTGCCATCGGCCGGCGTATAAGCGCCTTTGTTATCAAACCTGTCAATACGGATGCTGGCCATGGCGTTTAACCTATCGGTAATGTTAAATACGTCCGATACATAGGCCGCATATGAGCTTTGGTTATTCTGAACGTAATCGCTGGCTTTAGGCGTAGCTGCCGCAACCAGTGCCGAAAGTTTATCGGCAGTAAAATTGTTGTACGCCGCTCCCGGGTCAAGGTAGCTTATAGCGGGCATGGTTACGGTAACATTGGCATTATTGCTTTTTTGGTTATAATACTCCACCCCGGCCACAATACGGTTACGGAATTGCCCGATCTTAAAATCGCCTATAAAATTTTGCTGAACGTTGGTTATGTAGTACGGGTAATCTTCTTTGGTAGCCTGCTGTTTTATCTTTTTTACACTATCAACCAGGGTTAACAGGGTAACAAACCCCTTGGTGCTCGAGTAGGTTTTATTAAACATGGTCTGCGATTTCCAGTTATCTGATATCTTGTATTTTATCAGCCCGTAAACGTCAATTTGCCTGCTCAGGTAATCAACACTGTTATTGGCGAAGGATCGTTTGTAGTCAATCCCCAGGTCTTTAACATTATATATCTTTCCTTTGGTATCCGGTGCCAGGCGGTAGGCCGATGTCGCATTTGAATTGCCTATTTCTAAATTTAAATCAACCGATAAACGATCGTTTACGATATAGGTAATGCTGGGGGCCACAAAAAAGCTGCGGTTAAAACCGGCATCCTGAAAGCTGTGCTCGTTATGCAAAGCGGTATTAACCCTAAACAATACGGTTTTATCTGCATTTAGGGGCAGGTTTACATCGGCAGTAAGCCTGTTAAGGTCAAAGCTACCGGTTTGGTAGGCAATTTCGGTGCGGGCGGTTTCAAAGGGTTGTTTGGTAACCCGGTTAAACAAACCGCCAAACGATGCAAGGCTGCTGTTAAATAAGGTACCGGTGGGGCCTTTAATGGCCTCAATCTTTTCAATATCCGCCGGGTCTATACTGTTAAAATTATAGCCGGCAACACTGTTACGGATAAAATTGCCGGTTACAAAACCGCGCGACAACAAGGTTGTGCGCCCGTTGTTATATACCAGCGGAACGCCGGTACCCGGAATATTTTTAAATCCATCTACATAACTGGTTACCACCTGCTCTTTCATCAGTTCGCTGGTAACTACACTGTACACTTGCGGGTTCTCAAGGTTTTTGAGGGGCAGGCGGGCAACATCTTCGGTTTCCTTTTTCAAAAACTTGTTGTGCTTGGCGCTTTGTATGTAAACCTCCTGCAATTGCTTCCCGCCTTCGCTCAAAACAAAATTTACAGTAGTGGTTTCGCCGGCGGTTACGATTATCTGCCTGGTTTGGGTTTGCAGGCCAATAAAACTGGCAACCAATGTGTAGTTGCCTGGTTTAATATTTTTAATGATATAATGACCACTTTGCGTGGTAACCTCGCCCTGGCTGGTTTCGGTAATGGTAATATTTACATATTCCGCGGCTTTACCGTCGGCTGTTTTTACTGTTCCTTTTACCGCTCCGTTTGATGCAACCTGGGCAGATACCCGGCAAGAAATTATAAGGAGCGCAAAGAAAGAGGCGAGTTTTATACCGTTGAAGACTTTTAATAAAACGGGGCGGAATTTAATAGATGTTGAGGGGCAGGTAGGGGTAAAATGCATAGTTTTACTTAAATAATAAATTTTAACAGATTGTTATTTGCCCGGTATGAAGTTTGGCGACCAAGTGCCGGGCTATTTTTTGTGCAAAGTTATTTTTATTTAGATTAATTACGAATAAGAAAGGAAACTAATTAGCATATCTAATGTATCGTGGTTATTTTAGTAAATTCCACTATGAAAATTTTGCCCGCGTTAAGGGAATTTAAGTACCTGCTGGTCTTCACATTTTTAGTTGTCGGCAGTCATTTAAAGGCCCAGGAAACCTACACCATAAAAGGCACCGTGCGCGATGATACCGGCCCTTTGCCGGGGGCAACCATTTTCCTTACGGGTACCAAAGCCATTACAGCCTGCGATAATGATGGTATATTTCACCTTGATCATGTTTCGCCGGGGCAGTATGTTTTGGTGGCCAAAATGATTGGGTTCGAGCCGCTTTCCATGCCGGTTGTTGTTAAGAATCACACAGTACAACTGGGCCTGGTTTTAAAAACCAATACTAATAAACTCAAAGAGGTTATCATTACTGCCGATAATAATTGGGAAGAGCATTACCGGGAGTTTAAAAAATGGTTCCTGGGTACCACCCTAAATGCCGGCGATTGTGATATTTTGAATCCCAAAGTATTATTTTTCCACTACGATAAGCAGAGCCTTACGCTTACGGCAAGCGCCGATGAGTTCCTGATCATTCAAAATAAAGCCTTAGGCTATCGCATAAAATACCTGTTAACCAATTTTGAGTACGATAACACCAATAATATTCTACGGTACCAGGGTTATCCGTCTTTTGAAGAAATGCCCGCTAAAACCGATAAGGAAGCAGCCCGATGGAAAAAGAACAGAGAAACAGCTTATAACGGATCTATCATTAATTTGATGAAAGCCATTTATAACGATAAGGTTTATGAAGCCGGCTTCGAGATTTATAAACTGCTGCATAAGCCGCCCATCGGCACAAAATATAGCAATGAAAACCGCATGACCTTTGATGACCACCAAGTAACGGTCGATTCGCTGGTGACGCCTGCTGCCGATAATTTAAAAAACTTCACGTTTAAAGATGCCTTGTTTGTGGTTTACACCAAAGAGCGCAACCCCGCAGGGTTTGAAAACAGCGGATTTAAAATTGAGAGGCCCGTACGGGCAAAATTCCCTAACGGGCAAATGTCGATGGTTAACCTGTTGGAAAACAACATAACTATTGATAGCCAAGGCAATTACAGCCCAACCAATGGCCTTTTATTTGAAGGCTTTATGGGATGGGAACAAATTGCCGATTTAACGCCGTTGGAATTTGGGAAGGAAGAAAAATAAAGCCATATTTAGATCTCTATATAAACCAAAATGTTAAAAAAAGGCGAACACATTGAAGGTACCCCAACCGAGCTACAGGTACTGCTTAACCAGGAACCCGAGGCTATGGAGTTTTTTGAAAGCCTATCTAAATCATACAAGCAGGGTTACTGCGATTGGGTAGGCTCGGCAAAGCAGGAAGATACACGCAAAGTGAGGGCCGATAAGGCAATGATCATGCTTCGGAATAAGCAAAAAACGTTGAAGACTTAAGATGCGATCATCCTTGATAATCTGTTTAAAAACCGTTAACATCTTTAAAGATTAACAAATGTTGTATTTGGGATCCTGGTTAAGGTGCGGCCTTTTTATTACTCTATGTATCATTGCCCTCACATTCAGTTGCCAACAAAAGTCAGTTGAGAACGGCTCCATTGTTAAAATCGAATCAGATCTGAGCAATTTTGGGGTAGAATCAGAATGGTATCCGTCAATCCATTGCCTGATAAACCTGGCAAATAATTCAAGTAGCTGTAAAAAAACCTACGATAACTCTAAGTACAAAGATTCTACTTATTCGTTAAATAAAAACGAAATGCAACAAATTGACAGGATACTCAAGCATACTGATTTAAAAAAATTGAAAAATAAATATTCTGTTAGCGTTCCAGATCAGCCCAAATCGATAATAACGTTTTATACCGCTACAGACAAAATTGTAATTGAAGATTATGGATTACAGGGAGAATATCCTTTGCAGGACTTATATAAAATAATTTACAAGTTCTGACCAATATGCCACTTATACCCCACATCTGCACCACCTGCGGCGTACAATACCCTCCATCGGCCACGCCGCCATTAGCCTGCAAAATTTGCGAAGACGACCGCCAGTATGTAAACCCAAAGGGACAAAGCTGGATAACGCTTACCGGTTTAAATCAGCGCTATAAAAACGTAATTGAGCAGGTTGCCCCAAATTTGTATGCCATTTATACCGGGCCCGCTTTTGGTATAGGGCAGCGTGCCCACCTGCTGATAACGCCAAACGGTAATATTTTATGGGATTGCATCAGCAATATTGACCAGGAAACTATTGCCGAAGTGAATAAACTTGGCGGCATCAAAGCCATCGCCCTATCGCACCCGCACTATTTTACCACGATAGTGGAGTGGAGTAAAGCCTTTGGCGATGCACCTGTTTACATTAATGCACTGGATGAAGAGTGGCTTTGCCGGAAGGATGCACCATTACATTTATGGGATGAGCAGGAAATTACCTTGTGGGACGATATTAAATTGATACGCAGCGGCGGTCACTTCCCCGGAGGCAGCGTTTTGTACAGCCCGCAAAATGACGGCCTATTGTTAGTTGGCGATGTGATACAGGTAAGTCCCGACCTTAAATCGGTATCATTTATGTATAGCTATCCCAATCTTATCCCACTGCCCAAAAAGGATATTTTGCAAATACAGCAATCCATCAGTCACCTTAAATATCAAGCCATGTATGGTGCTTTTGGTCGTTATATTTTAAAAGACGCTATGGCGGTGATGGATTTTTCGGTAAACAGATACCTGCGCATTTTTGAAGAGTAATGTTTTAAACCAGCCTTATTTCTGAAACCCATATTGCAGGTGCTCATACATATCCCCCACAAAAAGCCGCTCGTCCATCACCTTAAAACCCAGGCTGGTATACATAGATTTTGCCTTGGGGTTATTTTTGCTAACCAGCAGGCCTGTGGTGAAATACCCTTTATCAGCTGCATATTCGGCAAATGCTTTAATGAGCTTTTTGCCTATCCCCTTACCCTGGTGACCGGGGAATACGCTTAGGCAATCAATATAATATTCGCCGGGCTGAGTTTCGTCTTCCACCGGTTGTTCAAAGCCGTAAGTTGCTTTAATGTATTGCAAAAACGGCCCCCTTAATGCGGCCAGTTTAGCACCATCATAACCGATGATCATGCCGCAAAGGCCGGATTCATCCTGGTAAACTAAAGCATTTTCATAACTGTATTGATTGCCTGTTTTACCGGTGAACAGCTCAAAAAGGGAACCGGCCTCGTTTACATCCCTACCATTTACAAATTTCGGCGCGAGTTCACCCATGGCAAGGATAATGAGTTGGCTTAGCGTGGGTGCGTCTGCGGCTGTTGCGGACCTTATCATATCGTAAAGTTAGTTAATATAACCACCGTACAGTAATATGCTTGAGTGAACATCTTATATAAATATATTTGTTATATAAATCACATTTGCCTTTGTGTTAAAAAAGGGAGGGAAAGTGCGATTCTTCTCTCGGGAACTAAAATAATTGCAGGGCGTTTACCTGAACGCGGGAGGCGCAGTTATGTGTCTCTACGGAAAAAATGCGCACCTTTTCATTTCTTGTTGTAGGTCAAGTTTCGCCAACCAATGTCACCGTACTTTTGATGTAAATAAAACAGCAACTCATAAAATAATCGACATCATGGAAAATACAGTAAACGGCATTCACCACATTACAGCAATAGCAGGCAATGCCAAACGCAATTATAATTTTTATGCCAATGTACTGGGTTTACGCCTGGTTAAAAAAACAGTAAACTTCGACGATCCTGAAACTTACCATTTATATTATGGCGATAAAGAAGGTACGCCCGGTACTATCCTTACTTTTTTCCCCTGGGAAGGTATTACTGCAGGTCGCAGGGGTGCACGCCAGGCTACCGAAATTGGTTACTCGGTTCCTGAAAACAGTTTTGATTTTTGGCTGAAACGTTTTGATGCCAACAATATCATATATAACAAGGTATCCGAAAAATTTGGTGAGCCATACCTTACCGTTTTAGATCCCGACGGCTTAAAACTGGAACTGATAGCTTCAAAAACTGCCGATAACCGTTTACCATGGGAAACTACCGATGTTAAGGCCGAAAACGCCACCAAAGGTTTCCACAGTGTAACTATCACTACCAATAAAATGCAGCCTACTGCCGATATTTTAACCGGCGTATTTGGCTACCGTTTACTGGAGCAGCACGTAAACCGTTACCGCTTTATTACCGATGCGGTTGAAAACGCCGCCATTGTTGACCTGGTTGAGGTTGCCGGCGAAGTTGCTGGCCATGTAGCCGGCGGATCGGTTCACCACGTTGCATTCCGCGTTAAAAACGAGGAGGTGTTGATGCAATACCGCGAGAAAATTGCCGCCCTTGGTTTGCATATCACCGATAAAATAGACAGGAACTATTTTTACTCGCTGTACTTCCGCGAACCAGGTGGTGTATTGTTTGAATTGGCTACCGATAATCCCGGTTTTGCTGTTGACGAACCGGTTGACGAATTGGGTACCCATTTAAAATTGCCTGCTCAACACGAAAGGTTCCGCAGCACTTTAGAGAAAACATTACCTCAATTATATTGATCATGTACGCACATCAAAAAAACTATATAACCACAGGCACCCCGGCAACCGAAGCCGGGGCCGCCCTGGTCATGATTCACGGCCGTGGCGGCACTGCCCAAAACATTGCCAGCCTGGCCGATAGCTTAAATGTGCAGGGTATGGCCATTTACGCCCCGCAGGCAACCAATAATAGCTGGTACCCCTACAGCTTTATGGCAGGTGATAAAATGAACCAGCCGGCTTTAAACTCGGCTTTGGATACAATAGATCAACTGGTGCAACAGATTAAAACTGACGGCATCTCCGAAGAAAAAATTTATTTCCTCGGATTTTCGCAGGGGGCCTGTTTAACGCTGGACTATATTACCCGCCATGCCAAAACATATGGCGGTGCCATGGCGTTCACCGGCGGCCTGATAGGCGAGGTCCTCGACCTTAATAACTACCAGGGTAATTTTAACGGGACACCCGTACTGATAACCACCGGTAACCCCGACCCGCATGTACCATTAACAAGGGTTGAGGAAAGTGTTGCCATCATCAAAAATCTCGGTGCTGATGTAACCCTTAAAGTATACCCCGGCCGGCCGCATACCATCACCCAACAGGAGATTGACCTGGCCAACCAGCTGGTATTAAATAATTATTGATAGTTAATAGCTCCGTTAAACTTCCGTGTTTAATACACCGGAAGTTTAGCGACATGGCTATAACCAAGCCTTATCTATGCAATCAATACCGATTCGGCCAGGGCTATAAAATATTCTGCACCATAAATTAAAGCTTCGTCATTAAAATCATAAGCCGGGTGATGCAGCGGCATCGACTTTTCGCCATTGCCAATCAAGGCAAAATTGCCAGGTACATGCTTTAAAAACTGCGCAAAATCTTCAGATACCGTTACCGGTTTAAAGCTGCTATCAATATTACCCGGATCAAATATTCTGGCGGCGGCTCGTAACGCCGCTTTTGTGCAATGGTCATCGTTAATAAGCGGGATAAATTCGTGGGAGTATTTTACCTCCACGATGCAATCATAAGCCAATGCGGTACCGGCCGCCAACCGTCTCATTTCGGTTTGGATGGTTTGGCTCACTTCGGGCAAAAAGCTGCGGGCGTCACCTTTTAATATTACCTGGCCAGGTAAAGCATTGCGGGTGCCGTTGGTAATAAATTCGGTGACAGATACAACGGCTATATCGGCAGGGTTTACCCGCCGGGAAACGATAGTTTGCAAATCCATCACCAGCGAGCTGGCTGCTACCAGAACCTCGCGCCCCGTATGGGGGCGCGATGCATGGCCGCCAAGGCCGGTCAGTGTAATTTCAAAAAGGTCTTCGGCCCCCATAAGCGGCCCCGCGCAGGTGGCAAAATGCCCAACCGGCAAGCCCGGCCAGTTGTGGATGCCATAAACAGCATCAAACGGAAAGCGTTGCAGCAGGCCATCGTTAAGCATGGCCAGCGCCCCCTGGCCCCATTCTTCGGCTGGTTGAAAAATGAAATATATGGTGCCGTTAAACGTGCTTTCGGTTGCCAGCCATTTGGCAGCGCCTAAAAGCATACTGGTGTGCCCATCGTGTCCGCAGGCATGCATTACGCCATCGTTCTTTGATTTGTAGGGATAATTGCCTTGCTCGGTTATGCGCAGCGCATCCATATCGGCACGCAACGCTATCGATGTTGTACCGGTTCCTTTTTTTAGCGTACCAACTACACCGGTGCTGCCTATGCCTTCGGTTACGTCGTCCAGGCCAAATTCGCGCAGCTTGGCAGCTATAAAGGCAGCGGTTTGTTGTTCTTCAAAACCAAATTCGGGGTATTGGTGTAAATCCCGTCGCCAGTAACACATTTCTGTACGCAATGCCTGCATATTTAAACTGCTCATTTTTTGACGTTGATGAATGCAGGTTAATGATTTACGCCGCCCGCAAACTGCTTTTCGCCGGCTTTTACGGCTAAAGTTAGCCGGTTTTCATCGGGCGGTTTAGGGCAGGAGTAATTGGGACTGAATGCGCAATATGGATTATAGGCTTTATTAAAATCGACAACCAGCGCAGCACCTTTAAAATCAGTTGTCTTAAGATCGATGTACCGGCCGCCTCCATACGTTTCCTGTCCGTTGGTATCATCGGTAAAGGGCACGAACAAATAATTGCTGAACATAGGGTTTTGCGACAAGTAAATACTTTTGTAAACCGTAAGTTCCATCGGCTTGCCCTGCAATATGAATTTCAGCAGGGCATATTTAACGTACTGGCTGCCTGTTCCATGAAAAACGGGCATCACAAAATTGGTTTCGTTGCTTAGCAGCGTTACTTTACAGGTAACCCGGTAAGTGCTGTCGGCATCGTAAAAGCGCAGGTTTTTAAGGTCGTCCTTTTTTAATGGCGAGTGGGTATCGGTCAAAAAATCGTTCATATAACCCTGGCGAAACTGGTCTATTTGCGCTTTATAGTCCTGCGCAAAACAGTTGAGGCCGGTCATAAAAAGCAGGATCAGGAGGTATCTCATAAGTGTGTATATCATTGCCTTAATAGTTAACGGCAATATATAAAATTACAATACTTAATACCGAATGAAATGAAAGAAGCAGTTTAATTATTGAGGGATAATGCCTGGCTGTAATCCCCGGTTGTTGCTTTTTGTTTATCGGCGACTATTTCGTTTTGCACCGTTTTGCTGGTAAATATGGCAACCCCAAGGTCGGCCTTGTACTGGTACCGTAACGAAAGAGTTAGCAGGCTCGAATTCCAGTTATAAATATCTGAGTAGTTATCGGGCTTGTCGGTAAACTGGCCATACATGCTGATGAATTTTTGTAAAACTTTATACGCATCCGTTATTTTAAAAAACAAGTAAATATTCACAACCTTATCTTTATAAGCGCGGATGCCTACCATGTCAAGGTTTAAGCTATCGCCCAAAGTCAACACATTGGGGTCATTATAAGCATATTTTAAGCAACTGTCGGCATCAACACGGCCATCGCCATCAAGGTAGGATAAGTTAGCTGTTTGGAGGTCCTTAATATCAGCGCCTAAAACAACATTGTTGCCGGGGCCGTTATTTAATGTTAAGTACGTTATGGAGCCCGTTTTAAGCGACTGGGCATTTGCCATAAACCACTGGCAGCTTATAATGATAAATAGGGCTATTTTGATCCCTGAAATAGCCTTATGGTAAATTCTTTTTTCCATATCTCTCCACCTTGCGTATTGATGGAGAGACAAGTTTGATACCGAATTTTAATCGGCACGTCATTTTGGTTAATTTTTGATTAAATTGCAAATAAAGTGTGCCACAAAAACAGAACATTGCAACTATTTACAATCGCTCCGTTCTGTTTTAAGTACAAAAATTTCCTACTGGTTAAAAAAATGTCTGAAATATTATGCAGCTTTATTTTACGGCCCATTCATGAATACCGGCCGAGTTATCAACCGGAAGCTGGATTTCCATCCGCAAAGCGGTAGTATTTACCGGCTCAAAACTTACCGTGTTAAAGTTATCTTTGCCAATGGTATAAGGCGTTGTGTTTTTAACCGGCACCCATTGCCCATCTTTTTTATACAATATTTTGTACGATGCCGGGATACGGCAACCGCCCCATGGTCCATCATCAAACCAATACACTTTTGATTCGCTTACGGTATGCGCCGCGTCAAAATCGTACTGTACAAATTCAGTGGTATCCTTGGCAGGCCACCAGTGCATGAAGGGGAAGCTGTTATCGTTGGAGCTGGCCGGTTCATACTGGTCTTTGATAGATGCAAACATCTTTTTATTTTTTAATGATGCACTTACTTTACTGGTACTTGCAATGGTAGGTGCCGGTTGCGGTCTGGATGCTGATGCCTCGTAAGGGATCCAAACCGTCATTTCGCTTGGCCCGCGGTTAGCCCAGGCATAGTAGGGAATGGCTTTTACCTGCTGGCTGGTTTCGGTAAGCTTATTGCTGTTGAGCTGTCTCTTGGTGCTTTTGCCATCGGCGTTAATTACATCTACACCGTTTAACAGGTCGGCCTGGTAATTGGCGTTTGCTATGGCGTTTTTATCTATCATGATGTTTTGTACCAGGCTATCGCGGTTATCCGGACCTTCCAGGCAATAAACAATAGGGCCGCGCTCGAAGGCAAAACGGTCCCGGTCATCTTTTACTTTTTGGTTGGCTAACACCTTTTCGGTTTCCATAGGCAGGTTAAGGCTTACCTTATCGCCTTTTTTCCAGCTGCGTTTTAGTACGGCGTAACCTTTTTCGGTTACAAATGAGGTTGCTTTGCCATTGAGAGATAACACGACAGGCAGCTGTACTTTATTCATAAACGAATATAAATCGCCGGGAACAGGCTGCTGTTTAGCCCATCCGGGGATGCGTATCCTTAGGGTAAATGCTGTTGTTTTTACCGGGTTAACGGTAATATCAACTTTGCCTTTCCAGGGGTAATCAGTTGTTTGCACAATGTTTACATTGCCCGATGTTAGTTTAATATTGCTTGTGTTGCTCATGAACAGGTTAACATACAGGTCGTTTTTGTTTTTGGCATATACATAGCCCGGTAACGATGGCAAAAAGCGTGTCATGTTACTGATGCAGCAGGCGCAACTTATCCAGGCGCTGCGCTGGTGCTGGTTCATGGATGCCAGCGGGTTGGGGTAAAAAAAGCGGTCGCCACTAAGCGAAACGCCCGAAAGCAGGCCGTTGTACAGCGTACGCTCCAGCACATCAATATATTTAGCATCGCCGTGCAGTAAAAACATGCGGTTGTTCCAGTAAACATTGCCAATGGCCGCACAGGTTTCGGCATAGGCCGACATGTTGGGCAACTGGTAAGCATCGCCAAAAGCTTCGCCGTTGCCGGTTGCGCCAATACCGCCGGTTATGTACAATTTTTTGTTAACCACATCGCCCCAGATATCATCAATGGCGCTCAGGTATTTGGTATCGCCGGTTAAGGCTGCAATATCGGCCATGCCGGTATACATGTAGGCCGCTCGTACAGCGTGGCCTTCGGCCTCGTGCTGGTCAACCACTTTTTTATTGGCCTGATTGTATGAATCGCCTTTGGGGCCGCGTACATCCAAAAAGAATTTGGCCAGGTCAAGGTATTCTTTTTTACCGGTAACGCGGTACATCTTGGATAGGCCTATTTCCACGATCTGGTGGCCGGGGTACTCTTCAATTTTACCGGGTCCAAAGGTTTTTACCAGCAAATCGGCGTTTTTTATCGCGATATTAAGCAAAGTACGTTTGCCGGTGGCCTGGTAATGGGCAACGGCGGCTTCGTACAGGTGCCCGCAATCATACAGTTCGTGGCTCAGCACCTCTTCGTTCACCCAGCGTTTGTCGCCTATCCACTCGTGTGGTTTTTTGGCGTTTACGGTGCGGAAGGTATATAGGTAACCATCAGGCTCCTGTGCGGCCCCAATAATGCCAATGAGGGTATCGATGTACCTATCCAGCGCAGGGTTCTTTTTATTTTGCATGGAATATGATGCTCCTTCGATGGCTTTATACACATCGGTATCATCAAATGGGAATTCGCTTAACTTATCGCCATCCAATTGTTTGGCGGCGCGTAAAAAGTTGTCCATTCGGCCATTCTTTTTGCACTGCGCAAGTACGTAAGGGATAGTTACATTGGCATTTACCGTCATTTTAGGCTCCCAGAATTTATCGTTTACGTGCACACTGGTAAATGCCACGGGTTGAATAGGATAATCTTTTTGCTGGGCAAATAAGTTGCTGCTTAAACCTAATACCGATGCCGAAAGCAGGCAGGCTATTTTAATTTTATGGGTCATCATATGTTAGTTTTTTACCATGCGGCTGCCATATACCGGGCCGGCACTGTTATCTTTTTTAGGTAATAATTTAACGCTTACTTTTTGCTTGCCTTTGGTTAACTCGATGGGGATCAGGTAACTGATATCGTAAAAACGGCTCTCTTTATACTTGTTTAAATCCTCGGTTGCTACTTTTGTGCCATCTATCATAATGTCAAATGTGCGGCCGCGGTTATCCATGCCCCAATAGGTGTTAATGAGTGTGCTTTGGACATGTGCGTCAACCTTCATATCAAAGGTAAAATAGCCACCGTTCTCTGTCGACCGCCATTTCTTTTGATGGTCCTCGCCGGTGGTAGTGTTTTCGCCGGCAAAATTATGGTCGCGCTCGGGCTGCATTTCGCCTATGCGTAAAACATCGGTAGTGTGGGCTTCCAGCTCCTGTTGCTTTTTCTTTTGCTCATCATAAGCTTTTTGCTGTACTACCCAGGCATCCGGTGTAAATACATCCCAATAAACCGAGTAATATTCATCCTTCGTTTGGTTAAAGGGCATCAGCTTTACTTCGCCGGGTTTTGAAACGTTGTCGGTACGGAAGCTTAACTGCGTTTTATCAACCATTTGCAGCCATTTGTTGGGATCGGTTTCGCTGGTTACAAAAACAGGTACCCCCTTTAATGGGTCGGGTTCGGTGTTACCTAAAACACCGGCTAATAATACCGGGCCATAAAATATGGCGCGCCTGTTGGCATTATCGGGCATGGCCTCGGTATATAAACTCTCGGGAGTGGTAAACGTTATTTTATCGTTGTTAACCCATTTACGGTTCAATACAAAATAGCCCTCCGCATCAGCAGTTAGCTGCTGTGCTTTTCCATTGATGCTGATAGCAGGGTTAGTTGCCCATTTGGGCTTGCGGATGCGGATAGCAAATGTAGCTGGTTTTGCAAGGGTGATGGTATAGGCCGTTTGATCGGCCGAAGGTAAATTGCCTTCCTGTTTAATGCTCAGGCCTTTCTGTTTCCAGCTTAATACCGATGGTATGAACAGGTTGATATAAACACTGCCATCGGCTCCCCTAAAGTAAATGCTTTCGTTATACTTTACATGGTTTTCCATGCCCGAGCCTACGCAGCAGGTAAAATCATCAAAGGGGGTACTGTAGCTTTTTTTACCGCCCATGCGCAGCGGCACAAAATAACATACCCCGCCTGTTTCGTGGTTTTGCGATGCCAGGATGTGGTTGTACAAACCCTTTTCGTAATAATCCATCAACCTTGCCGAAGGCTCAACCGCAAATAAATGGCGGGTAAGCTTTAGCATATTATAGGTGTTGCAGGTTTCGGTAGTGTTTTCGGTAAGCTTGTCATTTAGTTTACCCGGCTCGGTAAGGTATTCGTAGTTACTGTTGCCGCCGGTTGCGTAAGAGTGAAAGCCGGTAACGGTTTCCCAAAAGAAATCGGCTATGGCTTTATCCTTTACATCGCCGGTAAGCTCATACCTGCGGGCGCTGGCTATTATTTTAGGTATCTGGGTGTTGGAGTGTTTGCCGGGCAATATGTCGTTTTTTTGGGCAAGCGGATCTAATATGCGCTTGTCGTAAAACTTGTACGATAGATCGAGGTATTTTTTGTCGCCGGTTATGGCGTATAAGTTAGCCAGGGTTTCGGCCATGCCGCCATACTCGCAAAGCAGCATTTTCTGCAGCTTGTCGTCGTCAAGGTTTTTGATGGTTTCGCCTGTCCAGTTGGCCATGCCCTGGCATATTTTAAGCGCCTGTGTATTGTTGGTATATAAATAGGCATCCAAAAGCCCGGCCATAACCTTATGTACTGTATACCACGGCGACCAGCCGCCATTTAAATCGAACCCACGCGAGCGGATATCGCCTTTAGCTACTTCGGCCCAAATGGTATCTTCTTTAGGTATAGCGCCAACATAACCGGTTTTACGCGCCACCTGGCATTCGTTCAACTGGCTAACTATATAATTTGACCGTTTTAAAAACTCCGGGTCGCGGGTTGATGCGTAGTGCATGGCAATGGCCGATAGGTAGTGCCCCAAAGTATGCCCGGCCAGGCCCGAGTTTTCCCAGCCATCGTATATTTTCCCTTTAGGCTGTAAGCCCGAGTGCGAGCGGAAGCCTGAAAGTAAACGATCGGGCTCAATAGTTAATAAATAAGCGGCATCAACTTGCATGGCCTTTTTAAAAGGACTCTCTAAAAGCTGTACATCCTTTAAGTCGAAGCTATAGGCTTTAACCGGGACAATGGGTTTTACTTTAAAGCGTGTATCGTTCCACTCGGGTAAATAAGATTGTGCCTGCGTTTTTTCGGCAGCAATAAAACAGACAACAGCGCAGCAGCTTATTTTAAAATACTTGTTTACAAACATTAGCATAAGGTTAATACTATAAATTCAATTTATAAAATTACCGGGATGAAATGAATGTTTATGGATAATAATTGGCAGGTTTTAGCCGGATATTAGCCCTTTTTATGTGGCGTTGACATTTTTGGGGTTTTATTAATGTTAATAGTAAAATAGCCTTAATTGGCGGGCTTTATGTAATAATTACAATTTATTAATGCCATTGTAATAAGAAAGTTAATATATGGGCAGCTTTGGCAAAATTTTGTAAAAAATGCAGTGTTGGGGGCAAATAGATTTACATATCTGAAAATCAGGTTGTAGATAAATAGATTTTAACCCCAAAACTTTAATTTATGAAGTTGAAACAATTACTAAAAAAGTTCATTTTACCTTTAGTAACACTGTTTGTATTTTGCATTAACGCTAATGCGCAAACAGTTACCGTAAAAGGAAAAGTATCTGACGATAAAGGCTTACCCCTCCCAGGTGTCACTGTCAGGTTAAAAGGCACCAATAAAGGTGTAAGTACCAATGTAAATGGTGCCTATAGCATTAGCTACCCGGGTACCGGCACGCTTATCTTTTCGGCCATTGGGTACATTCCAAAAGAAGTTAAGCTTACCGGCGAAACCGAGATTAATGTTGTGTTGCCCGAGGATAACAAATCGCTTAGCGAAGTGGTTGTTACCGCACTTGGCATAAAGCGCGATAAAAGGGTATTAACCTACAGCAGCCAGGAAGTAAAAGGCGCCGAGCTGGTTCAGGGAAAAGACCCTAACATTGTTAATGACATTGCGGGCAAAGTTTCCGGCGTGCAAATCACCAGTTCATCCGGCAACCCCGGCAGCTCAACACGTATTGTTATACGTGGCGCATCGTCATTTTATGGCGATAATAACGCGCTGATGGTTATTGACGGTATCCCGGTTGATAACAGCGAAACAGGCAACCTTAACTCCGGCCCTGGTACAAGCAGGATTGCCGATTTGGACCCTAATATTGTGGAAAGCATCAACGTGTTAAAAGGTGCCGCGGCAACTGCGTTATATGGTTCGTTAGGTGCCAATGGTGTTATCATCATTACTACCAAAAACGGCAAGGCAGGTCAAAAGGCCACTATCAATTTCTCGTCAGATTTTTCGTCAGAAAATCCTTTACTGCCCCAAATCCAGAGTAAATATGCCCAGGGAACAAACGGGCAGTTTTATGATGGTACAACGCTAAAAACCAGCACCTCATGGGGCCCACTGATGGATACCCTGAAAATAAACGGTCAGGCTGCAAAAAAATACAATCAATCGGACCTGTTTTTTAAAACCGGCCATACTTATAACAACGTAGTGAGCATTAATGGCGGCGGCGAGGCCTCCAATTATTACATCTCCTATTCAAACTTTAACCAACAGGGTACAGTGCCAACAACGTCGTTTTTGCGTAACAGCATATTTGCCAAATACGGTGCGCAAATACTGCCAAACCTGACCACTACTTTCCAGTTAAATTATACCAACTCAAAAAATGACAGGTTACCCGAAGGTTATGCGTTGGAAAGCCCGGTATGGACAATTTTTACCGCGCCTATATCATACAACCTGCAGCCTTACGAAAATGCCGACGGCACCCAGCGTTTGTACCGTTACTCCAGGAATAATCCTTACTGGGTGCTTAACAATATATCTAACAAATCGGCCGTAAACCGCTTTATGCCAACCTTCACGGCAGATTACAAACCGCTTAAATGGCTGACTATAACCGAGCGTTTTGGCGCCGATGTGTATACCGAGCAGGATAACTATCATGAATCGGCCCAATCGGTATCAAACCCTAATGGGCGTATCGTGGTTAATAATGCCAATTTCAGGCAGATTAATAACGACCTGATTGTGACCGCTAACCACCAATTTGGCGATTTTAATATCGATGGCATCCTGGGTAACAACATCTTCTCGCAGTATACCGAAGATTCTTATGCCAATGGTGTAGGCCTTTCTGTAGCCGATTTAAATAACATCAGTTCGGCATCAACAGTTAGTTACTCAGAAAATCATTACCTGGTACGCAGGATTGGTTTTTACCTGCAAACGAACATCGATTACAAAAAATTCCTGATATTATCATTAACCGGCAGGTACGATGGCAGCTCGGTATTATCAACATCCAATAATTTTTACCCTTACGGATCGGCAGCCACCAGCTTTATATTTTCTGAGTTCTTTTCTAAAGACTTTCAAGAGATCATGAACCTGGGTAAGTTCAGGGTATCATACGCTACCGTGGGTGGCAGTAACGTAGGTGCTTATTCGCTTACCACACCTTACTATAGCCAAACTATCCGCAACATTACTTTCCCTTACCAGGGCCAGTCTGGATTCTTACTAAGTTCAACTTTGGGTAACCCTTTCCTGAAAAACGAAAGGATAAACGAGTTTGAAGCAGGATTTGAAACGGGCTTTTTTAACAACAGGATAAGCCTGGAGGCATCTTACTTTGCCAAGAAAACTACCGATGGTATTATCCCGGGTGTAAGTATTGCGCCATCAACTGGTTATAGCGGTACAACAGTTAATACGGGCGTAATGCAAAACAAGGGCATTGAGTTATTGCTAAATGTAGTACCAATTAAAACTAAAAATTTTAACTGGACCATGACCCTTAACTTTACCCGCACCCGCAACAAAGTGCTTAACCTGTACGGCGATTTGCAGCAATTAGGCAATGGTTTTACATCGCTTATTGTAGGCCAGCCTTATGGTATTATTTATGGAACACGTTACGCCCGCAACGCCCAGGGCAAATTGCTGATAGATGCCAACGGCTTACCTTATGCTGATGATACACAAGGTATAATTGGCAATACCAACCCCGATTGGACAGGCGGCTTTAGCAACAACCTGCGCTACAAGCAGTTTAACCTGAGCTTCTTTTTTGATGTTAAAAAAGGCGGCGACATCCAGAATAATGTTGACGGCTACGGATACTTTTACGGAACACCAAAAGTTACCGAGAACCGCGGCCCAAGGGTGGTTGACGGTATAAGTGCAGCAACAGGTCAGCCGAATACCATATCTGTTAATGGCCAGGCTTATTACCAGCGTATAAATGGTATCACCGAATCGGTAATACAGGATGGTACCTATATTAAATTGAGAAATGTGAGCGTGGGCTATACCGTAAAACCAGTTTGGTTAAAAAGCACGCCTTTCAAATCGCTTAATTTTAGTGTAACCGGTCGTAACCTGTGGATTTACGCGCCGCACTTTACCGGCGGCGACCCGGAAGTAAGTTCATTTGGTGCATCAAACGGATCGCAGGGTATTTACTCCTTCTCTACCCCAACTTCCCGCTCTATCGACTTTAGCTTAAAATTCTCACTTTAATCCATTTATCAAACAAAAAAGTATCATGAAAAAAATATCAATGATTTTAATGTCATGTATCCTGATAAGTGCTTCGGGGTGTAAAAAATATATCGACGTAAATCAAAACCCTAATCAACCTATTGATGTAGCCGAAGCCCAGATCCTGGCACCTGTTGAACTGGATATATCGTCAAGCCTGTATGCGGGCAACGTGGCCGTAATTGTGCAGGAGTATATGCAGGTGGCGGCCCTTAACCAGGTAGCGCCAAACGCAGGCACTTACCTGATGTATAACTCAGATATGGATGGCGATTGGACCAACCTTTACGTAACCTGCCTAAATAACCTGGCAACACTAAATAAAAAAGCTACAGCCGACGGTAAATCAAATTATGCAGGTATAGCTAAAATACTAACCGCATACTGCCTTGGCACTGGTACCGACCTTTGGGGAGATGTTCCTTATTCGCAGGCGTTTAAAGGAAGCGCTAACTTTACACCGGTGTATGATGCCCAAAAAGACATTTATACCCAGATACAAAATTTACTGGATGCCGGTATTGCCGATATTGCCAAAAACAGTACTGTAAGCCCATCTGGCGACGACTTTTTTTATGCCGGCGATATGAGCAAATGGAAAAAATTGGCTTACACCTTAAAAGCCCGTTATTACATGCATTTAACCAAAGCACCCGGTTACACGGCTGCCGCACAGGCCCAGCTGGCGCTTACCGCTTTAACAAACGGCATGCAATCAAATGACGATGATTTAAAAATGGCTTATACCGGCGCGGCCGGCGGCGAAAACCCATGGCAGCAAAACTTCATATCGGCCAGTACGGTTGTGTTGGGCAGTACCTTTGTTAATGGTTTTGCAACCCGTAGCGACCCGCGCCTGAGTGTTATGGTAGCTCCTGCTACGGCAACAGGCCTGTATACCGGACTGGGGCAAGGTTTAAATACCATTGGCCAGCTGGAAGATTACTCGCGCCCCGGCGATTTTTATGGTGCAACAGGTGCCACCAACTATATTGTAAATTATTCTGAAGCATTGTTTTTAAAGGCCGAGGCTACATTGATAACATCGGGCTACGCAAGCGCAGCCCCTGTTTACCAAAGCGCGGTTTTATCGCACATGACAAAGCTTGGCGTAAGTACAGCTAACGCCAACACGTACCTGGCCTCAAGAGCATTAACCAGCAGCAATGCCGAGCAGTTGATCATCGAAGAAAAAGGTATTGCCAACTTCCTTTCGCTGGAAAATTTTACCGACTACCGACGCACCGGATATCCTGTTTTGCCGGCAGTGCCAAACGCGCTATCGGCTATACCACGCAGGGTATTATATCCGCAGGCCGAAATTACATCAAACCCACAGCCACAGCAAACAGCTAAGCTTACAGACAGGCTTTGGTGGGATGTTAAATAATTTGCCCACAATAGCATAACTATTACACCCGTATTCCTTAACAGGATGCGGGTGTTTTTGTACCTGGCTATTTTGGTTCTCAAAGTATCCGGCCCATTCAATTTCTTCCCAAAAACTGCCGTTTCTGTCAAATTTATTTTAATTGTTCGCGATACAATTAATTTACTCAATAATGGCGCAAACGCATGATTGATAGTTATAATGAGTATTTTATTATTGTATAAATAACATTTAATATTGTTGCTGAAATGGTTAAAAAAGGCATTATTGGTTACGGTTTTAACAGCTTCATCTGCATGAAATTAACAGATGATAGCAGCATTTTATCCGTTTAGGGTCAATTGTTGGTTTTTAGAGTTAAGTAATTGTAAATTCAGGGAACATTAACAATCGTTCATATGAAAGTTTTACAATTTACTATCCCTGTACCCCATGATAAGAGTGTGATAGCAGAAAAAGTTTCTCTTCCATACCATTATCCTTATTTGCACCGCCATAAAGAAATACAGATTACCTGGATCCAGAAAGGAGAAGGAACCCTGATTGCCGGCAACAACATGCACGATTATTCATCGGGCGATATTTTTTTACTGGGCGCCAATTTACCGCATGTGTTTAAAAGCAACCCCGAATATTTTGTAAGCGGCGGCGATAAACAAATTGAGGCTATAACTATTTTCTTTAACCCCGAAGGAACCTTAGCCCCGCTGTTTGATTTACCAGAGCTAAAATCGAGCAAGATGTTTTTGCAGCAGCACCAACAGGGTTTTAAATTACCCCATAGTGCTTCTGACAAGGTATCACAAACCATGATAGCTTTACGAAATGCCGGTGGCACAGATCAGCTAGTTCAGTTTTTTAACCTGCTTAAGGCGTTGGTGAATATGAAAACAAAGCTCGATCCTTTATCAACCTATGGCAACCTGCCCGGTATTACCGAGAATGAGGGGATCAGGATAGGCAATATTTACAATTTTATTATGCAGCACTATAGCGAGCAAATAACGCTGGAGGATGTTGCCAAAGTAGCCTTTATGACGCCCGAATCGTTTTGCCGGTATTTCAAAAAGCATACCGGGCATACCTTTATATCGTTTTTAAACGAGATACGGGTAAACGAGGCCTGCAAAAAACTAATAGCCCACAAGTTTGAGAGTATTAATACTGTAGCTTACAAATGTGGTTTTAAAAGTATCACCAATTTTAACCGGGTATTTAAATTTGTAATAGGCAACTCGCCCCGCGGCTACCTTGATTCATATAATAATAACCTTGTAAGCCTGAGCAGGGCGGCAAGCTAACATACCCCAGGCAGGGTCAATTAATTCGACAGTCTTAAAGCTTTAAGACTTGCACTTTTTGCTTTAAGCTTTTAAATAAAACAGCTAACTTACCATAAAAAAAAACAAACTGTGTTTACCATCACAAAAACAACCACCACCTTTTTTGCTGCAATTTGTTTAACAACCTGCTCATTGGCGGGCAAGGCGCAAACGGCTACCGCTAACAACGCCCTTTATGAGCAAACCAGCGAAATGGCGGGCACCATCATCCGTTACGGGCAGGATGTTAATGCCATTAAAGATTTTTACTCGCCTTATTATGTCAACGAGCATAACGAGGATGAGTATAAAATGAGTGTGCTTAATTCGCCCGAGCAACGCAAAAGGCTGGTTGAGATTGATAATGATTATCTGAAGCAACTACAACAAGCCGATTTTGAATCGATGAGCATTTATGGTAAAGTAGATTATATTTTACTAAAGAAACGCATCAACTTTGACCTGGGCGATCTGAAAAAGGAAGAGGAACAGTACAACCAGGTTGCCAAATACCTTTCATGTGCCGATGGTATTTACGCCCTGGAAAAGAAACGCCGCCACGGCGATTTTATGGACGGCGAAAAAGTGGCGACCGAATTAACCGCCATACTGAAACAATTAAAAGCCGATACCGCGGCATATCATAAACTTCCCAGCCTGGATATGCCATTGGCTCGCATTACTAAAGAGGCGCTGGCAGGCCTTAAGGGGCGCCTAAGAGACTTTTATAGCTTTTACAATACATACGATCCTGCCTTTACATGGTGGGTGCCCGCGCCCTATAAAGCCCTTGATGCTGCCCTTGGCAAGTACAGCGATATAGCTTTAAGCAAAGGCAAAGTGATAACAAGCCAAAAGCCCGATAGCAGCGGCATAAAAGGCGTGCCCATTGGCCGCGATGCCCTGATAAGCCAGTTACAGGCCGAGATGATACCCTATACTCCTGAAGAACTGATCCAACTGGCCAATAAAGAATTTGCCTGGTGCGATAAAGAAATGTTAAAGGCATCGCAGGAAATGGGGTTCGGCAGCGATTGGAAAAAAGCATTGGAGAAGGTAAAAAACAGCTATGTTCCGGTAGGTCATCAGCCAGAACTGATTGTGAAATTATATAACGATGCTATCAGCTTTATTAAGGAGCGTGACCTGATCACGATACCGGCATTGGCCGAAGAAACCTGGGGCATGACAATGATGTCGCCCGAACGACAATTGGTTAACCCGTTCTTTTTGGGTGGTAAAGAGATCATGATATCGTACCCAACCAATAGTATGGAAGCGCAGGATAAACTGATGAGCATGCGCGGCAATAACCCTTATTTTTCGAGGGGAACAGTACAGCATGAATTAATACCCGGCCATAACCTGCAATATTTTATGAACAGCAGGTACAAAGCCTACAGGCAGGATTTTGTGACCCCATTTGGGGTAGAAGGCTGGTCGTTATACTGGGAATTATTACTGTATGATAAGGGCTTTGCCAAAACTCCCGAAGAAAGGGTAGGGATGCTATTTTGGCGTATGCACCGTTGCGCCAGGATCATCTTCTCGCTCAACTATCACCTGGGTAAATGGACACCACAGCAATGTATCGACTTTTTGATTGACCGTGTAGGGCACGAAAAGGCCAATGCGGCAGGCGAAGTAAGGCGTTCTTTTGAAGGGGGCTACAGTCCGCTTTACCAGGTAGCCTACCTGCTGGGCGGCCTGCAAATTATGGAGCTTAAAAAAGAGATGGTTGATAGTGGTAAAATGAGCTACAAGCAATTTCATGATACATTTATGAAACAGAACCTTATCCCTATTGAAATGATGCGGGCCACATTTATTAACCAGCCATTAACCAGGGATTTTGCCACCAGCTGGAAGTTTTACGATTTTAATAAATAACAAAATGCCGCCCGGTTTTAACGCCGGGCGGCATTAAAAATATTCATCAATTTCATCTGTCTCCAAATGCGATACATTCGTTTTTGTTTGTTGCTGGTTTTTGCAGCTAACTTTAGCTATGCCCAAAAACCGGCGATTACGCCATATTTGCCAACCCATCAACAAATGCTGCAGGCCTATGCCAACGCCGACAGGTTGGATTCTGCCTGGAAAAAGATCCCGGTTGTAACCAACATCAGGCCCAACTGGCAGGCAAACGGCAAGCAATTTTGGTATGACAAGCGCGCAGGAGCCGATGGTACCGAATATTACTTTGTTAATGCCGAAAAACAAACCAAACAAATGGCCTTTGATACCAAACAAATGGCCAATGCTGTGGCTGCCGCGTTAGGTAAACCTGTACCGGCAAATAAACTACGCATCGCGACCATGTTTTATGGCACCGATGAAAAGCAGGTTACTTTTAAAACCGGCAAAAACTGGCTCAAATGCGATTTAAGTAACTACCATTGCGAAAAAACTACCGATACCGTTTTTAAGGATTACGACCCGACCGCCCCGCTGCAAAAACGCACCTATCGCTGGGAGGCTAATGTTACCGATTCGGTTTCGCCCGATAAACAATGGACGGCTTTTATCAGGAACGGGAATTTGTATGCCAGGGCATTAAAGGGCTCTGCCGAAATACAGTTTACAACTGATGGTACAAATGATAAGCCGTATGCCGAAATCTCATGGTCGCCGGATAGTAAGCATTTGGTGGCTTACCTTACCGATCCTAAAAAAACAAAGAAGGTATACTATGTATTAAGTTCGGTACCCGGCACCACAAGGGGGCAGCTCGAATCGCATGAGTACGACCAGCCGGGCGATGAATTTACATCGTACCAGCCTTTTATTTTTAACATAACCGATAAAAGCAAGCTACCCGTTGATGCCGAAAAGATTGATTTTTTTGGAGCGCCCATACTGCACTGGCGCAATGGTAACAGCCGCTTTTACACTTATGAAAAGGTTGACAGGGGGCATCAGCGGTTCCGGGTTATTGAGGTGGATGTACAAACAGGCAAAACCCGCAATATCATCGAGGAGAAAACGAATACTTTTATTTACGAGCAAAGGCTGTATACATATTATTTGCCCAAAACGCATGAGGTAGTATGGATAACCGAAAAAGATGGCTGGCGACATATTTACCTGGTTGATGAGCTTACCGGCAAAGAAAAGCTAATTACCAAAGGCAATTGGGTGGTACGGGATATTGATAGCGTTGACGTAAATAAAAGGCAGCTATGGTTTACCGCCAGCGGCAAAAACACGGCCGAAGACCCCTACTTTATCCATTATTACCGTATGGGCCTGGATGGTAAAAATATGGTTGAGCTTACACCCGAAAAAGGGAATCACCGGCTTACTTTCTCTCCCGACAGGAAATATTATACAGATACTTACTCGGAGGTAAATGTTGCGCCGCGTATGGTGCTCAAAAATACAGCTACGCTGAAAACTGTTATGGAGTTGGAGCACCCTGATCTAACGCCCTTATTAAATACCGGCATAAAATTGCCCGAAGTGTTTGTAGCAAAGGGGCGCGATGGGATAACCGATATATGGGGCGTAGTTTATCGCCCTGCCAATATGGACACTGCTAAAAGTTACCCGGTAATTGAAAATATTTACGCCGGGCCGCAGGATTCATTTGTACCTAAAAACTTTGCAGCCGTTAACGAAATGCAAAGTATAGCCCAGCTTGGCTTTATTGTGGTACAAATTGATGGCATGGGTACCGCCAACCGCTCCAAAGCTTTTCATGATGTATGCTGGCATAACCTTGCCGATGCAGGTTTTGCCGACCGTATTTTATGGATGAAAGCGCTGGCGGCCAAATACCCGCAGGCTGATATTAGCAGGGTGGGTGTTTATGGCACATCAGCAGGCGGGCAAAATTCGGCAGGGGCGGTATTGTTTCACCCCGAGTTTTATAAAGCCGCGGTTTCTGCTTGCGGCTGCCACGATAACCGCATAGATAAACAGTGGTGGAACGAGCAATGGATGGGCTACCCCGTAGGCCCGCATTATGCCGAACAATCAAACATCACCAACGCTGCAAAACTACAGGGCAATTTAATGCTGATAGTGGGCGAGGCCGATACCAATGTACCACCCGAGTCCACCTATCGTTTTGCCGACGCGCTGATAAAAAATAATAAATTTTTCGATTTGCTTACCGTGCCGGGCATGGGCCACGGCGATGGCGGTGTTTACGGGCGACAAAAGAAGCGCGATTTTTTTGTAAAACATTTACTGGGTACAGATCCTCCCGCAAGGAATAGTGGCGAAACAGCATCGGCAACGGCAGGTTTTTAGGTCGGGCAAGCACGATAAGCAGAAAAGCACAGGGCATATCGCTCTGTGCTTTTCCGTTGGTGCTCCTGTGCTTTTTTGGCTTAAAGACCCGCCATAAAATTTAAAATATCGCCGCCAATTTCGTTAACATGGGTTTCTAAAGCGAAGTGCCCCGTATTATAAAATTTAACGGTAGCGTTAGGGTTATCGCGTTTGTAAGCTTCGGCACCGGCTGGTAAAAAGAAGGGATCTTTGTTGCCCCAAACAGCCAGGAATTTAGGTTCATATTGCCTAAAATAAGCTTGAAATTTTGCATACAGTTCCACATTGGTTTTATAATCTTTCATTAAATCCAATTGAATCTCCACGTTTCCGGGACGATCTAAAAAATATTGGTCTAAAGTGTAGCTTTCGGGGGCTATCAATGATGAATCGGCTACACCTTCGTGGTACTGGAACCAGGTTATTTTTAGGTTCACAAAATCCCGCAAGGCATCCCTGTTTGCTTTTGAATCGTCTTTCCAGTACCGCTGGATAGGGTTCCACGCGTCGCCCAGGCCCTCAACATAGGCGTTGCCGTTTTGTGATATGATGCCGGTGATTTTTTCGGGATTGGCCATTGCCAGCCTTAACCCGGTTGGCGCACCATAATCAAATATGTATAGTGCAAATTGTTTAAGGCTAAGTTCGTCTATAAAAGCCTGCATGGTGTTGGCCAGGTTATCAAATGTGTAGGTAAACCGGGTATGGTCGGGCGCGTCTGAATAGCCGAAGCCAGGTAAATCGGGGGCTATCACGTGGTATTTTTCGCTAAGTATGGGTATTAGGTTCCTGAACATGTGCGATGATGTTGGGTAGCCGTGCAGCAATAAAATTACGGGGGCATCTTTTGATCCGGCTTCGCGGTAAAATATGTTCAGCCCGTTAGCTTTAATGTTGCGGTAATGAACTTGAGTGGTTTCCATGGTGTTTTTATTTGGTTGTGAATGTTTAACAGCGAAAGCGTGCGACTGGCTACCTGCCAGGCTGACCGCTGTTAATAACGAGAGTGTTGTTTTTGTTATGTTTTTCATTTGCTGTTTCGCTTATTCAAAACTAACCCTTACATTTGATTGTTAAAAACGATTTATAATGATTTATATTATCATATTTTGTGATTTATGAATACCAACGATCTTAAAATATTTGAAGCCGTGGCGGCCAATGGCAGTTTTACCAAAGCTGCCGAATTCATGTTTACGGTGCAATCAAACGTAACGGCACGCATTAAAAGTTTGGAGGAAGAATTTGGCACCGAGCTTTTTACCCGAACATCACGCAAGGTTGAATTGACGGCCGCCGGGCAAACTTTGATGCAGTACAGCAAACAGGTAGGCCACTTGATTGAGGAAGCAAAAAAAGACATCCAAAATGCCGACCAGGTTAAAGGACACATCAAAATAGGTTGTATTGAAACCACCATGGCACTCAAAGCCCCTGGCATCATAAACTATTTTGCAGATACTTATCCGGAGGTTGAGCTGGAGTTCAGATCGGCCATGGCGGGCAGCCTTATCAGCGATGTTATGAATTATAAGCTGGATGCGGCTTTTGTGCCTGCGCCGGTTAACATACCCGAGTTGGAGGAGGTGATGATTAAAGACGAGCAACTGGCTATTTTAGCACCGGCCGGCATCAAAAATATTGACGACGCCATTGCCGTTAGTCCCTTAAAAATTGTGGTGTTTGACCAGGGCTGTATTTTTAGGTCGAGGTTGGAATCGTGGCTTGGTTCAAAAGGCATCATCCGCTACAAAAGCATCGTGGTTAACTCCATCGAAGGCATCATCAACTTTGTAGAAGCCGGCCTTGGCGTAAGTATATTACCCGAAGAAGTGATTAGCCAGTATTACAACAACCGGAAGATAAATACTTTTGCCATGAACAAGAAAATAGGTACTATGACCACCGTACTGATAACCCGGAGAGATGTACCACAATCAAGGGCGTTGAAGGCATTTATGGAGATGTATTGATAGTTATAAAGCGGGCGAAATTGTTGTTCTTAACACCTTTGAATAAAATGGTATTTAAAATGCATATATTTGCTATACATGATACGCACAATTTTAAAATCAGATCAAAATAACCTCACACTCACTTTGCCAGATGAACTCGTAGGCAAAATGATAGAGATAATTGCGTTTGAAATAAAAGAAGACGAGCATAACGTGAAGGTAGCGCCCCCAACGCTTAAACCCTCTCAACTACGTGGTTTTTTATCCGAAAAAAGTGCTAAATTAATGCATGAACATGTTAACCAGAGCAGGGCTGAATGGGATACCTTGTAGATAGTAATGTCCTGATAGATTATATTGCTAATCGATTTACAAAAGGTCAGCTTAAATCATTGGATATTATTTTTGATGAGGCGCTTCGTATTTCCGTTATTACCAAAATTGAACTGCTTGGTTACAACAGTGATGAGGCAGAAGAGGTAAAAATGCTGGAATTTTTAAAGTATTCAAATATCATCCCGCTAACTGAAGATCTGGTTGAGCGGACTATTACGATAAAAAAAGCAATAAAAATAAAAACACCAGATGCCATTATCGCGGCAACTGCATTGGTCAACGATTTTACTTTAATCACCAATGACACCTCGGATTTTAAAAGGATTGTAGAATTGAAAATTTTTAATCCTTATGATCTGTAAGAAGCCGCTGAACCCAGCTACTTCAAATAATCCGTAAACACCTGTTGCATAAAAGCTTTGGCATAGTCCAACGTTTTGTCAGTATAACCTTTTGGTGCGTTCTTAGTCTGAATATAGCTAACCGTTTGGCCTGCGTTATCGTAAGTAACAGCCTGGTTGGGTAGCATAAAGCCCATGCCATTATCCCAGTCAAAAAATGCGAAATCCCGGCTGTAGGGGTTCAGTAAATCCTTCGACCATTTGAATTGCTGATGTGGCAGGTTTAACTGAGCCAGCAGGGTGGCGGCTATATCTGTTTGGTTGCCCAGCTTTTTCACCCTCAGACCGCGGTATTCTGGTTTAATGGCGTCGCCAAAAAACAGTATGGGGATATGGTATTTACGGGGTTGGTAAGGTTCCGATTTATCCAGCGGTAAGCGGTGCCCATGATCGGCCACTAAAATAAACAGCGTGTTTTTATACCAGCTTTGTTTTTTAGCGGCATCAAAATATTGTTTAAGGCTGGCATCGGTATAGTAGGCAGTACTCCTGAATTTGTTGCCCATATCATCGCCGGGGAAATGCGGTGGAACCGGAAGCTCAAAGGGTTCGTGGTTGCTTAGCGTTTGAACATAGCTAAAAAACGGCTTTTGTACTTTGTTCAGGTAACTGATATTCCGCCGGAACAAAATATCGTCGTGTGCCCCCCATTTGGAGTTCATTTCTTTAGCTTCAAAATCTCTTTTATCTACCAGGTCAGTTATTTTGTGGCTTAGCAGGTAGGCTTTAAAGTTCATGAACTCACTTTCGCCACCATAAAAGTACGATGTTCGGTAACCCAGGTCGGCAAAAACACCGGAGAGGGCCGGCAGGCGTTCCTGCTTTTCGTTATCAATGATAATGGTGCGCGTAGCCTGCGACGGGAAAGCGCTCATAATGGCTACGATGCCTTTGTCGGTACGGTCGCTGGCTGCGTATACACTATCAAACAAAACGCCTTGTTTTATAAAATCTTCAAAGTTAGGTGAGTCGCCTTTTTCGCCGCCTAATGATTCAATGAGGTCGGCAGTAAAACTTTCAAGTTGAAAAATAACTACGTTGGGCCGGTTGGTTGTCAGGATGTGTAAAGTGCTGTCCTTTTTTACAGCGTACATGCTATCAACCATCGCCGAAGCCTTTTCGGCAGGCATAAATACGTAAGGATTACCCGGCGATTCCAGGTTCTCAACCACGTTCTGGATCAGGTTCCATTCGGTGTTTAATGCCGATTGGTTAAGGATGGGTTTTGCCGAGAAATAGGCATTGCTTTGGGCTATCGGCGCTACCTGCAGGCCGCCCCGGATGATCAACAGGTTTATGCCCAACAATAAAACCACTATAACGGGCTTGAGAATCAGTGGCGCGTTGGGTTTTTTGAAATCAAAATCGATAATGTATTTCGACAGAAAAACACCCCCGGCTATCAACACCACAAACAGCACAAAAGTTAAAAACAACGGCGACGAACTGGACGCTGCAAATGCCTCGGATGGCGCGTTAAAGAAAACGTCAAACGCCCTGAAATTCACCTTGGTACCCCACTCGCGGAAGATGTTGAGGTTAACAACCGTTACAATAGCGATGATAATCACAGCCAGGTAAACATAAAACCTGAGCCATTTACTGCCAATGTGCTTTTTGGTAAACCAGTTAACACAAAATACAAGCAGTGGAATTGAACTGATATATGCAGCAACTGAAGCATCCATCAGGAACCCGTACTGAAAGGTTTGGGCTATCTCCGAAAAGCTGGCGCCACTAAGTTTGTTGCGAAAATAGACTTCGAACACCACACGGGTAATGATGGCCAGTATGGTCCAGAAAATAAAAAATCGACAAAAACTGAAAAGGCTCCTTAACATCGGTTTCAAAAATAACTATTTAAACCTGATGTTAAGAAGCCTTTAATGTAAGGTAAACACAATATGGACTTTAGCTGACAAGCATGCTTTTTAGTTCGGCGCAAAGTATCTGTATCTCCTCCTCCGTGTTATAATAATGCACCGATGCCCTTACGTTGCTTGGCAAATGATGTTTATCCATATAAATAAGGGTGGATATGGCTTTGCCAACAGATACATTGATGTTTTTATCGGCCAGTTTATTTTTTACAAATGCATTCTCCAATCCTTTTACCGAAAATGTTATAATACCGCATTGCTGCGCGCCAAAATCATGAACGGTAATCCCCTCAATCGCGGCCAGTTCACGGCGCAATAGGGTGGCTAAGTATTGTATGCGCTCCCAAATCCTGTCCAAGCCGATATTTAAGGCGTAGTCCACTGCTTTACCCAGCCCAAGGGTGAGGGCACGGTTCTTCTCGTACAACTCAAACCTGCGGGCATCGCCTCGTGGTTTAAAATCATGCAAACTTACGGTTGGTGCGCTGTAACCATCCATAAACAATAGCCTCAACGAGTCCTGGATCTCTTTACGCACAAACAAAAATCCTGTGCCACGCGGGGCCCGCAGGTATTTGCGGCCGGTTACGGATAGCATATCGCAGCCAATCTCTTTTACATCAAGCGGAATTTGCCCGGCACTTTGGCAGGCGTCAACCAAATATAAAACGTTGTGCCTGCGGGCTATTTTCCCAATCTCCACAACCGGGATCATGCCACCTGCCGTCGACGGGATCTGTGTTATGGCGATGAGTTTTGTTTTGGGCGAAATGGCCTGTTCAAAAACATCCAGCGGAAAATTCCCTTGTGTATCGTTGGGTATTATTTTAAGGGTTACACCCAATATTTTTTGAACATTTAAAAAACCAATAATATTGGTTACGTATTCCATTTCGCAGGTAATGATCTCATCGCCGGGCTTAAAATCGATACCGTTAAAGGCGATGCCCCAGGCGGTGCTTGCATTTTCAACAATGGCAATTTCGCCCGCATCGGCATTAATCAATTTGGCTACCAGGTTGTAAGTATTGTTTAATTGCTCCCGGTATTTATCTTCAATTTCATAGCCGCCCAGGGTTGCTTCTTCGCGCAGGTAGTTAATTACGGTATCCACCACTACATCGGGGTTTAAAGATGACCCCGCGTTGTTGAAATGTATTTTTTGAGTTGTGCCAATTGTTTCGGCACGTAATTGCGCTACTTGCTGTTCGGTTATTGGGGTGATGTTCATGGTTAGTTTAGTAGGGGTTGAAGTGTTTCGCTCAAAGACGCTAAGCTTCTATTGACTTGTTTACTTTGTTAGCGCCTTTGTCCGAAACAATTATTTAAAATTTATCTCCATCATGATATCCGCGCGGCCATATGTACCGGGTGTTACGGGTATCTCGGTAAAGCCCAGTTTGTGGTAAATATGAATGGCGTTTTTCAAAACGCGGCTCGAGAAAAGGATAAGTTTTTTAACGCCCATTTCCCTGGCTTTATCTATGCCGGCCTGGCATAAAAATTTGCCAGCCCCGCCGCCGTGATAGGCTTTATCAACAGCCATTTTGGTAAGTTCAAAAACGCCATCTTCAATAAAACGCAGCCCAACAGTGCCTATAATGGTATCGCCGGACGCCGCGAAATATATTTTGCCGCCTTGTTTCAGCATGGCTTCGCCGGGGTTTTCTAAAACCCATTTGTCAAGCGGTTCAACCACAAAAAATCCTTCGAGCCAGGCCTTGTTAAACTTTTCGAAGTAAGGCTGGTATTCGGGCTGATAATCGATGAGTTGCAGTTCCATTTTTTTAAATCATTTATAAATACAAAGTAAAAGTATCTGCCTGTAGTAAAACAGATTCAGTTTTATTAATTTTGACCATAACAGATTTTGATATGGAAAAACAATTAGTAGCCCAGGCCGATGATTTTTTATATGCACAGATAGTATCGCGCATTGAAAAACAAATCAAACAAAAGCTGTTAAAAACCGGCGACAGGCTGCTATCTGTACGGGCATTAAGCCTGGAGCAGGGCATTAGCATCAGTACATCGTATAAAGCTTATGTGGAGCTGGAGAATATGGGAATGATAGAGGCCCGCCCAAAATCGGGCTATTATGTTAAGTTTTCGCCTGCAAAAGTTAACCATGTGCCGGCCACAAAGCCGCCCATCCAAAAAATAGCGCAAGCCAGCGTTACCGATATGATAGCCATGGTATACCAAAACATGGATTGCGATAGCGTGTTGCGCCTGTCGCGCTCATCGCCACCGATCAGCATGATACCGATGGCCAAACTCAATAAATCGATGATGGAGGCTATTCGCAAAAGTCCATCTGGCAATATCAATTATGAAAACCTGCAGGGCAACGTTTCGTTGCGCAGACAGATAGCCAAAAACGCATTTAACTGGGGCGGTAATATTACGGAAGATGATGTAGTTACCACCCAGGGCTGCATGGAGGCACTGATATTTTGCCTGCGTGCACTTACCAAACCCGGCGATACCATCGCTATTGAAAGCCCTACCTATTTTGGCATTTTTAATATTATGCTCAGCCTTGATTTAAAAGTACTTGAAATTCCGGTTAACCCCGACTCAGGTATCGATCTGGATTATTTAACGCAGGCCATCAATGAGGTTGATATTAAAGTATGCCTGTTTGTTACCAATTTTAGTAACCCGGTAGGTAGCTGTATGCCCGATGAAAACAAGCAGCAACTGGTTACTTTGTTAGCCGCCAAAAAAATCCCACTGATTGAGGACGATATTTATGGCGAGATATACTTTGGTAAAAGCCGCCCGCGTACCTGCAAAAGCTATGACAAGGATGGCTGGGTATTGTTATGCTCTTCTGTTTCCAAATCGATAGCGCCAGGCTACCGGGTGGGCTGGTGTATCCCCGGGCGGTTTAAAGAGCAAATCATCAATCTAAAAATGATGCATACCATCAGTGCGGCCACGCCAACGCAGGCTGCCATTGCCCATTTTTTTGAAACCGGCCGGTATGATTTGCATATGCGTAACCTGCGCAAGGCTTTGTACACGCAATCGCTCAGGTATACACAGGCTATCGCTACCTATTTTCCGCCGGGCACTAAAATAAGCAGGCCGCAAGGCGGGTACGCGCTATGGGTTGAGCTGGATAAACACATCAACGCTTTTGAACTTTACCAGCTTGCCATTGCACAAAACATCAGCATTGCCCCCGGCCAGATTTTTAGCACCGATGCCCGGTTCACCAATTTTATCCGCATTAGTTTTGGGCTAAGTTTTGACAATGTGGTGGAGCAGAGTATTAAGGTGCTGGGCGATTTGGTGGGTAGCCTATGATTTTTTTTCTGAAAGACGCATAATTACCCTCCAGCATGCAAATCCGGCCTTCAAATCGGCCATGCAAATCCTGAATATCCCACGGAAGACGCATGTGATGCGCCTCTACAAAAGAAAAAACAACCAATGAATGCGCATCCATAATTAAATATTGCGATTATATTTGTTTCAGCACCAATTATAAACGCCCCCGGGCTGCAAAACAATATCAACTAATGGACGAGCAAGAACTACGAAGCAGGGCATGGTTTGGCCGTAAAGGCAAGGATGGCTTTATTTACCGCGCCTGGATGAAAAACCAGGGCATCCCCGACTATGAATTTCAAGGTAAACCGGTAATAGGCATCTGCAATACCTGGAGCGAGCTTACCCCCTGCAACGCTCATTTTCGCGAGCTTGCCGATTCGGTAAAACGGGGTATTTTAGAGGCCGGCGGGTTCCCGGTCGAGTTCCCGGTAATGTCGCTTGGCGAAACTTTAATGAAGCCCACGGCCATGCTGTACCGTAACCTGGCCAGTATGGATGTAGAAGAATCTATCCGCGCCAACCCGCTGGATGGCGTGGTACTTTT
This sequence comes from Mucilaginibacter sp. P4_C11, assembly GCF_056402115.1. Lineage (NCBI taxonomy): Bacteria > Pseudomonadati > Bacteroidota > Sphingobacteriia > Sphingobacteriales > Sphingobacteriaceae > Mucilaginibacter > Mucilaginibacter sp. P4_C11. The sequence continues at coordinate 126,486 of NZ_JBFUIA010000006.1, read as the reverse complement.
GTGCGGCTGCGATAAAACAACCCCATCGTTGGTAATGGGCGCTTGTAGTGTAAATATCCCTACTATCGTGGTATCTGGCGGACCAATGCTTACGGGTAACCACCGTGGCAAGCAAATAGGCACCAGCGATGTTTGGCGCTACCATGATGATGTACGCTCGGGCAAGATCATAGAAGAAGAATTGCTCACCATAGAAGCGGCGATGTGCCGCAGCCAGGGGCATTGTGCGGTTATGGGCACAGCCTCGTCTATGGCTTGTATGGTTGAGTCATTGGGCCTTTCATTGCCGGGCAACGCGGCTATTCCTGCTGCCGATTCCAGGCGGAAGGTGTTGGCGCAGCTCTCGGGTTTACGCATTGTCGAGATGGTTAAGGAAGATCTGAAATTATCCGACATACTTACCCGCCAGGCTTTTGAAAACGCCATCATGACCAACGCCGCCATAGGCGGATCGACAAATTTTGTGATCCATTTGCTGGCTATTGCCGGCCGCATTGGCGTACCACTTGAACTGAAGGATTTTGATCCGTTATCAAAAAACATCCCGCTGATAGCCAACCTGCAGCCATCCGGGCAATACTTTATGGAAGACCTGTTTTATGCCGGCGGCCTGCCTGTTGTTTTAAAGGCACTGGATGGCATACTTCATAGGGATGCCATCACGGTAAACGGTAAAACCATTGCCCATAATTACAGCAATGCCGTGGGCTATAACAGCAACGTAATAACTACGGTTGATGCGCCTTTTAATACGGCTACCGGCCTGGCTATTTTAGGAGGTAACCTGTGCGAGCAGGGTGCCGTGATCAAGCCATCGGCTGCCAGTGCGCATTTAATGCAGCATACCGGCAAAGCCTTAGTGTTTGAAAACATTGAAGACTTTAAAGCCCGTATTGATACCGCCGAGCTGGAGGTTGATGAAAACAGCGTTTTGGTATTAAAAAATGTCGGCCCTAAAGGCTATCCTGGTATGCCCGAGGTTGGTAATATGGGCATCCCCAAAAAGCTACTGGAAAAGGGAATTACAGATATGGTGCGCATATCCGACGGACGTATGAGCGGAACAGGCTTTGGCACTGTAGTATTGCACGTATCGCCAGAGGCTGCGGCAGGCGGCAATTTTGCCCTTATCCAAACCGGCGACATGATAACCCTTGATGTGCCCAACCGTACGTTAAATGTAGCTATTAGCACCGAAGAGTTTGCCGAACGAAAGCGGCAATACGTTTCGCCCGAACCGGTTACTAATCGTGGTTATGTAAAACTGTATATTGACCATGTGCAGCAGGCGCACCTGGGGGCCGATATGGATTTCCTGGTGGGTGGTTCGGGCAGTAAGGTTTTAAGAGATTCACATTAAGCTGATATAATGAGTTTTAAAAATAAAGTAGCCATAATAACCGGCGCGGGCCAGGGCATAGGGTTTGAAATTTGCCGCATGCTGGCCCAAAAAGGTGCTACCGTAATATTGAATGATATAGATATCGATTTAGCGAAAAAAGCGGAAGACCTGATCAACCAAAACCATCCGGGTAGTTGTTTAGCCGTCCCCGGCGATTCAAGCGACGTAGCTTTCATCAATAGCATGGTTGATACTGCCGTAAAGCTATACGGGCGGCTGGATATTGTGATAGCCAATGCCGGCATTACCTTATATGGCGATTTTTTTGCCTATACCAAAGAGTCATTCTCCAAAGTAATGGACGTAAACCTCGGCGGCTCGTTCTTCCTGGCGCAGGTGGCGGCCAAACAAATGAAAGATCAGGCAAATGGCGGGGCAATACTCTTTACCTCATCGGTAGTAGGGCACCAGGCGCTCAAAAGCCTTGCCGCCTATGCCATGACCAAAGCCGCGTTAGAGATGCTGGCCAAAAACCTGGTGATCGAACTTTCGCACTACCGCATCAATGTAAATACCGTTGCGCCGGGCGCCACCTTAACCGAACGAACTATGGAAGAAGCAGATTATGAACGTGTATGGTCGAACATTACCCCCATGGGGCGGCCGGCTTACGTTACCGACATTGCCAACACGGCGCTGTTTTTAGTATCGGACGAGGCTAAACACATTACCGGCCAAAGCCTGATTGTTGATGGTGGTTGGACATCTGTAAGTACTTTGCCCGATGGCATTAAATAAAATAACACAATGGTAGAAGTAGCAGTTAACCACGCCAGCTTTTTGGGCGAAGGGCCGGTTTGGGATTGGCGTAGTAACCTATTATACTGGGTTGATATTATGGGCGGCCATATCCATGAATACAATCCCGAAAACAAGGCTTTCAGAACCATTGATGTTAAACAGATGGTTGGCGCGGTAACAGTTTGCAACGATGGACAATTACTTGCCGCGTTAAAAAACGGGTTGGCTATGGTTAACCGTGAAAGTGGCGAGCCTGCATTTTTTGCCCAGCCGGAAGCTCATTTGCCCCAAAACCGTTTTAACGATGGCAAATGCGATCCGGCCGGCAGGTTCTGGATCGGGTCGATGGCTATTGACGAAACGCCGAACGCCGGGAAATTATATACGTTGGATGCCGACCTGCAAATCACACCCAAAATACATGGCACCACCATATCCAACGGAATAGCATGTAGCCCCGACCATAAAACGTTTTACTATATTGATACACCGACCATGAATGTGGTGGCCTATGATTTTGATGTACACAGCGGCACAATCTCCAACAAAAAAACGGTGATCACTATCGATGGAAAAGATGGCTACCCGGATGGCATGACCATCGACGCCGAAGGCATGCTGTGGATTGCCCACTGGAACGGCTGGCAGGTAAGCCGCTGGAACCCGCATACCGCAACCAAATTATTTACCTTACCCCTACCCGTAGCCAATGTAACATCCTGCACCTTTGGCGGCCCCAACCTAAGTGACCTGTACATCACCACCGCCCAAAAAGGCCTTACCGCCAATGAACTGGAGCAACAGCCGCTTGCGGGCATGCTGTTTGTTTGGAAGGATTGCGGGCATCAGGGAGTGAGAGCTTTTGAGTATATTAAGGGCCAATAACTTACAAAAAATGCTCTTTTAAAAATAAAAAAACGTGATGACGCGCAACGAGATATGGCCAAATCCATGTACTAAACTACCGTCATTGCGAGGTACGAAGCAATCCCTAACTAAGTGGGACTTARCATATCGGGGATTGCTTCGTACCTCGCAATGACGATCTGTTTTTCTTAATTTTAGACTTTAGACTTAGTACTTCCGACTTAACACTATTGCTTTATAAACTTTACCTGGTACATTTTGGGCCATTTTTTGCCGGTTACAAAAATGCGTTTGGTGGCGGCATCGTAGGCTATACCGTTAAGCACGTTGTTTCCCCAATCGCGGCCGGCGGGCCGCTCCGATTCGGGATACAGGTTTCTCATGTCAATTTTTTGCTCAACAGCACCTGTTTTAGGGTTAATTACCAATATCTCATCCTTTTGGTAAACGTTGGCATATAGCTTACCATTAATATATTCCAGCTCGTTTACAGAATCTATCTTGGCTTTATCGTCGCAAACTTCAATAGAGCCAATTTGCCGGTAGGTATCCTTATCCAAAAACCAAATCTTGTTGGTGCTATCATCCATGTAAAGTTTTTTACCATCAAAACACATACCCCATCCTTCAACGCCTACGTTGTTGGTAAATGTTTTTAGCAGCTTTAAATTGCTCTTATCATACACAAAACCAACTTTTTCGCGATAGGTAAGTTGCACTACTTTATCGCCCACTACAGCTAACCCCTCGCCAAAATATTGGTCGCCTAATTTGGTAAGCTGTATTGCCTTACCTGTTTCCAGGTTGTTTTTACGAATGGTAGAATGACCGGGATCACCCGTACTTTCATACATAATGCCATCCAAATACTCTAACCCTTCGGTATATGAGCTTGTGTCATGCGGGTAAGTCTTCTCTACTTTATAGCTGTAAGCTTCGGGCGCTTTACCAGCCAGCAGCAAAATATTGGTAGTTACATCCTGGCTTTTACCTCCCTGGTACACTTTGGCAGTAATCAGTTTTATACCCAGGGGGATGCTGTCTGTTTTCACGCTGATGGCCGATGAATCTTTAGCAACACCTAAACGGGTTTCTTCCATCATGTACACTACCGAATCGGGTTTGGTATCGGCAGGCAAGCCCACTTTTACCTTCACTACATCACCGGCTTTGTAAGTGGTGCCGGCTTCCGGGCTCATGGTATAATCAGCGCCGTTATCAGCCGGTTTTTGTTTGCAACTGTTACAGCCCAAAGCCAGCAGTAAACCGGCTGCAAAAAATATCTTTAATTTACTATTCATCTTTTTCATAATGTACCCGACGGCCAAAACGCGTCTTCGATATGGTTTAGTATATAATTTTTATCCTTGTCAAACAAAATAGCGATGATATCAAACCGCACCTCGCCCTGGTGGTTCATAATGTAAATATATTCGTCGGCGGCATCGGCCAATAGTTTTTGCTTGCGTGCATCAACAAAATCCTCGGGCATGCCAAAACCGGTGCCGGTGCGCGTTTTCACTTCGGTAAATATAATAACCTTGTCTTTATATGCAATAAGGTCAATTTCGGCTTTACCGTGCGTCCAGTTTTCGTCCAGTATTTCATAACCGGCATTTTCCAGGTGTGTTTTGGCTAAAGCCTCGCCCGCGCGACCAAGATCAAGGTGTTGGGCCATTATTTGATAATTACTGACCCTAAAAAGTCGGAGATACTTTTTTCAACCTTTTTCATGCGCATATACTGGTTAAGCAATATTTCCTGGTCGGCTTCCGACGATGCATTTTTGAGTTCGACCCGAAGGTTATCCAGCATGCCCTCTACCTTATGCTTTTTAAGATGAAAAATAGCGCCCAGGATGGTGGCCTTCATATTATGCTGTTCGTCATGAATAGTAATCTTGTGCATATCGTACCAGTTCTCGCTCAGGGTATATTTGGAGCTGAGCAAATCAATACTGATATCAACAATGCCTTTATTTGCGTGGTGAATGAAATAGGCATCCTCTGGCAAAATACCATTTTCAACCTCTTTTTGATAAAGTTCAACAAATAGCTTGCAGGTTTCATGCTCAAAGGTAACATCGCCTAATTCGGCTATCATAAAAGGGCCAATGTAGGTATTGGCAATGCCATCCCAGTCAATCATTTTACTGCCGTATAACAACAGCAGGCGGATAATCTCCTTCTCCTGGAAATACTCTTTTTTAGGAGTGCTTGGCGCCAGGTCAACCTCGTCAAAAAAATGAGGCTCATCAGGCGGCATTTCCGGCTGGTACCGATTATGATTTTGCTGCTGGCCATCCTTTTTGGCCTTGGCCTGGCGCATTTTGTTAAGTTCGGATAGCAGCGCGCGTTCATCAATCTGCAAAATGTAGCTGCACTCTTTAATGAACACCGATGCCTTGATGGAATCTGGAATTTTGGCAATACTTTCTACAATTTCGCGGATAACGCCTGCCTTTTTTATCGGGTCGTTCCCTGCATCTTTTAGCAGGGTATTAGCCTTAAAAAGGATAAAGTCCTTTTTATTTTCCTCGATGTATTTTTTAAACGCGCTTGAGCCATTGGCTTGTACGTACGAGTCGGGATCGTGCCCATCAAGGAAGGTTACTACCTTTACGTTAAGGCCTTCCTCCAGGATCATATCCAACCCGCGGATGGCCGCTTTTATACCCGCGGCATCGCCATCATATAAAATGGTAATGTTTTTGGTAAACCGGCTGATGAGTTTGATCTGTTCAACGGTTAAGGATGTACCCGATGATGCCACCACGTTTTCGATACCGGCCTGCACTACCGAAAGCACATCGGCATAGCCTTCAACCAGGTAGCAGTTATCTTCCTCGCGGATGGCCTTTTTGGCAAAATATAAGCCGTAAAGTACGTTCGATTTATGGTAGATCTCGCTCTCGGGCGAGTTTACATACTTGGGTACGTTTTTATCTTTTTTTAAGGTACGGCCGCCAAACGCGATAACCCTGCCTGTAAAATTATGTATAGGGAACATTACCCTGCCACGGTAACGGTCATACAAGGTACCGTTATCCCGTTTTACAGACAGGCCGCTATCTACCAGGAATTGTTCTTTATAACCCTCCTTTATGGCGCTGCCGGTAAACGCCTCCCATTGATCGGGCGAGTAACCCAGCTCAAATTTTTTGATGATATCGTTACTGAAGCCCCTCTCCTTAAAATAGCTTAAGCCGATACTTTTACCTTCGTCTGTTTCAAGCAAACTTTCATGAAAAAATTTGGCGGCATAACCCGATACAATCATCAGGCTTTCGCGGCGCAGGTCTTCTTCCCGGTTTTCGGGGGCTTCAACGGTTTCCTCTACCTCGATACCATACTTTTTGGCCAGCCATTTTAAGGCCTCGGGATAGCTGAATTTCTCCAGCTCCATTAAAAAGGTAACCGCCGAGCCACCTTTGCCTGTCGAAAAATCTTTAAAGATGCCCTTTGCCGGCGACACCGTAAACGAAGGTGTGCGCTCATTAGCAAATGGCGACAGGCCCACGTAATTGGCGCCCCGCTTTTTTAACTGCACAAATTCCCCTATCACCTCCACAATGTCGGTGGCTTCCATAATACGGTCGATGGTGGATTTTATGATCATGCGCTAAAATGCAAATGTAGGCAAAGATGAGCGTTGCCCTAAATCCGCAAACGTTAAATTACACTTTTATTTGATGGCGAGGGCTTTAAAATTCAAACGCCAACGCTAAGCAAACTTACCATCTAACAATTTAAGCAGCGATGATTTAACACCGCTTGCTTCATATTTATAGAAAACGATAAGTAGCAGGTAAGCCAAAATTGGGGCTACGAAAGGCAACCAATAACTAAAATTATCTTTAATTGTCCTTGAAATAAATATAAAAGCCATTTCCCAGCAAAAAAGCACGCCAATCACCATGAAGATGATCATTGACGGAAAAATCTTCAAACTTATTTTACTTCCCTGCAAATGCGGCGCAATACCTCCTTTGGCTATGGGCACCATGGTCGCTCGGGGGCTATGTGGCGGCTCAAACCTGAATTGAAGGTCAAATACATCACCAATGAATAATGGTTCCCTTTTGTTGTAAAATACCCAGTTTTCATAATTAAAGCGGGAGGGCATTACAGCCTTTTGCAATATCGCTTCAACCTCGGCCGGCTGATGCGGAGTTAAAATGACAAGGTTTTCGAAAGGGAGAAAATTCATTAATTGAAGATAATAAATTATATCCTTAACCTAAACCATGGTTACTTGCCTGCGCTTTAAAAATGTTACCGCAATACCAGCCAGCACAATTACGCTGCCGATGATCTCGTTCAGCTCCAGTTTTTCGTTCAGTAAAATAGCGGCCAGTATGGCGGCAAAAACAGTTTGGCTCAGCAAGGCGATAGATACCTTGGTCGATTCGAGGTAGCGTAAAGAATAATTAATGGTAAGCCAGCCGACAAGCTGGCAAATTACCCCCATCCCCAAAAAGCAAAGCCAAACTTTTACCGGGAAATGCAAAATGCTTGTGCCCATAAAATTATTAACAACCAGCAGGAACACGCTTGCCCCCATCATGCTGTAAAACATAAAGGTAAAAACATCAATGCCGCCCATGATGTTTTTTGATGTCATGATGTACGTAGCGTAAAACAGGCTGGCCAGTACGGCAAGCAAAATACCCGCGTTAAGCTCCAGGTGTAAAATATGCTGATATCCTACCAGCACCACCATGCCTGCTATGGCCACTACCGTACCTATCCAAAACAACTTGCCCGAACTTTTTTTAAATAACAGGAAACTGAACAGCCCAACCCAAACAGGCGCCAGGTTGGCAATCAGCGTTGATACGGTGGCGCTTATTTTTAACAGTGATAAATTCCAAACGGCTACATCGGCGGCAAAAATTACACCCGCTATGATAGCAATTACCAATTGCTTTTTTTTAACCCGGAGCTTGCTTTTGATAATGCAATAGGGCAGCAAACAAAGCCAGGCAAAAAACACCCGATAAAATGCGCAGCCAATTGGCGATACCCCCGCAAGCTTCACAAATATTGGCGAAAACGAGATGCATAAAATGCCAATAACCAGGCTCACTTTAGGGTTCATGATAACGAATTAATTGAGCGGCAAACTTAAGCAAATAGCTCCTCATCCCGGCGCTTTAACCATCGAATATATCATAGGGCAACTTTGTGCACAAATTAAATACCCTAATGCATGTCCCTTAATTTGTATACCTTTAGTACAACCTTTATTGCCAACCCGCCGCTGTTTCACCGTTATGAAAAAATGCCTGCTTTCATTTTTTTTCGTTACCTTATTGCTCTTGGGCTCATGCGCCAAAAAATCATGTTGCGTAGTGCCGGTAACACCCGATTTTATTATTGCCGATAAAGACGGTGCCAAATGGGAAATACAACCTGCTGCCTCCAGCATACTGGGCGATACAACAACCATAGCCGGCACCCAAACCCAGGCCGGCGAAGAGGAAACTTTTGCAATTAAACTGAGCATAGGCGGCGTTGGCTACTATCCGTTAAAAAATCACCAGGGATATTACATGCTCAAAAAAAACGGCGCCATTACCCAAAAGTATGCCCTTAGCCCTACCCATCTAAACTCGGTGAGCGTTATATCGGTTAACCAGGCAGATATGATCATACAAGGTTTTTTCGACCTGAAATTCATCAAAACATATGATAGCCAGCCGGGCGCTAAGGCCGATAGTATAAGTTTTTTAGATGGCAAATTCAAAGTTACATTACATAAATAATTGTATTTTTGCGGCTCAAAAAAATACACAATTTTATACATAATTACACATTATGAGTCAGCGCACAAAGATCAAAGCATTGCTGCAAAGCCAGCAAACGGATATTGATGTAACAGTTAAAGGATGGGTTCGTGCCTTCCGGTCAAATCGTTTTATTGCTTTGAATGATGGCTCAACTAATAATAACATCCAGATTGTTGTTGATTTTGAAAACACCGATCCTGCTTTGCTAAAACGTATAACAGTTGGCGCGGCGCTAAGCGTATCGGGCAAACTCATCGCTTCATTAGGCAAAGGTCAAACAGTTGAAGTTATAGCACAGGATATCGAAATTTTAGGCGACAGCGATCCCGAAAAATATCCTATCCAGCCCAAAAAACACAGCCTGGAGTTTTTGAGGGAAAACGCCCACCTGCGTTTCCGTACCAGCACCTTTGGTTCGATATTCCGCCTGCGTAACAGCCTGGCATTCGCGGTGCACCAATTTTTTCAGGAGCGTGGTTTTATTTACCTGCATACCCCGGTTATCACCCAATCGGATGCCGAAGGTGCGGGCGAAGCTTTCCACGTAACCAACTTCGATTTAAACAACATCCCTAAAACAGATACCGGCGAGGTAGATTACAAGCAGGATTTTTTTGGTAAATCAACCAACCTTACCGTATCCGGCCAGCTGGAAGGCGAGCTGGGTGCTATGGCCCTGAGCGATATTTATACCTTCGGACCAACATTCCGTGCCGAAAACTCGAACACTACCCGCCACCTTGCCGAGTTTTGGATGATTGAGCCGGAAGTGGCCTTTAACAACCTGCACGACAACATGGACCTTGCCGAGGACATGCTGAAATACGTGATCAAATACGCGCTGGATAAATGTCCCGATGATATTGAATTTTTAACCCAACGCCTGGCCGAAGAAGAAAAGCAAAAACCACAGAACGAGCGATCGGACATGACTTTATTAGAGAAGCTGAACTTTTGCTTAGATAACGATTTTGAACGCCTTACTTACACCGAGGCTATCGAGATCCTAAAGGAATCGACACCGAATAAAAAGAAGAAATTCCAATATATCGTTGAAGGCTGGGGTACCGACCTGCAAAGCGAACACGAACGCTACCTGGTTGAGAAACACTTTAAAAAACCGGTGATCCTGACCGATTACCCTAAAGAGATCAAATCGTTTTACATGCGCCAGAATGACGATGGTAAAACGGTAGCCGCTATGGATATCCTTTTCCCGGGCATAGGCGAAATTGTGGGCGGTTCGCAACGTGAAGAGCGTTTGGATCTGTTAGAAAAGCGCATGGACGAAATGGGCATCCCCAAGGACGAGCTTTGGTGGTACCTGGATACCCGCCGCTTTGGCTCGTGCCCGCATGCCGGTTTTGGCTTAGGCTTTGAGCGCCTGGTGCTGTTTGTTACCGGCATGGGCAACATCCGCGATGTGATCCCTTTCCCAAGGTTCCCGAAGAATGCGGAGTTTTAGACAGGATTTAAGGATTTTGCAGGATTAACAGGATTTTTTTTGATTTTCATATTGTCAAAAAAATCCTGTAATTAATCTTACCGATCTTCAAAAATCCTGTTAATCCTGTATAATCCTGAAAATCATGCCGATTATTGAATTAGCCACCCACATTAATGCCCCAGTTACCCGGTGTTTCGATTTGGCCAGGAGCATTGATATGCATGTAGATTCGATGCAGCAAAGCGGCGAAACAGCTATTGCCGGGCGAACCAGCGGTCTGATTGAGCTGGGTGAAACCGTTACCTGGCGGGCAAAGCATTTCGGCATCTGGCAGACCCTAACCTCCAGGGTTACCGAAATGGAATATCCCAATTATTTTACAGACGAAATGGTTAAGGGCGCATTTAAAGCCTTCCGTCACGAACATTATTTTTATCCCATCAATAACCAAACCCTGATGAAGGATATTTTTATGTTTGACGCTCCCTTGGGATTTTTAGGAATTATAGCTAACTTCCTGTTTTTGGAACGCTATATGACCCGCTTGCTGCAACAACGCAACCAGGAAATAAAAAAAGCGGCAGAAGGCCCCCGGCCCCGTGAAAGGGGAGTTAGGACGCGACATTAAACTTTCGAAAAAAATCCTGTTAACCCTGTAAAATCTTTCAATCGTGTTCAAAAATCCTGTTAATCCTGTAAAATCCTTAAACGGCGCAGCCCTCTTGAGCACCCTTAAAAATAAACACTATGCGAAAAATCATGTTCAAATCAACTATCCTCATCATCCCGGGCCTGGGTAATTCGGGGCCGCAGCATTGGCAATCGCTTTGGGAAAAACAATTTGGTTTTACCCGCGTTGAACAGCAGGACTGGGAAACACCCGTTTGTGCCGACTGGATAACCACCCTGCAGGCCTATGTAGACAAATATGATGCTAAAGATGTGATATTGGTAGGCCATAGCCTGGCCTGCGCCACCATTGCCTATTGGGCAATGGAATATAATGTAGCCATTAAAGCTGCCCTGCTGGTTGCCCCCAGCGATACCGAAGCCGAAAGCTACCCAACCGGAACAACCGGCTTTGCGCCTGTGCCGCTAATAAAGCTGCCGTTTAAAAGTACCACGGTAATGAGCACCAATGATTTTTACGTAACACCCCAACGCGCCCAACTATTTGCCGATGCCTGGGGCAGCAAACTGGTAAGCATAGGTGATGCCAGCCATATTAACGCTTCATCGGGATTAGGAACATGGGAGGCAGGCCTGGAGCTTCTGCGGGAATTGGACGAACTATAGGCGAAAGGTAAAAGGTAAAAGGCCAAAGGTAAGCGGTATCAAAGTCGTGCCCGCGGTAGAAGGCGATCAGGATAGTGGTGATATGATGACACTATTCTTATTCTGAACCCTCTTCCTCATTCATAGTCCCCGGATTTTACAACGCCAAATAACATGGGGTTTGCATCTGCACATCTGTCATTTGAAATCTGCACATCTACAACCTCTACCTGATTATCCGCATCACCTTATCCCAGCGTATTTTATCCGCAAAAGGGGCATTGGTGTCCCAGCTCATCCACACAAAAATAGCTTTGCCTACAATATGGTCTTCGGGCACAAAGCCCCAGAAGCGGGAGTCGATGGAGTTGTGGCGGTTATCGCCCATCATCCAGTAGTAGTCCATTTTGAAGGTATAGGAATTGGTTTGGCGGCCGTTGATGCTGATGCTGCTGCCGTTTACCTGCAGCTTGTTATTTTCATAAACTTCGATGGCGCGGCGGTAAATGGGGAGATTAAGTGTGTCTAATTTTATGGTGAGGTCACGTTTGGGTACGGTGAAAGGGCCAAGGTTATCTACATTCCACCGGTGGCCTGGGCTGTGCGGAAATACTTCGGGATCATATACACCACCAAACTGAATGTTAGGCCTGATGTATTTAACACCCGCAACTTTTTTTGCCACAAGCAACGATGGCCGCGTCATGTTCATCAAATAATCGGTACGGGTAAATGGTTGTATATCGGATATGTGAAGTTTATAAATCAGTTCGGGATTAAAGTTAAACGTGTTACTATCAGTATGCACAGCATACTCCATTTCGGCATTTGGTGGTGGTGGTATGGGCCGGCCGTTAATATATACCTGGCCGCTTATTAGCCGCACATTATCGCCGGGTATTGCCTCGCAGCGCTTAATGAAATGCTCGCGCTTGTCAACCGGGCGGTACCATGGCGAATCGGCCTCCATCGGGAAGTTAAAAACCACCACATCGCCCCTTTTGATATCGCCAAAACCCGGCAACCTGAAGTAAGGCAACTTGATGCCCTCCCAATATGATTTGATACCCATACCGGGCATGGTATTATGTGTAAACGGAAATGAAACCGGTGTTATAGGCAACCGGGCACCGTAGTTAAGCTTACTCACAAACAGGTAATCGCCCACCATAAGCGAGCTTTCCATGGATGAAGATGGAATGGTATAAGCTTCGATAAGCAGCAAACGGATAAGCGTAACGGCAACTACAGCAAAAAAGACAGTCTCGGCCCATTCGCGGGCTGAGGATTTATGTAACAGGTGGTGATATTCTTCGCGAAACTCATAGCTGGCCGATTGGCCCAGGTACCGGGTATTTCTATCAAAACCCCATTTGGGCAAAAAAATGAATGGCAAAAGTACCGCACCGGCTATCTGGCGCATTTTTGTTTTGCCAAAGCTTTTTACAAAATCAATGGTGATACCAATAGCTACAATAACACCAATACCCGGTATCAATAACAACAGTAGCAACCACACGGGCCTGCCGCTTATTTTCAGCATTACATAGGTAGCGTAAACCGGAATCAAGGACTCCCAGCCATGGCGGCCGGCTTTTTGAAACAGCTTCCAAAGCCCAACCTGCATCAATAACAATACAGGGGCCAACAGTAAATAAACGCCTACGTAACCCGCTATATCCATTGATAAAACAGGGGGTTAGCTTTTAAAATCGAACATGGCATCAACCGTGTAAAAGCCTTTTTTACCCTGTATCCACTCGGCAGCTAAAACAGCGCCAAGGGCAAAGCCGCTGCGGTTATGAGCAGTATGTTTAAATTCGATGGTGTCCACTTCCGAATCGTAGATAACGGTGTGGGTGCCGGGTACGCTGTCAATCCGCAAGGATTCTATTAATAGCTGATCTGGCAGCGGGTTTTGATCATCTGCCCCGTCGTCGGTTGTCAGCACATTCAGCCAGTCTTTTTTGGAGTCAAGATTATCGATGATCCCTTCGGCAATGGTTATGGCGGTGCCACTTGGGGCATCCAGCTTTTGCATGTGGTGAATCTCTTCTACTTGTACATCATAGTATGGGTAGTTGTTCATCACTTTAGCCAGCATCCGGTTAATATGGAAAAATATGTTAACACCTACGCTAAAGTTGGTGGCATACATTAGTGAAGCGTTACTTTCCTCGCATTGTTGTTTTACCTCATCAAGCTTATCATACCAGCCGGTGGTGCCAACTACTATAGGTACGCCGGCGTTAAAGCAATGTTGAATATTGCCCAACACTGTTGCGGGCATGCTAAACTCGATAACCGCATCGGCCTTTTGCAGGTTTTCGGCAGTTAGTTCATGCAGGTTATCCTGATCGATGGTTAAAACAATTTCATGATTGCGGCTAAGAGCAATTTTTTCAATCATTTTGCCCATTTTTCCGTAGCCGAGTAACGCTATTTTCATTTTTAATGTATGTGTTGAGATTAACAGCTAAGTTATAAATGTGCTGTTAAAACGTAAAGGTAACTTTTACAGCCGGAATATAGCTACCAAAAGCAGTTTGCGCGTAAACCGGCCGGTTAATCATTCCCGGACTAACCTTAAAAGCAAAGTTGTTATCAACCGTGTACGAGTGGATAAACTTGGCATCAATATAGGCATCAATGGTTTGAATACCCCATGCGCCTAAAATACCCAGGATACTTAAATCGCGGTTGCGGCGGTAACTGTCAAGCGCATCATATATATTCTGGGCCGGAACTTTATTATTGGTATAGGCTATATACTCATCGTAATAGGCATCGCCTTTTACCGGTGCTACCCCGCTTTTATAATAATGGGCAAGTATATTAAACTCGTTGTAGTAATGCTGGTTAAATATTACTGCCGATGCCAAAAGGCCTATGCCTGTATAAATGATAGGCACTTTCCACCAGCGGTGATTGTACAACTGCCCCCAGCCGGGTATCATCAGCGAGTGCATTACCGCCTTGTGCGGGCTGTGGGTGCTATCTGGGTGGTATTCCTTCTCTTTTTTGATAGGTGGCGCAAAAGAGCCCGGCGCGGTACCCGATGCCTTTTTAAAAGTATCTTTTTTGGCTATCGATGTGGTATCTGCATGTTGTTGCTGCGCGTTGGCCGCAAAAGCAAATAGCATAACAAAACCAATAATTAACAAATATTTATACATGCAGCTGATAAAATTTAAATAAACGCAGGCTTTTAAAACTTGATAAGAGGCCCGCTTTTATTTGATTACAAAGGTAATTTTTATAGCCGGATTAAGAAGCTATATCCCGCCGTTACAAAAACACCTTATTAAACAAATCATTAACAGGTTTAGCCACTAATTATTATGCACACATTAACTATTATATAAAAAAGCCGGCCCCTGATAAGTTTTTATCAGCGGCCGGCTTTTTATTTTTGGTATTTTAATTACATTTTATTCGAATCACAAAAAGATCAATTCATTTGCTTTTCTATCTTGATTCCTGACTCTTAACTCTTGATTCTCATTACCTACCAATCCAGCATTTCAAGGATACGGCCAAGATCATCTT
Source organism: Mucilaginibacter sp. P4_C11 (assembly GCF_056402115.1). Lineage (NCBI taxonomy): Bacteria > Pseudomonadati > Bacteroidota > Sphingobacteriia > Sphingobacteriales > Sphingobacteriaceae > Mucilaginibacter > Mucilaginibacter sp. P4_C11. The sequence continues at coordinate 111,414 of NZ_JBFUIA010000006.1, read as the reverse complement.
CTGACAGGAAGGGAATTTCGATAACCCCATTGCCCTTGGCGCCTAACTTAAGCGTTACCCGCGAACTGAATTTGGAAGCTAAATCGTCTTGTATTTTTTGTAATTGGTATGAAACAGGCTCGGGTTGCTTGCCCTCCTTTTTTACGGGAGCCTTCTGCATTTCCCTAACTAATTCTTCAACCTTACGAACCGATAAGCCTTGCTGAATAATATGCTGGTGCAAATATAATTGCTTGGCAGGGTCATCAATAGTGATGAGTGCCTTGGCATGGCCCATAGTAAGCGCACCATCGCGGATGGATGCCTGGATGCTTGGCGGCAATTTTAATAAACGCAGGTAGTTGGTAACCGTCGACCGGTTTTTGCTTACCCTGTCACCCAGTTCTTCTTGTTTCAGGTTACATTCCTCAATCATCCGCTGAAAGCTTAGGGCTACTTCAATAGCGTTCAGGTTTTCGCGCTGGATGTTTTCAATGAGGGCCATTTCCAGCATTTGCTGGTCGTTGGCAGTACGCACATAAGCAGGCAACTGGGTTAGCCCTGCCAGTTTTGATGCGCGGAAACGGCGTTCGCCGGATATCAGCTGGTATTTATGCGCGTTGATACGCCTAACGGTAATAGGCTGTATAAGGCCCTGCAGCTTGATGGAGTCGGCCAGTTCATTTAAAGCAAGCTCGTCAAAGTCAGTACGGGGCTGAAAAGGGTTAACTTCTATCTCATCAAGCCTGATCTCATTAACCGAGCCAAGGCTGCTCACCTCGGCGGCCGAAGTTGATGCCTCTTCCTTTTTGGTGCTTTTGTTTTGGTATGGTTGTACGTTTACCGAGTCATTCAACAGCGCACTTAATCCTTTGCCCAGGGCATTTCTTCTTTCACTACTCATTTACTTATACTGTTGCTGTTACCGTTGTTGCTTCGGCTTTTACAAGGCCATTTTTCTGGATAATTTCGCGGGCCAGGTTCAAATAATTAATGGCGCCTTTACAGGTAGCATCGTGCATAATAACAGATACACCAAAGCTTGGCGCTTCGCTTAAGCGGGTGTTACGCTGTATAATGGTATCAAAAACCATATCCTCAAAATGCGTTTTTACCTCATCAACCACCTGGTTACTCAGGCGCAGGCGCACATCGTACATGGTTAACAAAATACCTTCAATTTCCAGCTGCGGGTTAAGGCGCGATTGTACAATTTTGATGGTGTTTAACAATTTACCTAAACCCTCCAATGCAAAGTACTCGCACTGTACCGGTATAATTACCGAATCGGCTGCGGTTAAAGCGTTGATAGTGATTAAACCTAACGAAGGCGAACAATCAATAATAATAAAATCGTATTCGTCGCGTACGGCTTCAAATACCTGTTTCATTTTGTATTCGCGCCCACTCAGGTTAATCATCTCAATCTCGGCACCTACCAGGTCAATATGAGCGGGCAGCAGGTCAAGATTAGGGGTCTCCGTTTTCTGGATAGCCTCGTGCGGGTCAACCTGGTTAATAATGCACTCGTAAATACTGTTCTTTATATTGCGGGGATCAAAACCGATACCCGAAGTAGAGTTTGCCTGCGGATCGGCATCAACCAATAATGTTTTAAAATCTAATACAGCCAAACTTGCAGCCAGATTTATAGATGATGTAGTTTTTCCTACGCCACCTTTCTGGTTGGCTAAAGCAATAATTTTACTCATTCTATAGTATAAAAAATTTTGATGTTACAATGATTTATATAAACGTAAAGTAGGGTCAGAAATTTCTACTTTCGTAATGTTTTTATCCGGTGATAAAGATACGGAATTAAACAATTACGAAATCCACAGGTTTAGTCAATTTACAAACATAATTAGCAATTATTGAATTATCGATTTATTGAATTAATGATTGATGAATTAGCAAGATGACGCTATTTCTCTTTTATATTTAATACTGTACATATCAGCAATTTAGATGCTGAAAGAATTGCAATTCGATAATTCAATAAATCAATAATTCAATAATTATAAATGATAACTATCATCGCATCAACTAACCGCCCCGGCAGTTCTACCTTAAAAATGGCCAAATATTATCAGCAAAAACTGCAGGAAAAAGGAGTTGAAGCGGGTGTACTATCATTGGCGCAATTGCCGTCCAACCTTATTGAAACCGACCTTTATGGCAAGCGAAGCCCGGAATTTGCCGAAATTCAAAAAACAATTACCCAAACCGATAAGTTTATATTTGTGATACCCGAGTACAATGGCAGCTACCCCGGGGTACTAAAAGTTTTTATTGACGCCTGCGACTTTCCGGCGAGCTTTTATGATAAAAAAGCAGCGCTGGTTGGCATATCATCGGGCAAATATGGCAACATCAGGGGTATTGATCATTTTACCGGTGTTTGCCACTATGTACACCTGAATGTGATGGCCCTTAAACTACATATTTCAGGCATCAACAAGGAGTTTGATGAAACCGGCCAGCTGTTAAACGCCGATACCATAAAGTTTACCAACGAGCAGATAGATAAGTTCATATTGTTTTAATGATTTCACCGATTGCGGTTGATTTCACCGATTTTTCATGTGGCTGAATGACATCGTAAACAATCCATTTGGTTAAATCAGCAATCAAATCTATGTAATCATCCAATAATCGGTGAAATCATATAAAAATCATAAAACAATCAACACCCATCCCGTAAGTTTAGGCTGGCCCGTTTTAAGGTCGATGATGTAGTAATAGGTGCCGGGTGGTAATTTGGCGCCGTTATAGGTGCCCTTCCAGGGTTTGGCGTAGCCAATGCTTTTAAATATCTGCTGTCCGTAACGGTTAAACACCGTTGTTACGCTTTCAGGGTAGGTAAAAAGGCCTTCAATTTCCCAGGTATCATTTACGCCATCGGCATTGGGCGAAAAAGCGTTAGGCACAACCACTTTATGATAAACTTTTACAAAAACGCTGCTGGTATCTTCGCCACAATTATAGGTCGATTTTACATGCAATGTATATTTTATATCATCGGTCGGGTTGGCAACCGGGTTTAACACATTGGCATCGCTAAGGCCGGTGGTGGGTGTCCAGTTGAAAACATCGGCGCTTTGTGCCGACGCTACCAGGGTAATTGGCCTGTCCTGGAACATGCTTTGTTTGGTTTGCGTAATTGCAACCGGCCGCGGCAACACATTAACAGTTAAAGCAGCGGTATCGGTACAGCCAATATTGTTGGTGACTATTACCTTGTATATTGTAGTGTCTGCAGGCGAAGCTACGGGGTTAGCAATAGTACTATCAGATAAACCTTTGCCAGGCGTCCATTTGTAGCTGATGGCACCCAGGGCACTCGCACTTAAATTAGTAGATGCGCCCTTACAAATGGTAACTGTTGGAGTATTTAAGGTAATAACCGCCTTAGGGATAACGGTGATGGTTGTCGATTTTGAGGTAGAGCAGCCGGCAGCCGATGTTACTATAAAGCTATAAGTGCCTGCATCGGCAGGCTTTATATTTGTAAGTATCAGTGGGTTTTGATTTTTATTAGCGGCGGTAATGCCAGGCCCCGTCCAATCAACAGTTGCCCCTCCAAATACATTTAACGTTACTGTTTTACCCTCACATTCCTGAACAGGTGATACATCTGGCACAACAGGATAAGCGTTTACGTTAACACTCAGCGGCTCCGAAAACACCCTGCATGTAGGCGAGTTTATGTTTGAGCCTCCGGCTGCGGCAAGCCTGTATTGATACATACTGGCTGCACTTCCGCCCTGTGTAAAAGTATAGGCATCTGCTGTTTGCCCGGCAATATCGAGCCAGCCGTTCCCGTCGTTTTTGTTTACCTGCCACTGCATTTTAGGATTAGAGTATCCGGCCCCGATCTTCGATTTAAGTGTATAAGTTTTGCTTTCGCCCACACATTGATTTTGCGGCTGGTTAGCATCGACAGTGGTAAAACCTGTTTGCACTATTGGGCCACATGCCCTGAAATTGATATCATCGAGCAACAGGTCGTTGCCGTTGCCGCCGGGGGCCTCATTGGTCATTTTTAAAACCACCTGGCTGGTATTTGGCGGGGTTGTAAAAAAGAAGCTCTTACGTATCCAGTCGTCGCCACTGGTTGATTCCAAAATATCACCGGTAACCAATGAATCCAATACCATGCCAGCGGTAGTTTCGATAGTAAATTTAATATTTGGCCGGATGGCTGGTGAGCCCGCCTTAATCAGGTTCAGGATATAGGCCGAAAATTCGTATGTGGTATTTTCGCATAACACGGCGGGCGTGGTCTTTGTAAAAAATATACTTGGCGTGTAGGATGCATTAATCATCATCATATAGCCGTTAGCATCACCGGTGTGGTCATGAGTTACAGTTTGCCAGGCCTCCGGGTGGCAATTACCGGTAACCCCGCCATATATATTGGTGGCATTTACAATGGTGTACGAGCCATCGTTGGGGCAGTAGCTGCTAAACGACATGTTGCTGATTCCGTCCGGAAGCGCATTCCCCGGATTTGACCCCGATCCAAAGGTTTCGGTAATTACCGGATCGCCCAAACTGCCTGTACAATTTACCGACTGACCACGCGCCAGTGTAAAATCAAGAATAGCAGTAAAAAGCAAAATTAATTTAAGGGTACGCAAGCGCTTCAATTGGTTTAACTTAAAAAGTTATCCATCAAAAATATATTTTTTTATCGAGGCGGCGTGTATAAATAACACACCATCGGGCATTATATTGAAATACTTACAAAGCAGATGGTTATCAAAATAAATGAATGTTAAAAAAGTTAACCGTAAGGAAAGATTATACCCCCGGTTATTAAAAGGATATATGACATAATTTTGAAAGTCGCGCTTACTCCCTCTTATAATCCTTGTGCACAATCAAGAAGCTTGCGCGCTCCTCTTTGTGGAAAGGAATATCCCAGTTGCCCTGGTAGGTTATTTTAATGGGCAGTAGCTGCCCGTTAAAGTTGTTGAGTTCGATGTTCATCTGCACATTAAAATCGACGAACATATTACTGAATTTAAGGTCGATGTAGCGGCCAAGTATCTCGAACGTGCGTTCGTCAAAAATGGTGGTCATTTCCTTAATCATGGTGTCGCCATCAGATGTGCTGGGCTTGCACCTTACCTTAAAGCGGTAAACAGGAATGGTATCCAGGTATTTGCCGCGGGCAAATTCATAGTAGTAAAACTGCTGCATATCCCTGCTGAATATCTCGGTTTTATCGCCGATGAACGGTATGCCGGTAACCCTGCGGCCCGGCGTAAACACCAGTGTTTTAAGCTTAGCTTTATAACTCTCGTTTTTACCTTTTTCGCCCGGTAAGCCATCGCCCTCTACAAAATCGGAGTTGTAGGCGTTCATGAAAATGTAATCGAACATTTCAACGGTGTACAAATTGTATTTGCCGTTTTTTTTGTAAACGGTGCCGCTATCCTGCCTGGTTATATATTCAATTTTATGCTGACCAGCTATATTACTGTGCTTAAGCTTGCGGTAAACCTTGCCATCAACCTTGTTTTTTTTATCGTAGGTGTAAATGCGATTTTCGGCAGTAAAGGCATATTTTTTCATATGCTGAAAAGCCCGGTAAAAACTGGTATCGGCCATCACCGCGTCAATAAAATCCTGCGCCCGTAGTTTATGCGAACGGATATCTACTGCAGAATCGATAACAATGGTGCGGATGGTATCGGGGTTAAAACGTTGTATTTGCTGGGCAAAAGCAAAACTGCTGAAAATAGTAAACGCTACAAATAATAATAATTTCTTCATCACTGATTATTGACGGTTTGGCTTAGGGGTTGTTGTAATTATATTTTTCCCTAACTTAATCCTGTCATGCTGAGGTACGAAGCATCTATTCGCCAACCTGGCTTTCGACCTCGCATGGTAGTAAACGCGTTGGCTAATAGATCCTTCCTTCGTCAGGATGACAATCGGTTTTATAGGAGCATTACCCTTAATTCCCTAACTGCTTAATAGCCAAATAAGCCATCAGTCCGGTACTTATTTTAAATGCATCTTCTTCCACATCAAACGTAGGGGTATGTACTGATGAGGTGATGCCGCGGGCTTCGTTCCGGGTACCTAAGCGGTAAAAACAGCTATCGGCTGCCTGCGAGTAATAGGCAAAATCTTCTGCCGCCATCCAGATATCCAGGTCCAATACGTTTTCTTTGCCCAGGTAGTCTTCGGCATGGCCGCGGGTGGCGTGAGTTAGTACCTCTTCGTTAATCAGGAAAGGGTAACCACGCATAATATTAAAATCGCAGCTGCCGCCCATACTTTCGGCTATACCTTCGGCCATTTTTTTCATGCGCTTGTGGGCTTCGCCGCGCCAGTTCTCGTCCATAGTACGAAAGGTACCCTCAAGGTAAACTTCGTTGGGGATTACGTTGGTGGCACCATTGGCTATCACTTTACCAAATGACAATACTGATGGGCTTTTAGGATCAGCAAAGCGGCTTACTACCGTTTGCAAAGCAGTTAATATATGTGCGGTGATAATTACCGGGTCGATATTTTGTTGTGGCTGGGCACCGTGGCCGCCTTTACCTTTTACGGTAACGTACAGCTCATCAGTTGATGCCATGTATTTACCCGCCCGGAAACCTACTTTACCGGCCTCAATCAGTGGCATTACGTGCTGCCCCAATACTGCCTGCGGTTTTGGATTTTCCAGTACGCCTTCTTTAATCATCAGGCTTGCACCGCCAGGTAGTTTCTCCTCGGCCGGTTGAAAGATTAGCTTTATAGTACCGCCAAACTGGCTTTTCAGTTCTGTTAAAATACGGGCCGTGCCCAATAACGATGAGGTATGCGCATCGTGCCCGCAAGCATGCATCACACCCACATTTTGCGATTTATAAGGAACATCATTAGCCTCGGTAATAGGCAGCGCATCCATATCGGCGCGCAGGGCTACTACCCTATCCGACGGCAGATCGCCTTTTATTAAGGCTACCAAGCCGGTATCGGCCATTTTTTCGTAGGTTAAGCCCAGTTCTTCCAGTTTACCGGCCACAAAAGCAGATGTTTTTTGCTCGTGGAATGATAGTTCGGGATTGGTATGCAGATGGCGGCGGTTGGCTACCACATCATCAAATATTTTCTGGGATAGTTCCTGTATTTTTTCTTTAATCATTGTCGGTGTCGGCTTTGGGCAGGTTTATTTTTTCGGATATGATGAACAGGCTTGAAAACGAAGGCCGCAATTCCTGTATCAGCTTTTCGGCCTCTAACCGAGTCCTGAAATCGCCCGCCCGTACTTTAAAATTTGGCTCGCTGTATAAGATGTAGGTACGCAGTTCAGGATAGTCGCGTTGCAACCTTGCTTGCGCATTATAGGCATCCTTGCGGTTCGATCCGCTGAAGAATTGTACCCGGTAGCCATAAGATGATGTTACTGCCGGCGCTACACCGGTTTCTTTGTTCAGCGAAAAACGCTTAGCAATCAGGGTATCAACCAGGGGATCTTTAACTACCTCAACCTTGCCGCGGGTTTGGGCAAAGGTTTGGGTTGATGCCGCTATCAGCATAAAAAAAAAGCAATACTTGATGAGGCCGGATTTAGCTTTATGATCAAATACTGCTTTTTTCATATTTATATTATTAAAACCATCATTGCGAGGCACGATGTATGTAATTTACATAACCATTCGCCTAAACGCTGGCTACGACTCACCCCGGCTACGCTGCGCTGGCCGACCCTCTCTCCGGCTAAAGCCGCAAAGAGGGTGCCTCCAATTTTTCATTTTTCCGCCCCTCTCTTCGACTTCGTCGCATAGAGGGGTGGACGGGCGGAGCCTCGTCGGGGTGAGTCGACTCGCCGCTATGCGATATACGTCATTTTCCTCTTCAGAGGCCCTTGGATTTTACCCACAATGACGCTTGTTTTTTTATTTTTTTCTCCTCCTCCCCTTCAGGGGAGGCCGGGTGGGGCTAATTTTGTCCTATCCCGTGGCAGTTTTTATATTTTTTACCGCTTCCGCAAGGGCAAGGATCATTTCTGCCTATCTTTTGCTCAACCCTTACAGGGGTGGCTTTTTGAATTTCTTGTGGGAAATCGTCCACCGGCACACCGTTGCTTTCGCTTACCATTTCGGCTTTGGTGGTTTTTAGCTTACGCAGATCCAATTTTGGTTCTGGTTTGGCTTCCCTCACCTCTTCGGCCTGTTGCTGAACCGGGATACCTCCGCGGAACAGGAAACTCACAATCTCTTTATTCACATTGGCCAACATGCCACGGAACAAATTGAAAGCCTCAAATTTGTAAACCAACAGTGGGTCCTTTTGCTCATAAACCGCGTTTTGAACAGATTGTTTTAACTCGTCCATTTCGCGCAAATGCTCTTTCCAGGCATCGTCTATCAGGTACAGGGTAACATTTTTCTCAAATGATTTAAACACTTCGTGACCATGGTTATCAATCGCTTTTTTCAACGGAACAGAAACCTGTATACCATGGATGCCATCGCTAAACGGAACCACAATATTTTCTACATACTGGCCGCGGGTATCGTAAACATCTTTTAATACCGGGTAAGCCTGCGCTGCTACGGCATCGCCTTTACGTTTGTAAAAATCCATCACCGTTTGGAAAACGTGATCAACCAGGGCGTTAATTGAATTTACCGCGAATTTATCGGCATCAACCTCCACATCAACCGAGAACAAGCGGATCATTTCTAAATTAAATCCGTCGTAGTTGTTAGCCTCTTTATACTCGGTTGTAATATCTTCAACCACATCAAAAATGGTATTGCTCAAATCAACATCCAAACGTTCGCCAAACAGGGCGTTTTTGCGCTTGGTGTAAACTACGGTACGTTGTGAGTTCATCACATCATCATATTCCAGCAAACGTTTACGGATGCCAAAGTTATTTTCCTCTACCTTTTTCTGCGCACGCTCAATTGATTTTGAGATCATGGAGTGCTGGATAACTTCGCCCTCCTCGATACCCATACGCACCATCAGGTTCGAGATCCTCTCCGATCCGAATAAACGCATCAGGTTATCCTCCAGCGATACAAAGAACTGTGAAGAACCCGGATCGCCCTGGCGACCAGAACGACCACGCAGCTGCCTGTCAACCCGGCGAGATTCGTGGCGCTCGGTACCTACAATGGCCAAACCGCCTGCTGCCTGTACACCTGCCCCCAATTTAATATCCGTACCACGGCCAGCCATGTTGGTAGCAATGGTAACTGTGCCGGCCTGCCCTGCTTCGGCCACAATATCGGCCTCTTTCTGGTGCATTTTGGCATTCAGCACGTTATGTTTAATACCGCGCAGTTTAAGCATACGGCTTAACAATTCCGAGATCTCTACCGATGTTGTACCTACCAGTACCGGTCTGCCCGCCTGCGTTAATTTTACAATTTCATCGGCTACGGCATTATATTTTTCGCGGATGGTACGGTATACCAAATCCTGCCTGTCTTCGCGGCTTGCAGGGGTATTTGTTGGTATCTCTACTACATCCAGCTTGTATATTTCCCAAAACTCACCTGCCTCGGTAACGGCAGTACCCGTCATACCGCAAAGCTTGTGGTACATCCTGAAATAGTTTTGCAGTGTTACGGTAGCAAAAGTTTGGGTAGCATCCTCAACTTTAACATTCTCTTTAGCTTCAATTGCCTGGTGTAAACCATCAGAGTAACGGCGACCATCCAGTACACGGCCGGTTTGCTCATCTACAATTTTCACTTTGCCTTCGTCCAAAATGTATTCGGTATCCTTTTCAAATAAGGTATATGCTTTCAGCAATTGGTTAACCGAGTGAATACGCTCAGACTTGATCGAGAAATCGCGCATCAATTCGTCCTTGCGGGCAATTTTATCTTCAGTGCTCAAGGTTGATTTTTCAATCTCCGCAATCTCGGTGCCTACATCCGGCATTACAAAAAAGTGAGGGTCTTCGCCCGATGAGGTAATCAGTTCGATACCTTTTTCGGCCAGTTCAACCTGGTTGTTTTTTTCGTCGATAACAAAATAAAGCTCCGAATCTACCTTAGGCATATTCTTGCTTTGATCCTGCATGTAATAATTTTCTATCTTTTGCAGTGTGCTCCTGTTGCCACCTTCGCTCAGGAACTTAATTAAGGCTTTGCTTTTTGGTAGACCCCTGAAAGCACGCAATAAAGCCAATCCGCCTTTTTCCGGATCGGTGTCGCCATCGTTAATGGCTTTTTTGGCCTCGTTCAATACCGTATTTACATACGCTTTTTGGGCGTTAACCAAACGCTCAATACGTGGTTTCAGTTCGTAAAACTCGTGCTCGTCGCCACGCGGGATAGGGCCAGATATAATTAAAGGTGTACGGGCGTCATCAATTAAAACCGAATCCACCTCATCCACCATGGCGTAATGCAATTTGCGCTGAACCAATTCTTCAGGACTACGTGTCATATTGTCACGCAGGTAGTCGAAACCAAACTCGTTATTTGTGCCAAAAGTAATATCGGCCAGGTAAGCGGCGCGGCGTTCCTCGCTGTTTGGCTCATGTTTATCAATACAGTCAACCGATAAACCATGAAACTCATATAACGGTCCCATCCATTCGCTATCGCGGCGTGCCAGGTAGTCATTCACCGTTACAATGTGTACACCCTGCCCGGCAAGCGCGTTAAGGTATGCAGGCAGCGTAGCCACAAGCGTTTTACCTTCACCCGTAGCCATTTCAGATATTTTACCCTGGTGCAACACTATACCGCCTATCAGCTGTACATCGTAATGAACCATGTTCCAGGTAACTGGGTTACCTGCGGCAAGCCAGGTACTTGCGTGAAAAGCTTTATCGCCTTTTATGGTTACGTTACCTTTACGCCCGGCAAGATCACGGTCGAAATCGGTTGCGGTAACTTCTATAAATTCGTTAGCTGCAAGGCGGCTGGCGGTTTCTTTAACCACGGCAAACGCCTCGGGCAATATATTAATCAATATATCCTCAAGTTCTTTATTACGGTCTTTCTCCAGCTTATCCAGCTGAGTGTATAACTCAACTTTTTCGGCTACGTCCATATCCAGCTCGTTTTCCGTACGGTCTTTTATGGCTTGTATCTCGCTGTCGATGCCCGATAGGCCTTCGGCTATTGTTTGTTTAAAACCTATTGTTTTAGCTCTAAGCTCATCATTGCTGATGGTACCGAGTTTTGCATATTCAGCCTTAATCTTTTCAACTATAGGCTTAATACTTTTTACATCCCGCTCTGATTTGCTTCCAAAAAGCTTACTTATAAAATCTAACATATTATTTTTATATGATGCAACAAACTCAATAATTACGCCACAGCGACAATTAAAGTCATATTGACAGGCAAAGGTACAGTTTTAGTTTTTAGTTTTAAGGGATTTATGAGGGATTTGATGCGTGGGGCGAGGTTTGAGGGTATTTTTGTCTGAACCGGAATTTATTGAATTAAGGAACTTACAGAATTATTTAAAGGTGGGATATTCAGCTTCAATATAAAATTCAAATAATTCTTTAATTCGATAAATCCCGGTTCAGACAATTCAGTACATCCACCTTATCCTGCGCCAGCTGCGCCTTAAGTTCATCAAGGCCGGCAAACTTTACGTCGCCGCGCACATAATGGTGAAACTCCATTTGGATGGTTTGGTTATAAATCTCCTGGTCAAAGTCAAAGATGTTCACTTCGATGTTGCGGGTGAGGCCATTTACCGTTGGCCGACTGCCAATATAAGCCATGCCTTTATAACTTTCGCCGGCAATTATTACCGTTACCGCAAAAATGCCATCAGCCGGTATAAGCTTGTACTTTTCCTCTACCACAATATTGGCTGTAGGGTAGCCTATCTGCCTTCCAATCTGGTCGCCCCGCACCACTTTACCGGTTATAAAAAACGGGTAGCCAAGGAAAGCGTTTGCTAAATCAATCTTGTCGTTTAACAAAGCCGCGCGGATGCGGGTTGAACTTATGGCAACTTCATCAATATCCTGCTCAGGAATTTCTACTACATCAAATCCATAAACGGGGCCAAGTTTTAACAAATCTCCCAGGCCACCCTGGCGGTCTTTACCAAAACGATGATCATACCCTATCACAATTTTTTTGGTGCCTATTTTTTTCACCAGCACATCGCGTATATAGTCTTCGGCGGTTTGGTTACTAAAATCGCGAGAAAATGGGGTGATGATCAAATGATCTACACCAAGCTGCTCCATCAACTGAGCTTTTTCGGTAATGGTGGTTATCAGCTTAATGCTTTCATCCTCGGGATGCAGTATCATCCGCGGATGCGGAAAAAAAGTAAGGATAACGGTTTCGCCGCCGGTTTGCTGCGCCAGCTCCTTAATACCTGCTATAATTTTGCGGTGGCCTATATGCACACCGTCAAATGTGCCAATGGTTACAACCGCGTTGTTTATCGCTGTAAATTCGTCAATATTGTTGTATATCCTCATTTGATGAGTAAAAACACAAATTTAGTTTTTTAGTTCGGCGGGCTGTACCCGCCTGTTATTTTTTACCTGCAAATGTAATTAGCGCTGGTCGGCAATCGGCTCAACCGGCGCTTTCAGGGCTTTAATGTTATTAAACAACTCCATCACCTCCCAGGCATCCTCTACCTTGTAGTTACCACTGCGGGTACGCCTTAATCCAGACAGGTATGCCCCGTTATTTAAAGCAGCGCCAAAATCGTGTACCAAGCTGCGGATGTAGGTGCCCTTACTGCATACCACCCTAAAATCAACTTCGGGCAATTCAACGCGTGTAAGTTCAAATTCGCTTATGGTAACACTGCGCAGGCGGCGTTCAACTTCTTCACCGCGGCGGGCTTTTTCGTACAAACGCTCGCCGTCTATTTTAATTGCTGAATGTGCCGGCGGGTATTGCTGTATATCGCCGGTAAACTGCGCGCAGTTACTACGCAGCTGTTGTTCGGTAAGTTGGCCGATATCGAACTTATTGTCGGGTTCGGTTTCCATGTCATATGATGGCGTGGTTGCGCCAAGCACCATGGTGCCGGTGTATTCTTTTTCTTCGGCCTGGAAGGTGTCAATCTGCTTGGTCATTTTACCGGTGCAGATGATGAGCAACCCGGTAGCCAGCGGATCGAGCGTACCGGCATGGCCAACCTTCAGTTTTAGAGGCTTAAAAGAATTGCGGATTTTGCCCACCACATCAAAGCTTGTCCACTGATACGGTTTGTTCACCAGCAACAACTGGCCATCGGCAAATTCCTGGATATTTTGGTAAGTACTTTTCAAGTAATGTTGTTAAAGCGGCAAAGGTATGGAAAAACAAGAAACAAGCCTGTCTTAATTTCTTCCCTCCGTTGTCGCTTTAACAAATAGGTTACTCCTGAAATAATGTAGAAATTAGATCACGTCTAATTTATGACCGGTCATGATTAGCCCAATAATCACCGCGCCTATAACGATACGATACCAGCCAAACAGCACGAAGCCTTTACGCTCTAAAAAAGTAATGAATGTTTTGATGGCCAGCATAGCCACTATAAAAGCGATTACATTGCCAATTGCAAGTAATTTTATCTCCTCGCCGGTAAAACGGTGCCCTTCTTTATAAAAATCAAGTAGTTTTTTAGCAGTAGCCGCAAACATGGTAGGAACGGCCAAAAAGAACGAGAATTCGGCAGCCGCGGTGCGGGTAAGTTTCTGGCTCATACCTCCAACAATAGTTGATGCAGAACGTGAAGTTCCGGGGATCATGGCCAAACACTKAAAAAAGCCAATTTTTAAGGCAGTAAGATAATTGATATCTTTTTCTTCTTTAATAGTTGGCTTATTAAACCATTTATCTACAAAAAGCAAAATGATACCACCTACAAAAAGTGTAATGCCTACGGTAAGTGCGCTCTCCAACAAAGCATCTATTTTTTTGCTAAACAGTAAGCCAAAAACCGCTGCAGGTATAAATGCTACCAACAACTTAAGGTAAAAGTTGAATGATTGTAAAAAACGTTTCCAATACAATACAACTACTGATAGGATAGCACCTAATTGCACTGCTATGGTAAATAATTTAATAAACGGATCGGCAGCGATGCCCATAACAGATGAGGCAATAATCATATGCCCGGTTGACGATATAGGCAAAAATTCGGTTATTCCTTCTATTACGGCAAGTACAATTATTTGTATGAGTTTAACGGTATCCATGTAGGGGTTGGTGATGGGTTAGATTTTGGGGTTGATTAAGTTAGATTAGATTAATTAGGTTAAATGGTTAATCGATTTATATAGCGCAATCGCTCAAAAGAAAAACCAATCAACATTCACTCAATCAACTCAGTAAACTATTTACTAACTTCCGGCTTTTTTAAAATAGCGTAAAAACCTAAAGCAAAGCCTGCCAATACTACAATAGGGGCTATAACAATTTTGGTATTGCTGTAAATATCGGTAGTGCCAGACATCAGCACAAAACCAAAGGCTACTATTAATACGCTGATGATTAAAAACTTGTAATTGCCTTTATCAAAAATAAACTCTACAGGCTCATTACTGATAATTTTTGCCGCTTTTGGCGCCGATACAGTTGCCGATGTTTTTAAAGGCGTTGTTGGTTTAAATTTTTGTGCCATGTTTTTTAATTATTGAATTATCGATTTAGTGAATTATTGATTTAATTACTGCTTCGATATTTTTTTAATATTGATTTTTTTATTGGCTACGCGATAAAACCTTTTGGCTTTAACCTTTTGCCTTTAACCTATCTATATAGGTCGTATATTTTTAAACGTAAAAACTTGTTAACAGCCAGAAATGTACTAAAGGCCGATATAAATATGCCTAACCCTACCACACCTAAAAATACCATTCCAAATTCAGTATAAGTTTGGAGGAAAACCAGGTCGGGAACTTGCTGATAGGCCAGGTATAAGGTACCTACCAACAAAACAATAGCAATTAAACCGCCCAAAAGGCCATGCCAAATACCGTACAGCAAAAATGGCTTACGGATAAAGCCTTTAGTGGCCCCAACCAGCTGCATGGATTTAATTAAAAATCTTTGCGAGTAGATGGCCAGCCTGATAGTATTATTAATTAAGGCAACTGATAAAACAACGAATATACCTGCAAAAGCCAGGATGATTAAACTGATGGATTTCACATTCTCGTTCATCTTATCAACCAACGATTGCTGGTATTTAACTTCTTTAACCAGGGGATTTTTCAGCAAGTCGGCCTTAAATTTTTCGATATCCTTGTTGTTGGCAAAATCGGCCTTCATGTAGATATCCAGCGATTGCGACAAGGGGTTATAGCCCAGGAATTTCACAAAATCTTCGCCCAAATCTTTTTGCAGGTTACGGGCGGCCAGTTCCTTACTTACATATTGGGTTTGCTTCACCATAGGGTTGGCATCCAATTGTTTTTGTAACTGTAACACGTCAGTTTCATGCGCGGCGTCGTCAACAAAAATATTCAATACAATATTTTCCTTTACGTAGCGCGAAATGTTGTTGGCATCTATTAGCAGTAATCCTAACAAACCCACCATTAACAACACCATGGCAATACCAAATACAGTTGAAATGTATATGGTTTTTACCTTTTTTGACGATGCACTTGCTTCAAATTCTTCCATGTTTGTTTAGATATGAGACATGAGATTTGAGATTTGAGAAAAAAACTGCCGCAAAATTGAGGCTCGTCTCACATCTCATATCTAACATCTCACATCTATATTCGTGCGAAATTAAGAAACACGGGTTAAAGGTAAAAGTTTATTGTTTATAAAAATGGTTTAATAATGTAATAGTGTGCGGGTTTTAACATTTATTAACGAATTGTCTGAATCAGAATTTGCAGAATTAAAGAATTAACAGAATTTAATCGCAGGTTTTACCTCACCCGCGTTTAATCAATTCGAATAATTCGCTTAATCCTAAAAATTCCGGTTCTGAATAAACAAATGCCATTACCGCCCTGTTATACCTTCATGACAAAGCCAGCAAACGATAAACAAAAACAATCGCCTTCGGATACGCCAACCGACAGGCCAAACGATAATGGCGGCAAAAGCAAAGTGAAACCCCAAGATAAGCAGTACCATGCCGACGAACCACATGGCGGCAACATTGCAAAAAAACACGAAAGGGAAGAGCAACCGGTACATTCGGTAAAGGCGGTGCCTAAACATTGACGAGGTTTACGTGGTACGTTTTAAGTTATACGTTTAGTTAGAACAGTTAAAAACGTATAACGTAGCACGTAAAACTTACAACCTACCGCGCTATCCCGGCCGAGTTAAACTGTAAATCGTAAAGTTTGCGGTAGTGGCCGTGCTCAATTTTAAGGAGTTCCTGGTGGGTTCCCATTTCCATGATCTCGCCATGATCAAGTACGATGATCCTGTCGGCGTTTTGGATGGTCGATAGGCGGTGGGCAATAACTATAGCTGTACGGCCCTGCATTAATTTATTAATGGCGTTCTGGATCAGGATCTCGGTTTCGGTGTCTACAGATGAAGTAGCCTCATCCAACACTAAAATGGCCGGATTATATACCAGCGCCCGGATAAAAGATATTAATTGCGATTGCCCCGCCGAAAGGGTCGACCCGCGTTCCATTACGTTATAATCATAGCCGCCGGGCAGGCGTTCAATAAACTCGTGGGCACCAACATCTTTTGCTGCTGCGATGATCTGCTCGCGGGTGATGGATTGATTGTTAAGGCTGATATTATTAGCAATAGTATCAGTAAACAGGAATACATCCTGTATCACCGTTGCTATTTGCGACCGGAGGAATTCAACCTCATAATCGCGAATGTCATGGCCATCAACTTTGGCGCTGCCTTTTCCTATCTCATAAAAACGGTTAAGGATATTGATGGTAGAGGATTTGCCAGCTCCGGTAGCACCTACCAGGGCCAGTGTTTCGCCGGGTTTTACGTGGAAGCTGATGTTTTTAAGTACCCAATTTTCGTCGTTGTAGGCAAACCACACTTTGTCAAATTCAATTTCGCCCTGCAGCCTGCCGGTTTTCAGGGTGCCGTTATCAATGGCAACTTCATCTGTATCCAACACTTTAAAAATCCTATCGGCACCTACCATACCCATTTGCAGGGTATTAAATTTATCGGCCAACTGGCGAATGGGCCTAAAAAGCATATTAAGCAGCACAATAAAGCCGGTTATCAACCCGGGGGTAATCCCCTTTTTTGACGCAGATAAGCTGGCCAGCTGCCCATCGGTAAGCATCCGTTTGCAACCGTACCAAACCAGCAGGCCTATGCAGATAGCAAACAAAATCTCGACCACCGGGAAAAATATAGAATAATACCAGTTACTGCGGATGTTGGCATCACGGTACTTCACATTAACCGCTTTAAACTTGCGCATCTCCTGGTCTTCCCGTGCAAAAAGCTGGATGACGCTGATGCCCGAGATATGCTCGGCCAAAAAAGTGTTCAACTGGGCTACCTGGGTACGCACTTCCTGGAACGATGACTTGATGGCCTCCTTAAACACGTAAGTAGATGCAAACAGGAAGGGCATTGGGATAAGGGTAATCAATGCCAGTTTCCAATCCTGGAACAGCATCAGGCCGATAACGGCAAATACCAGCAGCATATCGCCCATGATGCTGATGAGCCCTTCAGAAAATATATCGGCAATGGTTTCCAGGTCGGATACCGTACGGGTGATGAGCATCCCGATAGGTGTCCTGTCAAAATACTTTAGCCTTAAACTGGTAATGTGGTTAAAAATGTCAATCCTCAAATCGCGAATAACAGATTGACCTAAGGTGTTGGTTAAATATGTTTGATAATACTGCGCCACGGTTTGTATAACCAGTTGCGCAACCATAAGGCCAACCATAAAAACCAGCCCGTCGTAATCGTCATTCAAGATATTTACATCCAGCGTACGTTGAATCAAGATGGGTTGCAGCAAGGCCCCAACAGCCAAAAACACCGTTAAAAAAGCGGCAATCACAAACGTGGTATTATAGGGCTTTACATAACGCATTACCCGTTTTAACAATTTCCAATCAAGTGCTTTCCCGGTAACGGAGCCCCCCCCGCCCCCTGAAGGGGGTGCTTTTTGATTAGCAGAGTCGCCAGCTTTTTTTTCGTTATCTTGTTTATTCTTATTCACTTATTTCAAATGTAGTTATAAGTTATAGATAAAATTAGCAATCTATTGTTGCCCATTCAGGGCAAAGTTATCTAAAGTGGGTTAACATAACTTAACACATTTTAGATATATTTTTTATAAATATTTAATAATCAATACATTACATTTTAACATGGTTAACACTACTGATGTATCGTGCAATTCATGTGCATCCAAATATTTGTGCCTGTTGTTGGCAATCCAAACCCTTAGGTACCTCGATTTCTTAACCAGGATCAGGGGATAAAAACAAGGACTGTTTAATGTTTATATCTTTCCGGCACCATAGCTTATTGCAATTAGCTATTTACATGCGTTTGCCCTGTTGTTCCCCCTTCAGGGGGGTAGGGGGCTAATACTTCACTTCTGTTAAATATAGCCCGCAGGCCGGTACGCTCATGCCCGCGTTTGATCGGTTTTTGCTTTCGATGATCTGGCGCACCGCTTCGGGTGGTATTTCACCTTTGCCTACCATCATCAGGGTGCCTACAATGGCGCGTACCATGTTGCGTAAAAACCTATCGGCCGAAATATGGAATACCATGCCTTGTTCGGTTCGAACCCATTCGGCGCGGCTTATTTTACAGTTATTTGTTTTTACCTGGGTATTTGATTTACTGAAACAACTAAAATCAATATAATCCATTATCATAGCTGCCGCCCGGTTCATCAGTTCCATATCCGGCACATCGCGTAACTGCCAGGAGTATCCCCTTAAAAACGGATCTTTATTAAAATGAACGTGGTATTGATATGAACGCAGCGTAGCATCAAACCGGGCATGCGCATCGGGGCTAACCGGGATGATGTTTTTTATAGCGATATCAGGTGGCAAAATAGCGTTAAGCCCTCCCAGCCCCCTGAAGGGGGTGCTTACTCCCCCTTCAGGGGGTTGGGGGGCATCAAAATGGGCAAAAAACTCTTTGGCGTGCACGCCCGTATCGGTTCGGCCGCAGCCGGTTGTTTCTATGGGTTGGCGTAGGATGATACTTAACGCCTTGTTCAAAGCTTCCTGAACGCTGTGGGCGTTTTGTTGTATCTGCCAGCCATGATAGGCTGTGCCATCATAAGCCAGTTCAATAAAATAGCGTTGTTTAGCCGTCACGCCGCAAAGTTAATTATTATGACGGGCTTACCGTTCATAATTTGGTCAAACTATGGCCACGTAGAAGATGTACCACTGTGTGTACCGGTACGGAGTGGTACACTTGCTTTTTATGTTAGGTGCAAGCTAAAAGCGGTAAGCACAAGGTTTAAACGCTTATTTTTTGTTCGATAAGCGTAACGCTACAAAAAAAACAATAAATCTATATATTCAAACAGATGCAGTAGGTATTGATGCGGATACCGGCTAAAGAGCGTAAGGCTGTTGGTGAGCATAAAGAGACCGGCCCAAGACAACGCCCATACCCCTATCCTCCCTAAAACTGGTAATACGGCTTTATCATCAAATAAACTATTACCCCGGTAATTGTTACAAACAACCATATCGGGAACGTCCAGCGTACCAGTTTGCGATGTTTTTCAACCTGCATTTGCAGGCCGCGGTAAAAGCTTAGTAATATTAGTGGCAATACACCAGCCGCCAGTATGATGTGTGGTGTTAAGATAGAAAGGTACAATGTACGCATCCCCCCTACCTGGGCACGTTCCGAATCGGACAGGATACCATCAAAGTTGGCATCGCCATACAAGGTATCATGGCGCATAAGGTAGTGAAACAGGATATAGGATACCAGGAATGTTGATGATAAACAAAACGTCAGTATATTAAGCCTTTTATGCAAGGTTATATTGCCTTGCTTGATAAAGTATAAGGATAACAATAAAAGTACGGTACAGGCGCCGTTTAACACCGCGTTAAGCATAGGCAGGTATGGGGTAAATGCGGGTGCTACCGCCGGGCCCGGAATAAGGTGCCTGTTTAATACAACAACCACGGCTATTACAAATATGGTAACGGCTGCAACAAAACGGAGTATAAATTTATCGGTCATATCTGTTAATATAGGGCTTTATCAACTTTACGCAGCTCTTCGGCTATCAGCACTTTTATCTCGTCGTTCAGGCGGTTTACATCGTTGGTATTGGCCCCCGAGTAATACCCACGGATCTGCTTATCCTGATCAATCAATATCAGCTTATCGCTGTATATAAAATCGTCTTTGCCTGTTTGCACCGCATCAACCAAAAAGCCTTTGCGGGCCAGGTTATATACCGATGTGGTATCGCCGGTTAAAAATACCCAACGGTTTGATTCGGGCTTAAAGCTTTGCAGGTACTTTTTTAAAACACCTGGCGTATCCCGGTCTGGATCAACCGTGATTGATGTAAAATACACCATCTTGTTTTTCCAATAAGTACCTACCAGGTAACTTAAGTTATTATTGATGGTGCTGCAAACGGTAGGGCAATGGGTATAAAAAAAACTCGCTACAAATATCTTTCCCTTAAGGTTGGCCTCTGTAAAGGTTTTTCCATCCTGATCGGTTAGTTTAAATGAGGGCAGCTGGTAGTAATTGGTATCGGGGATATCCTTACCGTGAAACCTGTGGCTGGTTTTGGCTACCTCTTTAGGGCCAAAATGGGCAAGCGGCTTATACCTGTTTTTGCCTTTAGCGGTTAGTAAATAATACAAAAATCCTGGTACTGCTAATATGAGCACCAGGACTGTAATTTTTTTCCAGATGGCAGCTTTCATTACCCCCGAAGATCAATCCAGTGGTGGCTCTCGTTAGTAAGCACCAGGATTAAACCGATTATAAATAAAATTGGGACAATAATTGCTAAAGCCAAACCAAGCTTCTCAAACTTTAAGTGCATAAAGTAAGCAACAATGTAAAATGCTTTAAACAGTGTTAATACAATGTACACAGGATTAGCAAAGTGTATCGGAAGGATACCTTTTGGCACCATGTATAACGCTATAATAAATTCAATCGCTGTAATAATAGACAAGATACCAGCTACTTTTAGTATCCTTCCTTTGGTCATTGATTGATGATCGCCAGCTTCGTGGTGAACTTCGTGTGATTCTGTTGACATATATGTAATATTTTTAAACTAAGTAAAAGAAGGTAAACACAAATACCCAAACAAGGTCTACAAAGTGCCAGTAAAGACCAACCTTCTCAATCATTAAATAGCTACCTCTTTTTTCGTAGGTGCCCAACAATACATTAACAGTAATGATGATATTGATGATAACTCCTGTAAATACGTGGAAACCATGGAAACCGGTGATGGTGAAAAACAGGTTGGCAAATTCCTGCGCGGTCATATGCCTTGCCGCTTCGGTACCGCCTTCATTGAAGAATTTACCTAACTCATCTAATGCAGGCGTACTACCCCACCAAAAACCTTCATGATGTAAGTGTGCCCACTCTAAAGCCTGGCAACCCAGGAACATGAAACCAAAAACAATAGTTGCAACCATCCATCCTACAACTTCTTTTTTGGCGTTACGATGACCTGCCTCAACAGCCAATACCATTGTTACAGAACTAACAATCAGAATAAAGGTCATGATACCCACAAAAACCAAAGGTGCGCCGCTGTCAAGCAGGCCAGGTACTGATTGGAAAACTTTATCTGCTGCCGGCCAAACACTTGCGCTGAAACGCAGTGAGCCGTAAGAAATTAATAATGACGAAAAGGTAAATGCATCCGAAAGGAGAAAAAACCACATCATAATTTTTCCGTACTCAACATTGAAGGGAGACCTCCCTCCAGACCACGGAGTTGTTTTTACTTCATCAATTTGTGATACTGTTGTACTCATTTGTACTTAAATAATGGTGTGTTAATTTTGGTTCAAAAGTAAAAAAACATACAGATAAATCCATATAATTCCGAGAAAATGCCAAAAAATAGAAGTCATTTGCATTTTATACAGGTTACGTACCTGCGGAACACTTCTGTATGTACCCCAAAGGGTGCTCAATAATAGTAATATAGCTGCAACAATGTGTAACAGGTGTGTACCTGTAAATATATAAACAAACGAGCGCGATGCATTAGGATCTGTTAAATACACGTTCATTTTGTAGGTTAACACGTACCAGCCATAAACCTGGATGGCAAAAAACGCTGCACCTAATAAAAACGTTAGCCATAAATACAGTTGCTGTACACCAACCTGCATATTTTTAGCCGCCCTTTGTGCCAAAAACAAGGTACCGCTACTCATGATAATAACCGCCGTGCTGTACATAAACGCACTTGGCATAATTACGTTAAGCCCGTGCCCTTTACCACCACTATAAACAATAAACCCACTGGTTAAAGCCGCAAAAAACATAAACGATGTGAATATAAAAATCCACATGTTAAATTTTTTGGGTTCCAGATCAAGCCTGTCAGGATTTTTTTGAATCGAAGCCATCATACTTTCACTTTCCTATAAAATCAAATAAAAACATTAATTGCACTATGGGCAAATACATAAACGAGCCGAACATTAATTTACGGGCCGCCTCAATTTGCTGTGTACGCAACAGGTTATAAGCCTGGTATAAAAAAACAATACTACATGTTAACGATACTCCTCCAACATAGTAACCGCCGTAGTGGTAAATGGTTGGCAATAAACTTACCGGTACCAATATCAGTGTAAATATAAAGGTAATTACCGCACTTCCTAAATTGCGGTTGCCCGTAGGCAACAGCCTGAAACCGGCCAGTTTATAGTCGTCATCCAAGACCCAGGCAATGGCCCAAAAGTGTGGAAACTGCCATACAAACTGAACAGCAAATAAAATCAGCGCTATTTCATCAATACGCCCGTGTTGTTGCGCGGCTACATATCCAATAAGCGGCGGCAACGCCCCTGGTATTGCACCCACGAATACCGCTATGGGCGATTTACGTTTCAGCGGCGTATAAACAAATGCGTATAACAATATAGAAAATACCGATAACAAGCCTGTGAGCAGGTTAAGGCTGCCTAACAAATAGGTTCCGGCCATACCCATGCCCAGGCTTAAAACCAGGGCCTGCCCGTTGGTCATTTTACCTGACGGTAATGGCCTGTCCATTGTCCGTTTCATCAGCTTATCCAGGTCCTTTTCAATAATCTCGTTAAAACCATTGGCTGCCGATGTAACCAGGAACCCACCTATGATCAGCTTTACCCAGTTAACCCAATTAATACCATTTACCCAATGTGCATGATTGTTGGCCATACTGCCAATCAAAAACGATATCGAAGCAGAAAACGTAACCAAAAAGGTAAGCCGTAATTTAATCAGTTTTGAATAATCGCTCCATTTCATTTGCTTACCCCCCTAACATTAACCGATTGATGTAAATTCAACAGCAAATAAAACTGCGCCCCAAATATTAAACTTGCCAATACAATATGTGCTGCCTGCGCTACCGGCGGCAAGGCCGAATACGAAAGCAGGATGCCGGTAACAATCTGCAGCATGATCATTAAAAAGTTAAAGCTCATTAACTGCTGATGGATTGAATGCCGGTTAAACTTTTTACGAATTAACGCATACAACACCACATTTATCACAAATACTAAAATTGCCAGATCGCGATGGTGTGTAAAAATTTCACCTGCCCCTTTTATCCAGTTATTGCGGTAACCGCCCTGAAAATGGGCTGCAACCGCGTCTATCTTCTCCCTTACCTCGGTACCAAATGTTATTTGTAAAACGCTTAGCACCAATGCCGCCAATGTTACAATGTATATGACCGGGCTTGTATTTAACTTACCATTGCCATAAACCCGGGCCAGGTGATAAGTATAAATACATATGGCAAGTATGGCCAGGGCCAATAACATATGTACTGTAACTATCCAGGCCACCAGGTTAGTTGATACCACGATAGATCCAAGCCAGGCCTGGACAACTACCAGGATTAAATTAAATATGCTTAATATGGTAATCTTCTTATCGATTCTCCAATAGCCAAATGAATAAACGGCCGATAGCAGCAAAAATATTCCTGATATGGCCCCAATTAAGCGGTTCACATATTCTGTCCAGGTTTTGCCGGCATTAAACTCCTCGGGAACCAGGATCGACCTGTCTTCACGAATCCTGCGGGCCAGCTCACTGTAACCAAAAACATCCAGTGTTTTGGCAAAACGCTGATTTTTGGCCAGCCGCTTTTCAACATAGGTTTGCTTATAATCTTTGGGCAAATCGGCACTACTTGTTGGCGGAATGTAGCGGCCAAAACATTTAGGCCAATCAGGGCATCCCATACCCGAACCTGAACTACGTACCACGCCGCCCGCAAGTATCAAAACAAAAAGTAAAACGATTGTTATGAGGCCTGTTTTTTGAAAACGTTTATCGGGTGCGGCTGTGTTCATTTAAAATATCTTCTAAAAATTTAGGGTACCTCGTCAAGTCGGAAGTTTTAAATCTTAAGTTCTGAGTTTTACTGAGAACTTAAGACTCCCGACTTAAGACTTAACACGGTACCCTAAAAGATCAGATCAGTATTAAGATTCTTTTGGTGTTTCGCTGTCGTTTGCGTTCAGCTTATCATTAAATTTTTTCAACTCATCCATACCGGCAGGATTATCTTCAAAATCATGCGGCAAGTTTGAACTCATTGTTTGAGAGAAAGGTACTGTCTGAGGTATAAAGTCCTCTTCGGCACCCGGCTTGCTGTAATCATATGGCCAACGGTAAACAGTAGGTATTTCGCCCGGCCAGTTGCCATGTAAATGCTCTACAGGAGCTGTCCACTCCAGGGTGTTTGACTGCCATGGGTTTTGCGTGGTTTTTTTACCAGCAAATATCGATACGATAAAGTTATATATGAAAGCCACCTGCGCCAAAGCTGCCATGATAGCCGCCCATGTAATAAACGTGTTTATAGTTAACCATTTTTGCATCGAAGCAAACTCAGTGAATGCGTAGTAACGACGGGGAACGCCATCCAGACCCATAAAGTGCATCGGGAAGAACACCAGGTAAGCGCCAATGAAAGTTAACCAGAAGTGCAGGTAACCTAACTTCTCGTCCATCAGTTTACCAAACATTTTAGGGAACCAGTGGTAAACACCGGCAAGCATACCAAATATCGCTGCCGAACCCATTACCAGGTGGAAGTGGGCAACAACAAAGTAAGTATCGTGCAGGTTGATATCCAAGGCAGCATTACCAAGAAAAATACCTGTTAAACCACCAGAGATAAAGAATGACACCATACCTATAGCGAACAACATAGCAGGTGTAAACCTGATGTTACCGCGCCATAATGTAGCCAGCCAGTTAAAGGTTTTTACTGCTGATGGTACAGCGATAATCAGTGTAGTGATCATGAACACACCACCAAGGAATGGGTTCATCCCGGTTACAAACATGTGGTGACCCCATACGATGAAAGACAATACCGTAATACCTATTAGCGAGTAAACCATCGCGTGATAACCGAAGATTGGTTTACGCGAGTTTACCGACATAACCTCAGATGAGATACCCATCGCAGGCATAATAACGATATACACCTCCGGGTGACCCAGGAACCAGAATAAATGCTGGAACAGGATTGGGCTACCACCTTCATAAGGTTGTTGTACGCCGTTCAAAACAATGTCAGATAAGTAGAAGCTGGTACCAAAACTACGGTCAAATATCAGCAACACCACACCTGCAACAAGTACAGGGAATGCAAGGATACCCAATATAGCGGTAAGGAATAAAGCCCAGATAGTTAAAGGCATTTTCCAAAGGTCCATACCTTTTGTACGCATGTTTAATACAGTACTTACGTAGTTGATACCACCCATTAATGATGATGCAACAAACATTACCATACTGATTAACCACAATGTCATACCTTCACCAGAGCCTGGCATCGCTTTTGGCAAAGCAGATAACGGCGGATAAATTGTCCAGCCACCACTTGCGGGGCCGCTTTGAACAAAAAATGATGATAACATAACCACGCTGGCCATAAAAAAGAACCAATACGACAGCATGTTCATGAAAGGCGAAGCCATATCACGTGCACCAATCTGCAAAGGGATCAATAAGTTGGCAAAGGTACCGCTTAAGCCGGCTGTTAATACAAAGAATACCATGATGGTACCGTGAATAGTAACCAACGACAGGTAAAACTCGGTACTGATACGGCCATTAGGTGCAAAGTGACCCAGTAAAGTAGTTAATAAAGGGAATGTTTTATCTGGATAAGCCAGTTGGATCCTGAAAAGGATTGATAAAATCATTGCGATAACCGCCATAGTAATACCTGTAATAAGGAATTGCTTGGCGATCATTTTGTGATCCATGCTAAATATGTATTTAGACACGAAAGTTTCGTTATGGTGATGTTCGTGACCGTGCTCGTCGTGGTGTGCTACTACGTGATCGTGAACTGCTACTGTTGACATAATCGCTCTTTTATCTTATATTAATTATTTAACGCTAACCTGTTTGTTGATACTGCTTTTTTCGGCTCCGCATCAGCGAAATGCAACTCCTTTTTTAAACCATCGGTTAAATAAGGTTTTTGGCGAGACAACCATTCCAGGTATTCGGCTTCTGAAACTACACGTACAACTTTTTGCATGTTGTAGTGACCACCGCCACATATTTTATTACAGTAAACTAAGTATTCAAACTTAGGGTCATCAAGCCTGTGACGCATATCTGCTGTAGTAATAGTCGGGGTAAACTTAAAGAAAGTTGGTAATCCCGGCACTGCGTTCAACTGCACTCTGAAATGTGGCATATAAACGCTATGGATTACATCCTGGGCCTGTATGTTTAATTTAATCGACCTGTTTACCGGCAGATACATTGTATCGGCTGATAAATCATCAAAGCTGCTTTTCTTGGTGAAATCAACACCCAACTTGTTTGACGCAGTTGTAAGCTTAAAGTTTTTAGGGCCTAATTTGCCATCCTTACCCGGGTAACGTAATTCCCATGCAAACTGGTGACCGGTGATATCAATATTTATAGAGGCTACCTCGCCTTTGGCATCGGTATCATCCATAATTTTTTGCCAGGTAAAGAAACCAAACACTACCAGGATTGTAAGCACTATAGCAGGTACAATTGTCCATATTTTTTCAATGGTATTGTTGTGTGGTAAAAAGTGCGCGCGGCGTTTATCAGAATGGCGGTACTGAAACAGGAAGCCAAACAACAGTATCTGCGTGATAAAGAAAACGATCATGGTTAAAATAGTTGTAACCGTGAACATTTCATCAATTTTAACGCCGTGGATTGAGGCGGCTTCCGGCAAAGTCATGCTACCTTGAACAGTAAACGACCAATAAGCACCATATATACCTGCTATCAGGAATATAAGGCAAATAACGCCCATTACATTGTTCCAGCTTAAGCCTTTTTTTCCCTGAATTTTAAGGGTAAGATCATAGATCTTTAAAATTTTACCTATTACAGCTACACCAAGGCATATCAGAAAAAATATCAGCACATAATAGGCAACACCCGTCCAGTCAACCTGGTTGGCATCTTCGCCTGTACCAGCTGCGGCAGCCGGAGTTTGCGCCATTAGCAGGTTTGTGCCAAAAAGCATAAACGCTGCAAAAAACGATAGTATGGTTTTAGAATTTATTAATTTTTTGAATGCCATTTTAATGTTTGTTTGGTATTCTGTATTTGATGCAAAAATAACAATTATTATATGTGATGATGAAGGCTCTCCTGTAGGAAAGGGTGTTTTTTAGGCAGAAGTGATTTGAATTTGCTTAAAGCGTTCATCGTCAAAAATACAAACAATCCTAAAAACAATAACGCTACACCTGGTTCAATCCAAACAATCTCGGTATACCAGTGTGATGTTGGCCCTACTGTGCCTGGCATAATCATCTGGAAATAATCTAACCAGTGACCTATAATTAAAATAAAGCAGGTAACCTTTAATACACTGGTGGTACGTTTTGAATCACGTGCCATGATAATCAATAGTGGCGCTAAAAAGTTAATTACAATATTCAACCAGAACCATGGCTTAAATTCAGGCTCCCACCTGCGTAAAAAGTAAACTGTTTCTTCAGGAATGTTGGCGTAATAGATCAATAAGAACTGTGCAAACCAAACATATGTCCAGAAGATAGAGAAACCAAACATCAGCTGGCCAAGGTTATGCAGGTGATCTTGTGTGATCCATTGCATGTACCCGTTCTCTCTTAAAATAATAATGGTTAAAGTAATGATAGCCAAGGTACTTACCCACATGGCGGCAAAGTTATACCAGCCGAACATAGTTGAGAACCAGTGTGCTTCTAACGACATAATAACATCAAAAGCGAAGATTGGCGTTGTAAAACCAAATATTACCAGGAACAGGCACGACATGGCAAAGCTCTTTTTGTAGTAGAACATACCACCTAGTTCGTCTTCCCCTTCAGAATATCTCACCAGCATCCGGCCAAAAATAGTGTAGCTACCTAAAAACACAAATAACCTGGCAAAAAAGAAACCTTTATTTAAAAAAACGTGTTTCCCTGCAATGATAGGGTCGAAATTGGCATTGCCTTTAATTTCTACACCAGCAATGGCCCATAATTTATATAAATAAGGGGCAACAACTTGTTTACCTTCAATTTCGGTAGTATGGGTTATAAATAAACCCGCGGCTATAATACCTACTAATATGGTAGCGGCAATTGGCAATGTTTTAGCAAATGCTTGCGGGATGCGAAGCAATGATGCCGACCAGCCTGCCTGCGCCACATATTGTAAAGCGCAGAAAAATACACCGGCCATACATACACAGGCAAAGTAATAAGCCATCAGCAATAAGTTTGCAAACGTACGCTCGCCATCAATGAAAAACCCGGCAACTGTTACTATCAGCCCCACCGCTATTGCAGCCAGGCTTAGTGTTTTTACCTTACCGGTAAAATGAAATTGCTCGTCAAAACTATTATGAGTGCTCATTCAATATATTCTTATAAAGTTTGTAAATGGTGAACATACATGATCACTTTCCAGCGTTCTTCAGGGTTTAGCTGCGAAGCATAAGAGCCCATCGCGTTTACACCGTAAGTAATAGTATGATAAATTTTACCGTCTGTTAAATCCTTCATAGCGCCACCGCGTGATGATTGTCCTTTTGAATAAGATGGTGGCGGCGGGTAACCATGCGCAACCACTAAACCATCACCCTGGCCACTTAAACCATGGCATGGCGAGCAGTAGTGTGCAAAAAGCAATTTTCCATCAGCATAATTTGCCTGGGTTTGCGCAATTACAGTTTTAACCTCAACACTTGCCAGCTCATAACCTTCTTTGGTATTAGGATAATCAAACTTTGTAAAACCTACCGGGATCGTTCCGGCCGGTGGTAACTGTGCGGTTTTACCATCTTTAAATTGACTGTTCTTTTGATCTGGATCGTAAGCGGTATGCTCGTACATGTTAGGCGCATATTCCCAACCTGTACTTCTTTTATCCTTACATGATGTTATAACTATCGAAGCAGCGATAATCATAACTAATGTTCCTATTATTTTAATCTTATTCATAGCTAACATATTTTCTGTCGTTATGCTTAACTTCTACAGCTCCTGCTTCTTTTAATATACTATCAATATCTGCGTGTGGTGTATTACCTTTTGCATCAATGGCGATAACAAATTTATCATTGGTGGCACGCAGGTCCATTACTCTTGGTGCACGGCCCGGGAAAAGGTGGGTGGCAAAAAAGAAAGTAAATGTCATACCAAAGGCCGTCCACAATACGGTCCATTCAAAGGTTACCGGTATAAAATCGGGGATGGCAAAAAAGTTTTTACCGCCGATGTTGATTGGCCAATCGTGTACAAGCATATAATAAACCATGCTGAACATGATGGTGCCACCTAAACAGCCAAACATGAAGGCTGCATAACCTAAGCGCGAATCCTTAATGCCTAATTTAGCATCAATACCGTGAATTGGGCATGGCGAATAAACATCGTAAATAGGGACACTATTCTTTTGTAATTTGTCGATACCGTGCATCAGATCATCGGGATCATCAAAAATTCCTAATATATATTTGGTGCTACTCATTTTTATACTTTTTCGTATGAAGACTGTTCAACACTATCAAACTTGCCTAATGAATTGATGTAGAACTCAGCCTCGGCAGGTTCAACATGGCCACTTTCAAGTAATTTTCTCTTGGCTTGCTCACTTGAGCTTTTCAGGATCAGTTTCACCTCGGCCATTGCCACTGAAGGTAGTACCCTCACAAACAATAGGAACATGGTAAAGAATAAACCGATAGACCCGATAAAGATGCTTACATCAACCCAGGTTGGATAAAACATAGCCCAGCTTGAAGGGATATAATCGCGGTGCAGCGAGGTTACGATAATTACGAAACGCTCAAACCACATACCGATGTTTACTACGATTGACAGTGTCCAGGCCAATGGAATATTAGTACGGATTTTTTTGAACCAGAATAACTGCGGCGTAATTACGTTACATGTCATCATGCTCCAGTATGCCCACCAGTACGGACCCGAGATACGGTTCATAAACGCGTATTGCTCGTATTCTGCCTGAGAGTAAAATGCGATGAAAAGCTCGGTTAAATAAGCCACACCCACTATTGAACCGGTTAAAAGGATGATTTTATTCATCGATTCGATGTGGAACATGGTGATGTAGTTTTCTAACCCTAATACTTTACGTGCTACTAATAACAGCGTTTGTACCATGGCGAAACCCGAGAAGATAGCACCCGCAACGAAGTATGGAGGGAAGATGGTGGTGTGCCATCCTGGTTCCAGTGAAGTTGCAAAGTCCATAGATACAATGGTGTGTACCGAAAGTACCAGTGGTGTTGAGATACCGGCCAGGATTAATGACACGGTCTCGAAACGTTGCCAGGTTTTAACTGAACCTGTCCAACCGAATGACATTACAGAATATATACGGCGGCGTAAACCGGTTGCACGGTCGCGGATGGTAGCGATATCAGGCAATAAACCTGTGTACCAGAACACCAATGAAACCGAGAAGTAAGTTGATATCGCGAATACGTCCCAGATAAGCGGAGAGTTCCAGTTTACCCATAATGAGCCATATTGGTTTGGCAATGGTAATGAATAAACAGCCATCCATGGGCGGCCCATGTGCGCACCGATATAGGTGGCGGCGCAAATTACCGCGAAGATGGTCATCGCCTCGGCCGAGCGGTTGATGGAGTTACGCCAGTTTTGACGGAACAACAGCAATACTGCCGAGATAAGCGTACCGGCGTGGCCAATACCTACCCACCACACGAAGCCGGTAATATCCCAGGCCCATCCAACTGTTTTGTTTAAGCCCCAGGCGCCGATTCCAAACCAGAATGTGTAGCTGATGGCAACAACCCAAAGCAGGGCGCCCAATGATGCTACACTAAAACCGATCCACCAGGCTTTACCCGGCATATTTTCTACGGGGCGTAATACATCGTCAGTAATCTGACCGTAGGTGATGTTTTCACCCGTAATTAACGGTTCCCTTATTATTGATTCACTATGAGATGACATATATTTTGTTATCTGTATATAAAAAATTTAAGCCTCTAATTCTGATAAATTTCTAACCTTAACCTGGTAACCAATACCTGGCTGTACGTTTAACTCTTCAAGCACGTAATAAGTTCTTTCGCTCTTCAATGCTTTTGAAACTTCAGACTCAGGGTCATTTGCGTTACCGAAAACAATAGCGTTTGCAGAACAGGTTTGCTGACAGGCAACCTTGATCTCGCCATCTTTAAGCGGGCGTTTTTCGATTTTGGCTTTTAACTTACCAGCCTGGATACGTTGAACGCACATGGAGCATTTTTCCATTACCCCACGGAAACGTGTAGTAACATCAGGATTTAATACTAATTGTGTGTGCTCATTATTCAGGTAGTTATCAAAACGCGAGTCGTTCCAGTAATTAAACCAGTTAAAGCGGCGTACTTTGTAAGGGCAGTTATTTGCGCAATAACGTGTACCTATACAACGGTTGTAAGCCATTTGGTTTAACCCTTCTGATGAGTGAACGGTTGCTAATACCGGGCAAACTGTTTCGCATGGTGCGTGATCGCAGTGCTGGCAAAGCATTGGCTGGTGAACAACCGATACGTTATCAAAATTGGTAAGTTTAGCAATATCTTTCTCTTTGGTTATCGCCTCTTCGCTATCGCCATGATCGTTAAAGCTGTAATAACGGTCAATACGGATCCAGTGCATCTCACGACGACGTTTTACTTCGTCTTTACCCACAACCGGGATGTTGTTTTCGGCGCTACAAGCTACAACGCAGGCACCGCAACCGGTACAGGCGTTAAGGTCGATAGCCATAACCCAGTTATAAACAGGGCGGTCATGATCATCCCAAAGCGATGTTTTGTTATAATCTTTATGTTCGCCCTCGTTACYGCTACCGGCAGCAGGGTTCTTTTTGTATGCGGTGAATGAAGCTTCACGAATAACGCTCCTGCCTTCGTAGGAATGGTGGGTTTGTGTTTGCGCAAGCGGCGATATAATACCTGTTTTTTTGAAATCGGTAATAACCGCGGTAGTTTGGAAAGTACCGTTACGGTAACTGTAGAAAGGGAAAGCGTTTTTACCAACGTTGTTACCTACAAGGCCTGCGCTAACGCGACCGTAACCAACAGCAATTGATATAGTGCCCTGTGCCTGGCCTGGTTGTGCCAATACCGGAACTTCAACTGAGTACCCGTTAGCTTCTACTTTAATTACATCACCTTCTTCGAAACCCAATTTCTGAATATCAGTCATCGACATGGCCGCGAAGTTATCCCAGGTAACTTTAGATACCGGGTCTGGCAACTCCTGTAACCATGGGTTGTTGGCACGTTTACCATCGCCCATCGCTACCGATTGATAAACCTGTAATTCAAATTTTTCACCAGATACAAGGCTGTTGCTATGGTCAACAATAGTTTGTGCTACCGCATTTAAATCGTGGCTGAAAGTGTAGGTTCCGGCAGTTGCAGGGGCGGCTTTTACCAAACCTGCCTGCAATAAGCTTTCCCATCCTTTTTGACCAGATAAACCGCCCTTAGCTAATAAGCCTTTATCCCAGGTGTTACGTACATAAGTGTAGTAATCTTTAACCGGGTTTTCGGCCCAAACCAATAAGCTATGCTCGGCCTGGCGGGTATTGTAAACGGGGTTGATAGTTGGCTGTATTACGGTATAATAACCTTCAACAGCGTTGGCATCACCCCATGACTCTAAATAATGGTGATTTGGCGCTACTACTTTTGATAGTAAAGCGGTTTCGTCGCCATGATCAGAGAATGATATAGTTAAACGTGCTTTTTTAAGTGCTTCTGTAAATTCTTTTGCTTTAAAGTAATCGTAAGCAGGGTTGGCATTCAGGAATAAAACCGCGCCAATTGAGCCCGCAGCCAATTCGGTTACAAAGCCAACAAAATCCTGATCGTTACCGGCGTATTGTTTTGACGGGTTATCCAAATCAATAGTGTTGCCATAGCTGCCTAATAAGGAGTTGATGGCGTTTACTAAAGTTTGTGTAGCAACATCATTTGAACCTGCAACTACCAGCGCTTTACCTTTTGCTGCCAACAATTCTTTAGCAACCAAAGTGATAGCTGTATCAGCAGCCTTATTGCTTAATTTTTTTGCACCTGCCAGGCTTGTGCCAGCAATAGCATTGTATAAGCTTAATAAAGCGACGCCTTCTTCAGATGGTTTAACAGGGAAACGGTTATCGGCATTGGTACCGGTTAAGCTCATTCCTGCCTCAAACTGAATGTGGCGAGACATTTTCTTTGCCTCAAGCGATTTGCTGTTACGGTTTGATACGTACTGGCGGGTAAACTCTTCAGGCGAGATCCATGAACCAAGGAAATCGGCACCAAAGCTTACAATCACTTCTGCTTTATCAAAATTGTAATGTGGCAATACCGCTTTACCGAAGCTGTTCTGATTAGCCTGGATAATACCGGTGTATGATACCGCATCGTAATTGATGTGTTTTGTAGTTGGGTATTTTGCAATAAAATCGGCAATAACACCTAAGGTAGACGGGCTGTGTACAGTTGATGTAACTATACGGATGCCTTTACCTGATGCTGCAACAGCGGCAAGCTCACGTAATACATACGCATCAACTTCGGGCCATGCTGCATCTGCGCCATTAATTTTAGGGTCCTGGGTGCGGTTTGCATCGTACAGATCAAGCACCGAAGCCTGGCCCTGCGCACTTAAACCACCTTTTGCAAAAATATCGTTAGGGTTACCTTCTACTTTAATAGGGCGGCCTTCACGGGTTTTTACCAAAATAGCCTGGCCTTCATATGATGAAGAGTAGTAGTTAGCTACACCAGGTGTAACTTCCTCAGGTTTTATAAGGTAAGGGATTGATTTGTGTACAGGCACTTTTTGACAAGCAGCCAGCGTAACAGCACCAACACCAAAGCCAAGCGCCTTTAAAAAGTCGCGGCGTGGGGTTTTAGCCGATAAACCAGATCCGCTCAGCAAATCCTCGATAGGGATAGGCTCTGCAAACTCGTTTTTATTTTTCTCAACAAATTCTGGGGTTTTGTTTAGTTCTTCTAAACCTTTCCAGTATTTTTTATTGCTGTCCATTTAAGCTATATAAACTGTAATGCTAAATTCTTATTTATTAATAGTGGCACTTACCGCACTCGATACCACCTAAAACAGCGGCAGTAACTTTTTCGCCTTTTTTAATCTTATCATGTGCTGCAAGTATGCTGTCGTAATAAGCGTTGCCTTTGGCGTTAACCTCGGTGCGTTTGTGGCACTGGATACACCATTTCATGGTAAGCGGCGAGTATTGGTAAACCTCTTTCATGGTTTCAACAGGACCGTGGCAAGCCTGGCATTTAATACCGGCAACCTTTACGTGTTGCGAGTGGTTAAAGTAAGCCAGATCGGGCAGGTTGTGAACACGAATCCATTGGATTGGCTTGGCTGCTGTGCTATCGTATTTATCAGTTTTAGGATCGTAACCCAAAGCATCGTAGATTTTGTGAATCTCTGCCGATTCGGTTTTAACAACCTTGTGGCAGTTCATACACACGTTTAGTGATGGGATAGAAGCATTTTTTGATTTGTAAGCACCGCCGTGGCAATACTGGCAATCAATTTTCATTTGCCCGGCATGAAGTTCATGTGAGTATTTGATTGGCTGTACCGGTTGATAACCTGTGTGCACGTTGGTGTTCCACAAGGTAACCCATCCCCAGCTGCCCATCGCAATGGTGCCGCAAACCAGTATAAAGAATACCAGTTTTTTGTTTTTAAGGATCTTTTTAAGCAGTACGTTTTTATCGGCTTCGGCAACCACCTCATCTTCAACTACAATGTTTGGGTTGCTGGCTAATACGCGCTCCAACGAATTGGTAGCCTTGTTTAAAACAAGTATTAAGATGAAAGCGATAATGACAATGCCAACTAAGCCCCAAACAACCAGCTCACTTGGGCCTTTTGCTTCAACGGGACCAACAGGAGCTTTTGCCTTTTCGTCCTGAATCCTTTTCCAATCGGCGCGGATATAAGTAATTACGTTACTAACATCAGCGTCAGAAAGATTGGTAAAAGTGGTCATTGCCTTACCATCAAACTCCTTAACAATTTTAAGAGCCTTAGGGTTACCGGCAGCAATTAAGGCCTGGTTATTCTGAATCCAACTGATAAGGTACTTATCATCGGTTTCAGAGGTAAGCTGCGGACCCAGTGCAGGGCCGGTCATTCGCTCTGCAATCTTGTGACAGGCCGTACAATTGGCTTTAAAAATGGTTTCGCCCTTAGCAGCGTCTGTTTGCGCGTAAGCAGCAGAAAAACCCCAGAAAGCAAACCCAACAATCAGTAAAACCGACCTTGAGAATTGTTTAAAAATCAATGAGAAACTTCTCATAAAGTGTATTTATGCTAAATAATTTTTATATTAATGTTTTATTCTGCTGTAAAGATGTGTAACCCATCTGCTTTTTACAGCCACAAAAGTAAAATTTATTACAGTATCGCTGACACATAAATGACAGTAACCTATAATTTATAATCGTTCTAAATAAACACAAAAATGTCATTTAAATACTCTTTAAAGCATATTAATGCCATTTTGAAAATTTATTGATGGTTTCACCATCAATATCGATTATAAACTTTTTATTGTTTTAATATCCAGGCAAATATAAGCGGGGCTACAATAGTGGCATCACTCTCAACAATAAACTTAGGCGTATGAATATCCAGCTTGCCCCAGGTTATCTTCTCGTTTGGCACTGCGCCAGAGTAAGAGCCGTATGATGTTGTTGAATCAGATATCTGGCAAAAATAGCTCCAAAAAGGCACATCATGCATCTCCATATCCTGGTAAAGCATAGGCACCACACATATCGGGAAATCGCCTGCAATACCCCCACCTATCTGGAAAAAGCCGATGCCCTTGCCCGATGAGTTTTTGGTATACCAATCGG
This sequence comes from Mucilaginibacter sp. P4_C11, assembly GCF_056402115.1. NCBI lineage: Bacteria > Pseudomonadati > Bacteroidota > Sphingobacteriia > Sphingobacteriales > Sphingobacteriaceae > Mucilaginibacter > Mucilaginibacter sp. P4_C11. The sequence goes on along the minus strand of NZ_JBFUIA010000006.1, from coordinate 74,883 downwards.
CAAGCCAGGCCATATATTCTATACCACTCTTCATGGTCGAAGCTTTAAGCTCGCCTTTGATAAGGTATGATGCAAATATGTTGCCCATGGTACTATCTTCCCATCCGGGTACCACAATAGGCAGGTTTTTTTCGGCAGCAGCCAGCATCCAGGAATTTTTAGGATCTATCTCGTAATATTGCTCAAGCTCGCCGCTTAACAATATCTTGTACATGTACTCGTGCGGAAAATAACGTTCGCCGCTGTCATCAGCATCTTTCCATATTTTATGGATGTGTTTTTGCAGCCTGCGGAAAGCCTCCTCTTCGGGAATACAGGTATCGGTAACACGGTTGTAATGATTCTCTAACAAATCCCATTCTTCCTGCGGACTTAAATCGCGGTAATTGGGCACCCTTTTGTAATGCGAATGCGCTACCAGGTTCATGATATCCTCTTCCAGGTTTGCGCCTGTACAGGATATTATGGCAATTTTATCCTGGCGAATCATCTCGGCCAATGAAATCCCCAATTCGGCGGTACTCATTGCACCGGCAAGGGTAACCATCATTTTACCGCCTTCATCAAGGTGGGTTTCATATCCCTTGGCGGCATCCATTAATGCTGCGGAGTTAAAATGCAGGTAGTTGCGTTCAATAAACTGCGAAATTGGTCCTCGTGTGATGCTCATAGTGTATCAATAAAAATTCAGCTGCAAAAGTAGGAATTTTGCGGGATTATGGTTTTTAAATGAAATTTTATTGATGTTACTTGTTTGTTATCATTTTAACGCGGCACCTGAATACCAATAAAGCAAAAGGTCTTTTATTACTTTTTACTTTAAAATGTCCCTACGCTATCAACCTTATCACAAAAATGGGGTTATATTAGCTGAATTTATATGAAAACATTCTTTACCTCGTTGTTGCTGATATTTTTCCTGCAATCCGCTTTTTCACAATCGCACATTCTCCCAAAGTTTTTGCGCAAAATGTATTTAAATAAGGATACCAGTAAAAAAAGCAGTTTTGTTATTTTACCGGTGCTTAGCTCAGCACCGGAAACCGGCCTCGAGGTGGGCGGGGCAGGCCTGTATTCCTTTTACAGCGATTCGCTAAAAAGCAGCACCCGGGTATCAAGCGTCTTTGGTTATGCCACAATAACCACCAAAGGCCAAAGCCGCTTAAGTTTAAATACCAGTTATTGGACACCCGATAATGGGTACCATTACACCGCGGGTATTAGTTTTATCAATTTCCCGGTTAACTTTTATGGTATTGGTAATAATACCCTCAGCGCCGATGCGGTGCGTATTGGGCAAAAACGGACTAAATTGTATGTTGGCGTCGAAAAGAAATTATCTGACAGGCTTTACGCAGGTATAGTGGCTGGGGCTATTAGATACAGAATTCCTCCCGAACCAACCAATACTATTTTTTATACCGACCGGCGGGTAGAAAACCACGGCGGGGGCAGTAATATATACCTTGGGCCAAGCATAACATTTGATAGCCGCAATAACAATACCTACACTACAAAAGGGATGATAATTACCAGCTCGTTTGAGATAATTAAGGGATTTGGCAACAAGGGTTATAACGGTGGCTTTTTAAATACAGAGTACTCCCAGTTTTTTGCATTGACAAAAAAGCTGGTTTTAGGAGTAGACATACAGGAACAGAGCCTTACCGGCCGCAGTTCGCCTTTTTATTGGCTGCCTGCACTGGGGAACGATGAGCTCATGCGCGGCTATTACAACGGCCGTTATCGTGACCGTAACATGCTTGCAGGTCAAACAGAGCTGCGTTACCGCCTAAGTCCGCGTATTGGTTTTGTAGCCTTTGCAGGCACCGGCGAAGTATTTAACAAAAGCTTTAGCTGGGCACAACTAAAACCCAACTATGGCGGCGGTGTACGCTACTTTTTCGACATTGAAAAAGGCCTGAGTATCCGCGCCGACTATGGCATAGGCCAAAAAAATCCCGGGGAAAAACGCCAAAGCGGTTTTTATGCTGCGTTGGGACAGGCGTTTTGAGTGGCACATTGGGTAGGTTATACGTTTGACGTTGTACGTTTGACGTCGTAAGTTATACGTTTCGATCATCCAAAATAATCAAGCTACATCGTCTCATCTTAGCACATTACTAATAAAAACGTACGACGTCAAACGTACAACGTAACACGTACAACCTAATTTAACCGCGCTGCAAATCCTCAATATCGTACCTTAAAATGTTCCCGCTCTTTCCTGTCTTGCTTAAAAAAAACCAGGCCTATCCAAAACAGGTTTATGGTGAGAGTAACTTTGGGATTTAGCTTGATTTGGCTCCAGGAATGCTTCAGGTTTTTAGCGGTATGCAAACCGGTAAAAAGCATCACGGTATCCGGATTAATTTTGTCAAGGTATTGATTGAAGTATGGCAGTATTTTTTCTTTGAGATTTTCGCCATGAAAAACTACCAGGCCCGATAGTGTTTTATTTAATGTAATGAATTCGCTTTCATTTTGAGGGAGATAGAATTTGGCATCGGGTGCTGCTTTTTGCAGATAAGGGCTTGCCTGCTGATTATTTGTACCCAACTCAACTATTATAGCCGGGTTAAAATACTTTGTTAACCGGTAAACCAATTGGGCAACTTTCGGCTTAAGTCCAGCCCTCCCCTCTCCTTTTTCTGGCACAAATCCGGGCTCATGGTATACTTGTTGGCTGGTGTAATCATAAATTACATGGTCTATCAGTGTATATACAAATGGCGAGTGTATACCATGGCGGTTATTGGCCGTAAACCGGTGTTTTAAATAATCTTGCACAAATCTGAGATTCCACATCGCCGCAAAAGTAAAAAAGTTTAGTATTTTAGCATGATAGCGTATGATAAATCCGACAGAAGTAAACTCTTTGATCCGATTGCTGGACGATCCCGATAACGAGATATATGATCACGTTCACGAAAAACTGCTTGGCTACGGCAGCGAGGTAATTGCCTACCTTGAAACCGCCTTTGAGCAGGCTTTTGATGCTGTACAGCAAGAACGGATAGCTAACCTTGTACATGAAATTCAGTTTAGATCATTAAAAACCGACCTGCAGCTGTGGCACCAAAGCGGCGCTTTTGACCTACTACAGGGCATCCTGATCATCAACCGCTATCAATACCCCGACCTGGACGAGCAAAGGGTAATTAACCAGGTAGAATCAATCAAACGCGACATCTGGATACAGATGATGAACGAAGCCAGCCCTAAGGAGCAAATCAAGCTCATTAACCATGTATTTTACAATATTTACGGGTTTAGCGGTAATATATCTAACCACCTCGATCCGCAAAACAGCTACCTGAGCCAGGTGCTCGAAACAAAAAAAGGTAACCAGATATCATTGGCCATCATCTACTCCATCATTGCCCAAAAGCTGGATGTGCCCGTATATGGCGTAAACCTGCCTCAGCATTTTATTTTGGCCTATGTTGATGAAAGCATGGAGAACAACTTTGAAGGCGGTGTGCTGTTTTACATCAATGCATTTAATAAAGGTTTTATTTTTGGCCGCCGCGATGTGGATATGTTTTTAAAACAGCTTAACCTTAAATTTGATAAGCAGTTTTACGAGCCCTGCTCCAACACCGATATCATTAAACGCGTTATCCGTAACCTGATAAGTGCCTATGAAAACTTAGGGTCGGCCGAGAAGGTGGTGGAGTTGAATGAATTGCTGGCGATATTGGATAATAATCCTGGAATAAATCAGCGTATAATGAAATAAATTGTCATTTCGAAACGGGGCACGAGTGAGAAACTATCTCTTGAGCGTAGCGAAAAATCTTATACGATTTGCTATGACCGCGCTCCCATGAAATACATGCCGTTGAAGACTTGCTATACAGCCTTGCTCCCGTGAAATACAAGGCGAATAAGATTTCTAACCTTTTCCCCACATCTGCCAGCCCTTCAAAGGAAATGACGTTACGTTATATTAGTTTTCTGCTCAAGTACGTAATCTTAAATTTCAATTGGCATATTTACAACCTCGCCCCATCTACCGGCAACGCCTTTTCACTTTCGTTTTTTAACCGGTCAATTGCCGTTACTATGTAAGTATAGGTTTTACCTTTCTGCGCGGTGGTATCCAAATAGAGGGTATTGTTGTTATATTGGATGCTTAATATGTTTTCGGCATTATCTAAGTTTAGTTTAGCACCTGTGCTAAAACGATAAACTACATAGCCATAAACAGGCTCATTATCTTTTGCCATCAATGGCGTTTGCCACATCAGTTTAACCCCATTGAGCTCCGGCTTCGCAATAAGCCCTACCGGCGCATTGGGCGCTATTGAATCGCGCCAGAGCATCATAGGCGGCAGGGCCGGGTAATGGTAATAATTGGCCCGCAGCGAATCTGTAAAACCCAGCGGATTATTCATTAATGAGTTGGAACTAAAATATACACTACCCTGCACCCTTGAATTTTTACGCAGGTATTGAATTTGGCCCGGAAGCTGCCCCGGCAATCTGAAACCGGGCAGTTTGTTTTCGATAATACGGTATGGCGCCTGCCCAATGTACAAATGCCGGCCATAGGCATTGTTGCCCCACCAGTCAATCATCGTTTTAAAAGGCACCAGTTTATCATCAATGGGGCGGTATAACTGCGGGTTAATATAATCTACCCAGCCCTCCTGCACCCACTTGCGCGAATCGGCATACAGAGCAAAGTACGAATCGCTGCCATGCGTATCAGAACCATCGGCTAACTGGGTTTTGTTGGCCCAAATACTAAACGGACTGATGCCAAACTTCATCCGCGGGTTGTGCTGATGGATGCTATCGTTCAGCATTTTTATCAGGGTGTTTACATTATCGCGTCGCCAATCGTCAATACTGGTAAAACCTTTACCATATTGCTGATAGGCTTGCTGATCGTTTATCTGCTGGCCTGCTACATGGTAAGGGTAAAAATAATCGTCCATATGGATGCCGTCGATATCGTAATTGGTTATCATATCCAACACCACCTGCACTATGTATTCCCTTACCTCGGGCAGGCCGGGGTTAAACAGTTTCATACCGCCGTAAGTAAAAAACCATTCGGGTTTTATCCGGGTAATATGCTGCGGGCTAAGCTGCGAATAGGCACTATCCTTGGTTGCCCTGTATGGGTTTATCCAGGCATGCAACTCCATCCCGCGTTTGTGCGCCTCGATAACGGCAAACTCCAGGGGATCATAAAGAGGATTGGGCGCCAGGCCTTGCTTCCCGGTAAGCCATTTGGACCAGGGCTCGCGGCTTTTGGCATAAAAAGCATCAGCCGCCGGCCGAATCTGGAGCATAATAGCATTGATACCCGTTTTTTGATGGGCATCTAAAATGGTTAATAATTCCTGTTGCTGTTGGGCTGTAGTTTCATTAGGCGTAGCCGGCCAATCGATATTTTCGACAGTGGCTACCCAAACGCCGCGGAACTCGCGTTTAGGGTGAGCAACCGAACTACTATCAACAAGTTGTTGAGCCTGTACATTAAAAAAGCAAAAGGCGAGTAAAAAAGCTAAAACGCAAATTTTTTCAAGCATGATATATATTTACAGCACATAAAGCACCGGAATGCAATATAAGTTTGCCTTTGATTTAGGCAATCTTAATTCAAAACGTGGTGATTATATCAATTGGTTTTGTTTAATTTATCTTCTATCAGCTTTATGACTTCGGGGTGGTTACCCTCCTTTGCAGCAGATAGAACCGTATTACCCTGGTTATCATGCGCGTTTATATCTGCACCATTTTTAAGCAGGTATCTAATAATATTGATTTCACCTAAATTTGCAGCATACATTTAGGCGGTAGTGCTAAACCAATCCGTCCAGTCAACTTCGGCTTTATGATCCACCAATAATTTAACTGATTTATAATCTTTTTTATTTACGGCTAATATCAACAAACTCATCTCCACGTTGCCAAGTTTTTGTTTGTAATTAGCATCCGCTCCTTGTTTAAGCAATGTTTCAACCATGGAGGTGTCCTTATCACTAATGGCTTTAGCCAATTTATCATTTAACGTTTGAGCCTTTACACAGGTGCACAATAGCAGGAAACCGATAATAAGCGTATATTTTATCACGAGATGGTTGTAGATTAAATTATAGCATGTTGATATTTACTTCCCATTCAAAAACCCATTCTCTTCCAGCCAGTTGGTTGCCCAATCAAACCATTTGCCTTTGTTTTTTGAGTTATTCATCCCAAAGCCATGGCCGCCTTCCTGGAAAAGGTGCATCTCGGCTTTAACTTTATTTTTCAATAAGGCATCGTAAAACATCAGGCTGTTTTGTACAGGTACTACATTATCATCTTCGGCATGCACCAAAAACGAGGGCGGGGTGTTGGCTGTAATTTGTTTTTCGTTAGAGTACAGATCAAGTTGTGCCTGCGATGGTGTTTTACCTATCAGATTTTCGCGCGAGCCAACGTGGGCCTGCTCGCCAAAGCTAATCACCGGGTATATCAGCATCATAAAATCGGGACGCAGGCTAATGTTGTCTTTGTCGTCAATCACCGGCTTATCAAAATGTGTCCCCTCCGTTGATGCCAGGTGCCCGCCCGCCGAAAAGCCGATGATACCTATTTTTGCAGGGTTAATGCCCCATTCCTTAGCATTTTTACGAACGGTATATATAGCCATCTGCGCATCCTGCAGGGGGCCAATCGATCTATCAACCATTATTTCATCACTTGGCAAGCGATATTTCAGTAAAAAGGCGGTGACGCCTATCTTATTAAATTCCTTGCATATGGCCATACCCTCGTGAGCATTAGCCAAACCAGCGTAAGCTCCGCCCGGGCAAACCACAATAGCCGCGCCATTAGCTTTACCCTTTTCGGGCAGATAGGCGGTTAGCGTTGGGATACTTACACCGGTAATCCAGTCACCATTGGTTTTCTCTACGTATGTTGCCGGGGTAGGTTTTGAATTTGGTACACCCTTAGGATACAAAGGCATCGGTTTTTCCTGGCTATAGGCTATGGTTGTTGCCATGGTGAAAATAAAGGCTGATAAAATGGTTTTCATAATTTATTGGGTATATGCAATTATAGGTTTTTTATTATAAACTTTTACCCAAGGTATCTTTTACCAATTCGCGGTTTTGGCGGGAGATGGGGATTTTGGTTTGATCGTTTAGCAATAAGGTTCCGCCATCTTCTTTTAGATAACTTTTTACAAATTGAACATTCACTAAATGCGATTGATGGGTACGTACAAAATGATGAGGTTTTAAAATATCAGCAAACTCTTTTAGTGTTTTACATACCAATACCTGCTCGCCGCTTTGCAGGTAAAAAGTGGTATAGTTGTTTGATGCCTCGCACCTGACGATGTCGGTAATTTTTACGTACCTGATCTCGGTTAGCGTGGGCAGGGTTATTTTGGGTGTTTCTTTTTGGCCAGCCTTAATGTACTCCAACAGGTTTTCGATGCTGTGATTTTGCTGCCTGCCGCTTATTTTTCGCGTTGCCTTTTCAATGGCCAGTTTAAATTCGGCAATATCTATCGGTTTCAGCAGGTAATCCAGTGCCGAAAATTTAATGGCCTGGATGCCATACTTATCATAGGCTGTGATGAATATCACTTCAAAATCTATTTTATCAAAAGCCCTCAACACATCAAAGCCCGATTGTCCCGGCATCTGGATATCAAGAAACAACAAGTCGGGCTGGTTGGCTTTAATGGCGGCTATCGCATCGCCCGCATTTGAAGCTGTTGCCACAACATCAATTTGCGGACACCAGGTTTTGATGATCTGTTGCAGGTTTTCAATGTTATTAGACTCATCATCAACAATAATACTTTTGATACTCATCGGCATAAATTTTATATCCAGTTTGATAAACGGATACTTACCACAGTACCCTGCCCTTGCTTATCAATATGTAAACTCAGCGGCTGATCTTTATATAACTGGTTTAATAAAGCTACACGTTCCTGGCTCAATTTTAAGCCGTAACCACTTATTTCAACAGGATTGTCAGTAGCTGTCCATTTGCCGTTGTCTTTTATGGCAAAAACAATGTCCTGCCCCTGCCGGCTCACCGATACTATTATCCGGCCTTGCTCCTTTAAAATGGCTACGCCGTGCTTAACCGCGTTCTCTACAAAGGGCTGCAGCAACATGGCCGGAATTTCGATATTGGCTTGGTTCAAATCAGGATCTGTTGTTATCTCATACTTAAAGCCAAAGCGCAATTGCTCCATTTGCAGGTAATCATCTAAAATAGCAAGCTCTTGTTCCAGGCTTATTAATTCCTCGTTGCCGGTATCCAATACTTGTCGGGTTAAGCCCGCAAATTTAGAGAGGTAATGATTTGCACCGTCGATATCATTTTTATTTACCAGGTTTTGGATAGATGTTAAAGCGTTAAACATAAAATGCGGGTTAAGCTGAGCCCGGATGGATTGCAGCTTTAAGCTTGCCGTTTGCTTTTCCTGCGCCACCCGCAATAGTTTTACCTGGTTGCGCCTGTAATAGCCCCCAAACAGCAAAACAACACCCGTGAGTGTTGTTATAATATAAGGTAAGGCTTGTTTTATGGTGATGGATGCCTTTTTTTCGGGCGGGGCCAAAACCTCGAAAGGAATTTTCACAGACTGGCTATCGCCTCCACGTTTCCCAAAACTCCATACAGTCACCTCGTACCTACCCGGAACTTTAAACATATCCGGCGTAATTGTTACCGAATTATCAAGTATCCTGTCTTTTATTAACACAGTGTCCCTTTTGCCGCCAATATTTTTAACCAGGTATGCTACATAGGCATAGGTTTCATGGTGCATAAAAGTAACGTCAAAGCCGTCTAAACTATCTGCAAAAAACTTCAGATCAAGCGGCAAGCCTGTTTTTGGGTCAAGCTTTTTTACATAGCCCCTGTTGGCTTTTAAATTAGTAACATCTATATGTTCATCAGGGGCTTTCACATCCAGAAATATTCCACCAACCTGCGGCGTAAAATTGGCCCTCCAATCAAATACTACCCCATCCCTGATATTGTAATCGTGAATATTTACAACCTCTACAAGCAATTGTTTACCGGGCCTGTTAAACTTACCCATAAAACCGTATGGATACTTTGCCCCATATTTTTTTTCGAGCCGGGGTTTGATCCACGGCACCACTTCCACGCTATCATTTTCAACAACATGATACCGGTAATCGTCAACATTTTCTTTATTAATGCCCAGGGCCATTAGTTCGGCATCTGTGCTATCGGCAATAATGTAGCTTTGGTATTGTTTGGAGATAGAGTATACCCGGCTGCCAAAAAAGTACTTCAGTTTCGGGTTAAGCTTTATTGCCAAAAACAGTGTTCTTTTCGCAAATCTTTTATCCTTATATTTTTGAATTTCCTTTTGCCCATACCAAAGCTGGTCGTCTAAAAATCCAACGTTGTCGCCCTGTATCACATTGCCAAAGGGTGGTTCATTGTCCTGTTGTGCCTGTGCTTTAAAAAGGTTGCCCATACCAAGTAGTAACCAGCCAATTAATACAAAAATTTTACTTTTCATGATGTGTGTTGAAGTTTACAATTATTATTTACATCACAAAAATGTATTTACCTGCGGGCCTTAACAACGCCCAATGAGTATGTGGCAGGCGGGACTTAGAATTTGGCAGCATACTGCTAATATGCTTACCTGATTTGTTTATAAAAATTCTCTTTATAAGTATCAGACACGGGTATCAATTCATTTTTAATGCGGATGCGGTCGCGCTCAATACTTTCAATTTTATCAAGCGCAACAATGAATGATTTGTGTACCCTGCAAAATTGCCTGGCGGGGAGTTCCTGCTCCAGCTCGCTAAAGGTTTGCAGCGTCATTATATTTTTTTCGTTTAAATGCAGGCGGCGATAATCGCGCATGCCTTCAATAAAAAGCAGGTCATCTAACTTAATTTTTTCGAGCCGGTATTCTGTTTTTATAAAAATGAATGTTTTACCCTCCTCCCTGCCCGATAGTTTATCATAAACCTTATTTACGCCCTGCATAAAACGCTCAAAGGTGAAGGGTTTTAAAAGATAGTCGCACACGTTAAGATCGAACCCGCGCAGGGCATATTTATCAAAGGCTGTGGTAATTATAACCTCGGGCTTTTTTATCAAACATTCCAGCAATTGTATGCCTGTAAAGCCATCCATTTGTATATCTAAAAAAAGTAAGTCTACTTTTTGAGTTTGCATAAAAGCTATGGCCTCTACACCATTGTCAAAGCTTTGCAGTAAATTTAAAAACGGCACTTTAAGCACAAAATCCCTGATTCGGTCCATAGCCAGGGGTTCGTCCTCAATTATTATACAATTAATTACCATGCAGGTTAATAGCTAATGTTACGTTAAAACGCTCATCTGTCTGCGTAATATTAAGCACGTAGGCTCCTTTATAAAGCAGGTTAAGGCGATTGTTTATCAATTCGAGCCCAAGGCCGCTATGCGGCTGCTTTAGCTCGGTTGATTGATTATAGGCGTTGCTACAGGTAAAAGTAATGGTATTGCCCAATACACCGATACCAATTTCAATAGCGTTACTTATTTTTTTATTGGTGGAGTGCTTAAACGCGTTTTCGATATAAGGGATAAATAGCATGGGGGCAATTTGCCGGTTATCCAGGTTACCATTTACTGTAAGCTTCACAAAATCGGGGTTGGCGGTGCGAATTTTTTGCAACTCGATATATTGCTCAATATAATCCACCTCCTGCTTTAGTTCAATTTGCTCCAACGGACTTTCATAAAGTGTAAACCTCAAAATATCCGAGAGTTTTTTTAAGTAGATGGAGGCTTGTTTGGCATCTTTTTCAATCAGCACATCAATATTATTAAGCGTGTTAAACAAAAAGTGCGGATTAATCTGGGCTTTTAATAGCGCAAGCTCGGTTTCGATATTTTTTCTTTCTAACTCTTTTTTATACCTGATATCGGCATACCAATTTACAAACCCCCTGATTAGACAGGCTGCAACTGCCGAATAAATTACTCCTGTAATCATATTGCCAATTACCAAACCCAGCCCCACATTATTGAAAGAAGCCGGCGCTAAAGCGCGCAAGCCCAAATACTCCGCAGCCGTTATTAATGCCGCAGTCAGCAAACCAGCAACAACAAAAAGGAAAATTTTGCGATTGGACAAATAAACCGAGAAAAACAAAAAATAAAATAAATAAAAAATGACAATCTGCCCGGCGTAACTAACAGGTACAATTAAATAATTGCCGGGGGGATTACCTGGATTTAAATTTAAGATAAAATAGGCTTGCAGGAGTTTTGGAAACCAATAGGCAATATTTAGTGAAATTGCCCAAACTGTTTTTTTCATGTTGTTGTTATTTAAATTAAACATGGTTCAAAAATCATTTTTAGGATCGTGGTTTATCAATAAACTCTGCCAGTTGCCGGTTTGTATCTGCAAAATGGGTTAAATATGCGCATTAAATAAAAATGGTGTTACCGGTAAAAACCCAATAACACCACCCCGGTATAATTTAAAAATATCAAATATTAACTCTTCGGCCCGCCAAACTCCATTAGGTAGGCCTTCAAAAACTCGTTAAGTTCACCATCAAGTACGGCGGCGGCATTCGAGGTTTCATGATCGGTTCGCAAATCTTTCACCAGCTTGTAAGGGTGTAACACATAGTTGCGGATTTGCGATCCCCACTCTATTTTCTTTTTGTTGCCCTCAATAGCATTACTTATCTCCATGCGCTTACGCATTTCAATTTCATATAGCTGCGATTTCAGCAAGCGGATAGCGTTATCCTTATTTTGCAACTGCGAGCGCGACTCCTGGTTTTTGATAATAATGCCCGATGGTTTGTGATATAAACGCACGGCGGTTTCTACCTTGTTCACGTTTTGTCCGCCGGCACCGCCCGAGCGGAAAGTCTCAAACTCAATATCGGCTGGGTTAATGTCAATTTCGATGGTATCATCAACCAGCGGATAAACATAAACCGAAGCAAACGAAGTATGGCGCTTGGCATTGGCATCAAATGGCGATACGCGGACCAAACGGTGTACGCCGTTTTCGCCTTTAAGATATCCGTAGGCAAAATCGCCCTCTAATTGCAGGGTTACGGTTTTTACTCCGGCCACATCGCCGGGCTGGTAATCCTGCTCGGTAACTTTGTAGCCGTTCTTTTCGCCCCACATAATGTACATACGCATCAGCATTCCGGCCCAGTCGCAGCTTTCGGTACCCCCTGCACCTGCTGTTATTTGCAGTACGGCGTTAAACTGATCTTCCTCGGCCGAGAGCATGTTTTTAAATTCAAGCTCTTCTACAGCCTTTATAGCCATGTTATACTGCTCCAGCATTTCGGCCTCGGTAGCATCACCGCCCTGGTAAAATTCAAACAGCACACCGGTATCTTCTATTACCRCCAATACTTTTTGAAACTCATCTGTCCAAACTTTTTTTACTTTGATAGATGCCAGTACCTTTTCGGCCTCTTTCGGGTGGTCCCAAAAATGCGGACCAATAGTTATCTCCTGTTCAGCTTTTAGTAGCTCTAATTTCTTGTCGATGTCAAAGATGCCTCCTCAGGGAAGCTGCTCTATCCCTTAAATCCTGAATCTGTTCTTTAGTCATGTGGCAAATATATGCAATTAGATTATCGGCATAAATAAAAAAAGGTCTGCAAATTGTATTAACAATCTGCAGACCCGTTTTACAAGGTAGGTGAATATATTAAGCAACCATGGCGCGGTCAACCAGCAAACTTAAGTCGGCACGGTTACCATTTAGCTTGGTAAGCATATTTTTAAGGCCAAATTCTTTAACCTGCTCGCTTTTTGACGCTTTTACCAGTTCGGTCATCACAGCCGGGATCAATGCTTTTGAGGCGATCATGGCCTGTTCAGGGTCGATATGATAAAAAGTATTGAGCCTGTTAGCAAACCTGCTAACCATACTGGATACTAATGATTGATTGTAAATACCCGACGAGCGAAAATACTTCACTAAATCTTTCAATTTACCGTTTTCCATTTGTCCTTTTAATACCTCAATGATAGCACTCGATGCTTCAATAAGCACACTTTCATGGTATTTTACAGGAATTGAAGGGTTGTTAATAACTGCCGTCCCGGCGTTATTTTTTACAAGCAAAAAAAGTTTTCCAAACATAGTAGCAACAATTTTATACTGAAATTTACAAATTGATGATAAATCACTCATTTGATTACCAACAATACAAAGATATCAAATAATAATTTTAAATATCAAAATAATTTGCAAATATTTTTTGAATTTTCGTAATTTTTAGGTGTAAAACAAACACTATGTGTGTAGTGTTAAAACAACACAGAGAATAGTAAGTTTGATAATTTATATCCACCTAACAATTAACTTGTTACTTTTGTCAAAAACACATCAACTATGTTGCCAAATATCGATTTCACCACCACCCAGAGCTATAAATACTTAGCCGACCATTACATTGATATTGTATCAAAAAGCCTGAAAGAACTATTCGATGCTGATGATCAGCGATTTAATAAATTCTCTATCCAGTTTGAGGAGATTTTGCTGGATTATTCCAAAAACCGCATCGACGATGAAACTATAGCCTTATTGATACAACTGGCCAAAGAATGTTCAGTAAATAAGGCAATAGAAGCCATGTTTGCGGGCGAAACCATTAACGTTACCGAAGGCCGCCCGGTACTGCACATTGCTTTGCGTAACCGCAGCAATACCCCAATTTACGTAGATGGCAAAGATGTTATGCCCGATGTAAATAAGGTGCTTGATCATATGAAGGAGTTTAGCGAAGCTATCATATCCGGCACATGGAAGGGCTATACCGGCAAACCTATTACCGATGTGGTAAACATAGGTATAGGAGGCTCCGATTTAGGCCCCGTAATGGTTACCGAAGCTTTAAAAGCCTACAAAAACCACCTCAACCTGCATTTTGTAAGTAATGTGGATGGCACACATATAGCCGAAACGCTGAAGGTTGTTGACCCCGAAACTACTTTGTTCCTGATAGCATCAAAAACTTTCACTACCCAGGAAACCATGGGCAACGCCCATAGCGCCCGCGATTGGTTTTTAGCTGCCGGTGCTACCGAGGCCGATGTAGCCAAACACTTTGCTGCCTTATCAACCAATGCTGCCGCTGTAGAAAAATTTGGTATCGATACCAAAAACATGTTTGAGTTTTGGGATTGGGTTGGTGGCCGCTACTCGTTATGGAGTGCAATCGGCCTGTCAATTGCCCTAAGCATCGGTTTTGATAATTTTGCCGAGCTGCTTGATGGCGCACATGCTACCGACAACCATTTTAAAACGGCGCCGTTTGAAGAAAACATACCGGTAACCCTTGCCCTTTTAGGCATCTGGTATAACAATTTCTTTGAAGCCGAAACCAATTCCATTTTACCATACGACCAATACATGCACCGTTTTGCCGCCTATTTTCAACAAGGCGATATGGAGAGTAACGGTAAACATGTTGACCGTAACGGCAAACATGTGGAGTACTCAACTGGCCCAATCATCTGGGGCGAGCCAGGCACCAACGGCCAGCACGCTTTTTACCAGCTGATTCACCAGGGCACTAAACTTATCCCTTGTGATTTTATAGCTCCGGCACAATCGCACAATCCGCTTGGCGAGCACCATAACATGTTACTATCAAACTTTTTTGCCCAAACAGAAGCGTTGATGAATGGCAAAACAGAAGAAGTAGTTATTGAAGAGTTAAAAGCCGCCGGTAGAACCGAAGCAGAAATTGCGGCCATTGCACCATTTAAAGTGTTTGAAGGCAACCGCCCAACTAACTCATTCCTGCTTAAAAAAATAACTCCGCACAGCCTGGGTTCACTGATTGCCATGTACGAGCACAAGATATTTGTTCAGGGCATAATCTGGAACATTTACAGCTTTGACCAATGGGGTGTTGAATTAGGCAAGCAATTAGCCGGCAAAATTCTGCCGGAATTAAAGGACGACAGCGAAATAAGCAGCCATGATTCGTCAACTAACGGGTTGATTAATTTGTACAAGGCCTGGAGGTAAGAACGCAGCCAAGCCCCCCGGCCCCCTGAAGGGGGAGCTTTTGATTAGCATAAACAACAAATGCCGGTTTCTTCGAAACCGGCATTTGTTGTTTAAAAATCCGCACATTCGTTCCCCCTTCAGGAGGTTAGGGGGCTTTGCTAACAGGCTTTCACCAGCAACTCACCGGTTGGTAAACCTGGCATGGGCACTACCTTTTTTTGGGGCATAGGTTTACGGTACTTAACCAGGTTGATGAGCAATACGCTGATGAGGATAATAACCAACCCAACAACTTGTAAAACGGATATCTGCTCGCCCGCAAACAATACACCCAAAAGCACCGCGATTACCGGGTTTACATACGAGTGTGTGCTTACCTGTGTAGCCGGCCTTACCTGCAACAGCCAAACATATGCGCTAAATGCCCCAATGGATCCGAATATAACGAGGTAGGCAATGGCCATCCATGATGAAGCAGGCACTTGTGCCAAACTAAAACCGTTAAACTCATGATGCAGTACACCTGCGGGGATAAAAGCCAGTCCGGCAATAACCATTTGCCAGGCTGTATTTAACCTTGCCGGGCCGCTGTTTACGTTATGCTTTGAATATAATGAGCCGGCCGCCCAAACTATTGGGCCTAAAATCAGTAAAGTCATGCCCAAAAAACTGGTTGTATGGTGTTTATCGGCAAGGGCTTTGGCTACCTGTTCGCCAAATAGCAGCACAACACCGGCAAAGCCCACAATTAGCCCGATAATGGTCGATCTGCTTTTGAAGTTAACACGCCAGTTGGGCCTGTCTAACACCACAAACCAAATGGGGCTGGCCGATACTGTGATGGCTACCATGGCACTGGGCAAAGTTTGCTCAACCCAAATTACCATGCCGGTAGCTACAAACAACATCAGCATACCGCTAACAGCCGAATTGATGATGTCCCGCTTTACCCATATTTTATCGCCCCTGTATGCGCACCAGCCCAGCATGAGCAGGCCTGCGGTAGTATACCTGAGCGCCCCCATCAGCATAGCCGGGAAACCGTGTACCGCCATCCCGATAAAAAAGTATGTAGAGCCCCAAACGATATAAACTGTAGCGAATGCTATGATCACCAATAATGCGGGCGCTTTTTGTTGGTTAACTGTTGTCATGATTGTTTTAGTTTTTGTTGATGATTGAATCTATGCTCCATTTATAATCGGGCAGTGTGGCCAGCAGCAGGCTTGCCGCGCTCACCGTAAAAACCGAGTAACCTACCGGCGATTCGATACCGCCTGATATAGCCATGGCCAAAGCAAACGCCAGGCTAAGCAGGCAGCTAAGTGATGCAGCCGTACGGGTAAACAAGCCCGCGAGCAATAACAACCCTACGCCGGCCTCGCCAATGGTTGCTATCACAGCCAGTGGGGGGATAATTCCGGAAGGCAAAAAGCCCATTACCTGCCGGGCATAATCCATAAAGTGCTGCCAATCGCCCCAGCCTACATGGGGTTGCCCATGGGCGCCAAAAAAACCAAGGCGATCTGCCACCTCCCACAGGTAGCTGGTAGCCAAAGCACCACGCAAAGCGACAGACGGAAGGGCATAATTTTTAATAAGTTGCATATCATTTTTTGTTAACTGGTATAAAATTACGCATCAGTTGGCCTATCTTTATAGTCCAGAAAATACAAACAAGATAGTCCAGTATGAAATTCAGCATAGGATTAATCAGCATTGATAAGGATGCACAGATAGCGGTTTATCTGCAGATAACCAATAGTATTATCGGGCACATCAGGCAGGGCACATTAAAACCGGCATCGCCCCTGCCCAGCAGCAGACTGCTTGCCGCCGCGTTAAATGTTCACAGAAAAACAGTTGTAGCTGCCTATGATGAATTGTATGCCCAAAGCTGGGTAGATGTTTACGCGCGTAAAGGATTTTTTGTAGCCAAAAACCTGCCCGATGTATCGCCCCGGCCAATCAACAACACATTAAAACAAAATGCTTACCCCCTAAAAACCCATTTTGATGTTACCGAGAAAGTACCCTACCCCGATTTGTTTACTGATGGTAAGCCAGGGCTGCTAACATTTGACGATGGCTTCCCCGATACCCGCGTAGCCCCGGTTGAGTTACTGGTGCGCGAGTACCGCAGGTTTGCCAACTACCATTTCACCCAAAAGTATTTAACCTACGGCCCCGAGCAGGGTTCGGTAAACCTGCGTACCGAGCTGGCCCGTTTCCTGGGCGAAACCCGTGGCCTGCAGGTTAGCGCCGATGATATCTTGATTACCAAGGGCGCACAAATGGCCATTTACCTGGCTGCCCAAATCCTGCTAAGCAAAAATGATGTTGTAATTGCCGCCGACCCCGGATACCCGGGCGCCAACGAGGTTTTTGAACAAACCGGGGCCAAATTAAAACTGGTACCGGTAGATGAACACGGCATAAACCTGGATGCTGTGGAAGAAATTTGCCAGCAGAAAAAAGTAAAGCTTGTATACGTTATCCCCCATCACCATCGCCCTACTACGGTAACGCTGAGCGCCGACCGCCGGATGCGCCTGCTTGAACTGGCCCACAAATACCGCTTTGCCATTATTGAGGACGATTACGATTACGACTTTCATTATGCCAGCAGCCCCATACTGCCCCTGGCCAGTGCCGATTATTATGGCAGTGTGATATATGTAGGTTCGTTTTGTAAAACTATAGCCCCCGGCATCCGCATTGGGTTTATGGTTGCACCGGCCAACCTGATTCTGCAAGCAACCAGGCTGCGTAAAATGATTGACCGCCAGGGCGAGCACCTGCTGGAAGAAGCCATAGCCAACCTGCTTAAAAATGGCGACATAGGCCGTCACCTTAAAAAGGCCAATAAATTGTACCATGAAAGGCGCGATATACTTTGCGCCCTGTTGAAAGAGCACCTTGGCAGTTGGTTAGGCTTTAAAATTCCCGATGGTGGTTTTGCCGTTTGGCTTAAATATGCCGATGGCATTAACCCTGCCGATGTGGCCGAAAAAGCATCGGCTATGGGCCTTACCATTAATAACGGCCGCGATTATTTTTACCATAACACTGGCACCCATCCCTACGTCAGGATAGGTTTTGCATCCCTCAACCCTAAGGAACTGGAAACAGCCGTAAAAATATTGGCCGGCGTATTTAAAAAGCTTAATCCCAAAAGCCCTGAACCTTAATTTGTCCCGAAGGATACCCCTGCCCTTTGAGCAGCTTACGTAACTGGGCTACCATGGTATTATTGCCGGCTAAATAAAATACGGTGTTCTCTAAACTATAACGCTGATCGAGCACCCATTCAATGAGGCTGTGATGGCCATAAACATCGCGGCGGGCTATTGGCTCCAGCGGTGTCCAAAAGTATTCCTGGAATAATTTACGGTGATGCTCGTTGCCAATTACTATTCCGCCCGAAAAACGGGTATGGGGCAGCACCATTTTTTGCAGTGCCAGTAAATGCCCCATGCTGCTTTCGTCGCCAAGGGCAACTATTGCCGATGTAGCCACGGGACTTTGATTAGTAGTACCCGTTTTAAGATAATTTACCTTATCGCCCTTTTTTAACAACCGTGCCCAATTACTGCCGGGGCCGTTATGAGCGGCATCAACATAAATGGTGCAGGTTTGGGTTTCGGCATCCCAGCCCGATGGGGTGTAATCCCTGAAGGTAAGGTTATCTACCTTAAATTTAATATAAGGAATTTCGGTCCAGCCGGTCATATCTATTTGCGGCAGATGCAGGTCAACCTCAATTAAAGTGCAGGGCTCCCAATACCTTACTTCCAAAACATTGCCCGTTTGCAGGCGGCCTTCAAATAGCTTGCCGGTTTTTTGTTTTAATTTTTGCAGAGTGGATGTTTCCATGTGATGTAGAATTATTATCACAAAGAAAAGACTTATCTATGCCCGATAAAATGGCATACCTGCGGTAATGATTGGACTATTTGCGGTAATCGGCCTTGAAGGCGAGTGGCGTTACACCTTCTGTTTTTTTAAACAGGCGCGAGAAATAGGCATGGTCTTCATACCCCAGTGCATGTGCAATTTCTTTAACATTCAGCTGGCTATAGTACAGCAAACGTTTAGCCTCCAAAATAACTTCCTGTTGAATCCAGTAACTTACCGACAGTCCTGTAGCCTTTTTTAAAGCCTCATTCAGGTACGTTTCAGATACGTTGAGCTTAGCGGCATAGGCCGACGGGCTTTTGAGCGTACGTACATGCTCAACCAGCAGTTTCTTAAAATCCTGCGCCAACTGCACCGGCCGAGACATTAACATACCCGGCTTACCCGTTTGGCTAAAGCACCCGGCGGCTATCCCCAGGAACGACTGTAGCAGCGAATGCACAACAGATAAATTAAAAACAGCCTGCTCGTCCTCGCGGTACCGCTCAAATAACAGGTTGAGCAAGCTTTCGCACTGCCGTTTTTGTACATCGTTTAAGGTATAAGGTTGCTGCAACAGTAATTGATTTTCAAACACATTACGATAATCGGGCGGTATCAGCATGGTATCCACCGCTATGAACCATCCATAAGCGCCTTCGTTTTGGATACGATGGTGCACCTGCCCGGGTAGCACATAATAAAGACAGGATTCCTGTATCACAATCTCGTTAAAATCCACCATTAGCGATCCCCATCCCCCCTCAATTACAAAAAATATATAATGATCATCGCGGTGCGCACCCAGGGGTTCATCGGCCTTGGGTTTATCGCCCTTAAAAAAGCGATTGATCTCCAGGCCCGATGAGGCACGTTCCTTTAAAAGATGTACGGGAATGTCTTTCATGTTCAGGATGGCAAGTTAGGGCTTATTGTGATTGGGTGTATGAACGGAGTGGAAAAATTGTGGGCGTGGTCGAAATACACCGCGCCCCAAAAACCATACGCCATATTTTAATATGTTTGCCTATCTTTAGGGGTGAACATCCAATTACTACCTTTAATTAAATGAGGCCAGGCTTATATCTTTTATTTTTCTTATTTGTTTCGATAAGCCGGCCGGGCTATGCACAGTCAGTTGCCACCGATTCGTTGCTCAACAAGCTCAACGCGGTACTGGCCGATAAGGATGTATACGTAAAGCAAAAAACAAACCGCATTGATGAGCTGGGCAAACAGCTAAGCCAGGCCAACGACCTGGATAAAAAATATAATATTTATCAGCAGCTGTATAACGAGTATAAAAACTTCAGCTACGATTCGGCCTATAACTACGCCAAAAAGCTACAGGAAACCGCCGCCAAACTAAACGACCCTAACCGCATGGCTTTTGCTAAAATGGAACTGGGCTTTACACTCATTTCATCGGGCATGTTTAAAGAGACGCTGGAAACCCTGAACAGTATCAATCTGCAATATCTATCAACCGACGATAAGGTGGAGTATTACTTCCTGAAAGCACGCAGCTATTTCGACTTATCCGATTTTGACCGTAATGTTGATTACTCGGCTATGTATAATCCCAAAGGCATTCAGTTTATCGATTCGGCCCTTTCATTAGCCTCGCCCGGAACCTACAACTATTATGCATTAAGGGGGCTGCAAGCCTTACGCAAGGCCGATAATACCGGTGCCGTAAAAGATTATACCGCCCTGCTTAAGTTAAAAAACTTAACGCCCAACCAGTTTGCCATAAGCGCCTGCTCTTTAAGTTACATCTACGAAGTGCTCGGCGAGCAGGACAAATCGACCCAATTATTGATCCAGGCGGCCATTGCCGACTTGCAGTCGGCCACTAAAGAAACAGTCGCCATTTATAAGCTGGCCGATTTCCTGTATAAAAAAGGCGACCTGAACAGCGCCTTCGTCTATATCAAACAAGCTATGGACGATGCCACCTTTTATGGGGCACGCCACCGGCAGGTTGCCATCAGCAGTATATTGCCCATCATCGAGGCGCAGCGCATCAGTACGATAGAACAGCAACGCAAGTCGCTGATTATTTATGCTTCTATAATTACGGTGTTGGTGCTTTTTGTGGTAATGTTTGCGTTCATCATCTTCCGCCAGCTTAAAAAGCTACGCATTGCCGATAACCTCATCAAGGAGGCCAATGTATCGTTACAGGAAAGCAACGTTGCATTGGAAGCACTAAATCGAAATTTAAGTACGGCCAATAAAATCAAGAATGAATACATTGGCTATTACTTCAACATCAATTCCATCTACATTGATAAGCTGGAAAGCTTCCAGAAATCGCTGGATAAAAAATTGAGCAGCAAACGCTACGAAGATGCCCAGGCAGCAATTAAAAGCCTGAACCTGGAAAACGAGAGGCACCAGTTGTTCCATACCTTCGATAAGGTTTTTCTTTCCCTTTTCCCCGATTTTATCGAAAAGTTTGAAGCCCTGTTTCACAAAGACGATAAAATTGCCATTGCCGACGGGCAGCTGTTGAGCACCGAGCACCGCATCTTTGCCCTTATCCGAATGGGCATCCACGATAACGACCGGATTGCCAAACTGCTGGGCTACTCGGTAAATACCATTTACTCCTACAAAAACCGAATTAAAAACAAATCATTTATCGCTAATGATGAGTTTGAAGATCATATTATGGCGATAGAGGCGGTGTAGTTTTAAGCTGTTAAATTCAAACTTTATTTCGCTTCTTATTATGAGTATAAGGCGGCCATGTTTGCCTGTCGGCACTGCTTAGCCAGATAGTATAGCGTTTTTGAAATAACAATACCCCATCACGTTTTATAGCCCATAAATAATATTCTATCAGGTTGGGATTGCCTTTACAATAGTCAAGTATGCAATTCTGGATACCTGTTACTGTATAATATGGCATCGGCTCTATATGGTCGGCCATAATAATCGCTACCTCTCCCTTATTTAAAAACCTGTCCTGGCAATCGGAACGAATACCGGTGGTGGAGGTGTCGCCAAAATAGGTTGTTATCGTGGGCAGCAATTTGCTCCCATAAGCTTTTAACTTTTTTGTCGAAGCATTGGTAATGATATTTTTTGAGTTGCCTGTTTTATAAATATCACCCAATAATTTGTCGACCTCTTGTTTTGATTGTGCAAAACAGCCCGCAGAGGTCAACAAGAGGAAAAAGGTCAAATTGATAAGCATTTTCATTATAGAAGCATTAAAAAACAGGTCTGTCTATCTCCACATCCTTTATTTTCCAGGCGGTTTTTAAACGTTGTTTTACTTTGTTTAAAGCGAGTGCATTCCCCTCATTTTGATAGGCCCACTGCAAACCTGTAAGCGCCCAGCCATTGTTGGGGTTTATTTGCAGGTCTTTATTTAACACAGCCACGGCCTCGTTGTAACGGCCTGCTTTTAGCAAAACATTGCCCAGGTAATGCCGGGCGGGTAAGGGCCAGTCGCGGGGTTCGTTATAAATGAGTTTATCCTCGGCTATAACTGCTTGTTGTAAAGTAGTGATTGCTGCACCATAGTTTTTTTGCGTGGCAGCAACATTGCCTTGCAATATCAGGTGGCCCACGCCGGCGGCCTCAAATGCCGAACTGAAATTATCTATAGGTGCTTTTAACGATGCAGCTGTTAAACCGGCTTCCATCAATTTTAGTTCTGAGGCGGCTTTTTGTACATCGCCCTTACCGCACCAGGCCATGCCCTTTGCAAAATGAAGCAATACCGATGCATAGGCAAGCGTATCGCCTACCTGGGTGTTTAAAATATCGTCCCATTTGCCAAAGCGCACATCTGTTAGCGCAGGCTGCATATAAACGTATTGAAAAAAATTACCATCAGCCCCTTTGGCGGCCAGGTAATCAGGTATAATGGTAGCCTTTGCTTCATTGGCCCCGTTAATGGCCGCCTTATAGTTACCGCCCATTTGCGCGCAATTTACTTTAAGGTGAATGTTATGCGTTTGATACAACACTGCACCGTTAACCACCGGGTTGTAAAGGCCCGCGTAATAATTAAAACCGGCAATCGCTGCGTTATTATTTGTAATACCTTGCTGGTAATTACCCGTACGTATGTAAATATGCGATGGCATGTGTGTAATATGTGATACCAGCGGCATTAAGGTATCCAGCAAATGCGCGCTTTTTAAAGCCAGTTGCGGCGTGGCCGATGCCTCCATGGTATGGATATAAAAATGATTGGCTCCCGGATGATTGGGGCTTATTGCAATAGCCTGCTCCAATAATGCGCGTATCTCCGGCGTCCATGGTTTGGGTTTAAAATCATGGGTGTATAAATCCCAGGGATGTAGCAATAGCAGGGCATCGGCATATAATGTTATCACCTCGGCATTTTTAGGGTAGCTGGCATAAACCTTTTGCATGGCACTGGCATAATTGCTGCGTAACAGTAACACGGTGATGGTGGTATCTTTACTATACCGCTGTTGCATTGCCGCAATAAGTGCTTTCTCCAACGGCGTGCATTTATTGGCAAAGTTGCGGCTGTTTACTGATGCCTCGTAAGCATCGGTGGGCGGGGCGTAGCCATCATTAGGGTAATTGATGGTTGGCCCCATAGCCAGCGACCGGCCGTACCAGGCCATGGCGCATTCCGGATCAAACCGGGTTGCCTTGGTAAATGACGCTATGGCTTCAATAGAATGAAAAGCGTAATACATGCTCAGGCCCTGGTTAAAATAAAACTGGGCGCTGTCAGACGAGGTAGTGATTTTCCATTTATAATTTCCCCAGCCATTTAAAGCAGGAATTTCTTTTAAATCATCTGCCAGGTTGTACCCGCCGCTGCAAAGTACCACGGGACGTGTAATAGCCTTATACAAAAACGCGGTTTTTGTGATTTTTTTTTGATACCGGTGATAAAAAGACTGACCGGTTAAAAAAATAACGACCAATGCGGGGCATATGACCAGGGCTATTTTTATTTTCATCTGTTGTGGATTGCTGAAGATACTGCAATTTAAGTTTTTATGTGATGAATAATTGGCAGCTTTGCAACTATTTCCCCCAACAGCCCCAATCATCTACTCAAAACCCATCTATATCGCCCCATATTAAATCTATATTACAGCCTTTAAAACACCAAAACAAATACCTAATAATCAAGTAATTAACAATATTATTCTGTCTATATTTTCTATATTGACCCTTCGGGCTATTGATTAGCCAAAATTCCCTCCTTTTATTTGATTCGGATTTGCCAGCTATGGTACATCTGCAAAAACCAATTTTTAAAACCAATTTTACATGAAAAAAGTTTACTTATTTAAGTACGGCCTGACTGTGCTCCTTTTAATCTCGGCGATAGCTTCTTTTGCTCAAAAAGGCGCTTTCAGGGGCAAAGTGGTTGATGATCTTAACCAGCCATTACCTGGCGCCACAGTGCACGTTAAAGGCGCATCTCAAACAACGGTAACAGATGCTAATGGTATGTTTTCGCTTACGGGCGATGCGCAACAGGCATTAACCGTACAGGTTACTTTTGTTGGCTACGATGTGCTGGAGCGGGTAATCAAAGCCAACGAAAATCCCACTTTTCAATTAGTTCCCTCATCGAAAGCCTTAACCGAAGTGGTGGTTATGGGTTACGGTACCGTTAAAAAATCTGATTTGACCGGTGCGGTTGCTACTATTAGCGCCAAAGACCTCAACCCGGGTTCGGTTACCAACCCTTTACAGCAAATTGCAGGTAAAGCGGCCGGCGTAAGTATTACCCAGGTAGGCAGCGAACCAGGTGTTGCGCCAACAGTGCGCATCCGTGGTTTAACATCGTTACAGGGTGGTAATGATCCGCTGGTGGTTGTTGATGGTATCCAGGGCAATATGGACCTGTTAAACCAGGTACCGCCAAGTGAAATTGCATCAATAGACATCTTGAAAGACGCTTCTGCCACAGCTATTTACGGTTCGCGTGGCGCGCCGGGTGTAATCCTGATTACTACCAGGAAAACCGCCGCCGGTAAAAGCAGCGTTGAATATAATGAAAACAGTTCGCTGGATGTGATATCTCACAAATTGCAACTATTATCAGCTGCGCAATGGACTGCCCAGGCCGAAAAACAAGGTGTAGAAGCAGCGGCCAATCATGGTTCAAATACCGATTGGTTTAACCTGCTTACGCAAAATGGTGTTACCCAAAACCACAACCTTGCATTTGGCGGTGGTACCAATGGTTTTAATTACCGTGCTTCGGTAAGCGCCATTACCCAAACAGGTATTGTTATCAATTCCAACTATAAAAAATATATAGGCCGGATTACCGCTACCCAAAAAGCGTTGGATGATAAATTAACCATCACCATGAACGTTAACAGCGGGATTAACAATGATGTGTACAGCCCTATTGGCATTGGTCGCGCAGCATTTACATCAAACCTGATTAGTAATACCTACATATCAAGACCAACCGACCCTGTGTACAACACTGATGGAACCTATTATTCAGATCCTAACGTGTTCCAGTACATTAACCCATACGCGGTTGCAAAAACCGTTAAAAACGATGTGAACACCAACAACCTGTTTACCAGTTTAAAGGGCGATCTTGATATATATAAAGGGATATCGGCAGGATGGTTTGGCAGCTGGAGAAAATCTGACACCAACACCGGCTATTACGCCCCGGCAACATCAACCATATCAACCGCTATTGATAATAAAGGTATTGCCAATATCAGCAATAACCATGTTGACGAAAAACTGATGGATATCAGCTTAAGCTACAAGCACGAATTTGGCTTAAGCCATTTTGATGCATCGGTTATTTACGAATGGCAGGCACAAACTTATAACGGCAGCTTTGCGCAAGGCCGCGGCTTTGTAAACGATTTTGCTACTTATAATGCTTTACAACTGGGCGATTTTTCTAAGTTTTTGCAGAATGATATTTCGTCATACAAAAACGACAGGAGATTAATTTCTTACATCGGCCAAATCCATTATTCTTACAACAACAAATACCTGCTAACCGCCAGCATCAGGCGCGATGGTTCAACCGTATTTGGGGTTAATAACAAATGGGGTAACTTCCCTTCGGCCGCGCTTGCATGGCGTGTTGACCAGGAAGATTTCATGAAAAACCAAACCCTGTTCAGCAGCTTTAAACTGCGCGTGGGCTATGGTGTTACCGGTAACCAGCAAGGCATTTCACCACAAAACTCTATTGCTTTGGTAGGCCAGGCGGGTTCGGTATTTTTTGGCGGCACAACCATCCCTAACTATTTTTATACACAAAATGCCAACCCTAACCTAAAGTGGGAAACACGCAAACAGGCCAACGCCGGTTTCGATTTCGCGATGTTTAACGATAGGCTGAACGGTACTTTTGATGTGTACAGGGCTACTACCGATAACCTGTTATACCATTACACAGTGCCTGTTGTAGGCCAGTTTTTTGTAAACAATATCCTGGCAAACGTAGGTAGCTTACGCTCGCAGGGTGTTGAGCTTTCATTAAGCTATATGGTTATCAAAAAGCAGGATATGACGCTTACACTTGCTGCAAACGGCTCATTGCTGCAAAGCAAGGTGCTTAAATTAGGCGGCAATATTCAAGGGTTTGATGTACCTACCAACTATGTTGGCTGGGGACCAAACGCTTACCTTGTTGTGGGCAAACCTGTAGGTACTTTCCTTATTTTAAAACACCTGGGCAAAGATGCCAACAATGCCGAAACCGTTGTTGACCGCGATAAAAACGGCACCATTGACCAGGGTTCGCAAAGTAAAGACAGGTATGAAGAAGGACAGGCACAGCCTAAATATACTTATGCCTTTACCCCAAGCTTTACTTACAAAAACTTTGATGCATCAATGGTTTGGCGCGGATCGGGCGGTAATAAAATTTACAATGGCCTTCGTCAAAGCTTAAGCTTATTAGAAAACCTTGGTAAATCAAACGTGGTTACCAGCGCGGTACCATTAAATATCCAATCGTCGCCTTACGGGTCTGACCTTTGGTTAGAAAGCGGATCATTTTTAAGATGGGAAAACCTATCATTAGGATACAGGTTTAACCTGGCCAAAGTTAAATACGTAAGCGCTTTGCGCTTATCTGTAACCGGCCAAAACCTTGCCATTATAACTAAATACAAAGGACTTGATCCCGAGGTAAACGTGAGCGGCGACAGCTCATCGGGCGGCGACTACGGTACCTATCCGCGCACCAGGACCTTTTCTTTAGGTTTAAATGTTATTCTAAAATAATTTGATCATGAAAAAAATATTAATCAGTATTTGTATTATTAGCCTTGCTGCCAGCTGTACCAAGGTTAATGAGCATGTGTATGACAAATATGCTGCTGACCAGTTTTATTCAACCCCGGCGGGTGCTGATGACGCGTTAGCCAATGTGTACTCAAAAATTACCGGCAGCTGGGGCTCAAACTATGCCGGCCGCGATAATTGCTGGTACGATTTAAACAGTTTCTCATCTGATGAGCAGGTGATACCTCACCGCAAATCTGGCGACTGGCAACTTGATTTTGCCCAGCTGTATACCCGTACCGAACTGCCTAACCTGGGTATTATTAACAATACCTGGAACTGGGCCTATTCAACCATCTATAGTGCAAATCTGGCTATAGCCCAGCTTACATCTGCCAAAGCCGATCCGTCAAAAATTGCCGAAGCTAAGGTGATGCGCGCCTGGATTTATTACCTGTTGATAGATGATTTTGGTGATGTACCTTTTTACACAGACAATAACACCAACGTTTCAAAAATTCCGCAGGCCAAAAGGGCCGACATTTACAATTTTATTGTAACCGAGCTTAAAGCCAATGTCGACCTGCTTTCTGAAACACGGGGCGGTTCTTACTACGGTCGTTTTAACAAATGGGCCGGCTACATGGTATTAGCTAAAGTTTATTTAAACGCGCAGGTGTATACCGGTACCCCGCATTGGGCCGAGGCGCTGGCGGCTGCCACCAAAGTAGCATCGGGTGGTTATACATTACACCCTGCCGGTGCAAATACAGGCAGCGCCTTAGGCAATTCATACTACGACCTTTTTGGCGATGTATGCCCTAATGACGAAACCATATTTGCATTGTACATTACACAAAACATCATAAGCGGTAACATTTATACCATCCGGAGCTTAAACAGCCCCAACGGCGTAGCCCTTATTGGTTTTGCAGGTTGGAATGGCACCATTATCCCATCTGAGTTTTATGATAAGTTTGATAACGCCGACATCAGGAAAAAACAATTCCTCATTGGCGCGCAGGCAGGCGGCATTACCTACACCAAAGAGGTATCCTCATTAATCGATCCGGGTGCCGGAGCCGATGAAGGCATCAGGGATGATAAATTTTTCCCGGTAAAACCATCAGACGGCAGTGGCGAATCAAATGATTTCCCGGTTTACCGTTATGCTGATGTATTGCTGATGCAGGCCGAATGTAATGTACGTTTAGGAAACACCGCCGCAGCTGCCCCATTCCTTAACCTGGTTAGGGAGCGTGCAGGCTTAGGTGATATTGCCGCGCCTACGTTAGATAACATTTACGATGAGCGTGGATTTGAATTGAACATGGAAGGCCACCGCAGGCAGGATATGATCAGGTTTGGCAAGTTTTTGCTGCCGCACGGTTTTGTTCAAACTACACCTGCCTACAGGATGCTGTTCCCGATACCGACTGACGCGCTTAACGCCAATACCACGTTGAAACAAAATCCAGGTTATTAATTATTCATAAAGTGATGAAAAAAATAATCAACTTAACATTTGCAGCAATGGCCTTCGTGACCGTTGCCTGCCATAAGCAGGCGGAGTTGACCACGCTGAAACCGGTTGCCTTTACGGGTAACATGACAGCCTCAACAACCACAGTCACCCTGTCTGCTACTACCGACGATCAGTCGGTAATTACCTTTACCTGGCCTGCGGTAGTTTACCCTTACAAATCGCACGTAACCTACACCCTGCAGGCCGATTTGCCTGCCGATACCGTAGGTGCAACCGCGTGGCAAAACGCTACATCGGTATTGATTGGAAACGATGTACTAACCAAAACCTACAAAGGCAGCGATTTAAACACCCTTGCCCTTGCGTTAGGCGTTACGCCAAATGAAGTGGGTAAAATGGTGTTCAGGGTGCAGGCCTACCAGGATAGAAATGCTTATTCAAAAGCGGTAACATTAACTATAAGCCCGTATAAAATTATCCTGCCACCAAGCAACAATTACCCGGTATTATACCTTCCGGGCGATTACCAGGGCTGGTCGCCGGGCACTGCTGGAACAGTAGCGGCATCGGTACCTAACATTTATGAAGGCTATATTTATGAGCCTGCAGGCGGCAGCTACCACTTTAAGTTTACCAGCGCACCCGATTGGAACCACATCAATTACGGCGATGGCGGCGCGGGCTTATTAACCACCGATGGCACCAAAGGCGATTTGGTTTTGCCTGGCCCGGGTGTTTATGAACTGGTTGCCAACCCGCAAACCCTTACCTGGTCATACACCCTGGTTACCTGGGGAATAATTGGCGATGCCACACCAGGCGGCTGGAGCAATGATACCCAAATGACCTACGATGCCGCTAAACAGGTATGGACAGTTACAGCCAATATGCTTGCCAGTGGTTCGTTTAAGTTCAGGGCCAATAACCAGTGGGCTATTGATTTTGGTATCACAGCAGATGGCAAAATTCAATACGCCGATAACCCTGCATTACCGTACAACGGCTCGTTAGGCAACTTAACTGTACCGTCAAATGGTAATTATACCATTACACTGGATCTACATGATCCAAACAATTACAACTTTAAGTTAAAGAAAAATTAACCGGTAAGGCAGCGCGTTTGCTGCCTTACATCATACCTTTTTTATTATACTTTGAGTATGTTAACGGGATTTAAAAGTGTGCATTAGTTGATTTTCAGGAGTAACCGGGTTTGCCGGGCTCCTGATTTTTTACTGCCAGTTACCTTCCCGATAACAATTCACCACCCCCTTTTATACATGAAATTTACTACGATCACACTTTTACTTGCCTGCGTTTTAAACTTGCCATGTGTTATGGCGCAATCGCCGGTAGTAACGCCCGGCAATATCGAAACCGTTACCATAGGGCAACAGGAAGTTTCTTTAAAAACAACCAATGCTTACGGCAGCGTATCTGTTTACAGCCCATCCATCATTCGGGTGCGGTTGGATAAAAAGGTATTGGGTGCCGATTTTTCGTACGCTGTGGTTGGCAAAGCGCAGGCTGTAAAAGTGCAGATCAGCCAAACGGATAATGAGATTGATATCAGCACCGACTCATTAAAAGCGGTAATCCAAAAGAAACCTTTCAGCGTAACATTTTATACAATAGATGGCAAGATAATTAACCAGGACGAACCTGGTTTAACCACATCCTGGGTAAACGATGCGGTAACTACCTATAAAAAAATGCAGGATGATGAGCATTTTGTAGGCCTTGGCGAAAAAACCGGCAACCTTGACCGCAAGGGCAATGCCTATACCAACTGGAACTCGGATGTATATGGCTACAGTACCATGGCCGATCCGCTTTACTCCACCATCCCTTTTTATGCCGGCATTCACCATGGGTTAAACTATGGTATTTTTATGGATAACACCTACCAAAGCGACTTTAACTTTGGTGCCAGCAATAACCGCTTCTCATCATTCGGCGCGCATGGCGGCGAAATGAACTACTATTTTATCTACCATAAAAAAATGGCAGATATTATTGCCTCCTACACCTGGCTTACCGGCCGCATGCCTCTGCCCCCAAAATGGGCTTTAGGCTACCAGCAAAACCGTTACAGCTATTACCCCGAAGCCGAGGTAATGCGTATAGCCCAAACCCTGCGCGAAAAGCGAATCCCGGCTGATGGTATTACTCTTGATATTCATTACATGGATAGGTACCAACTATTCACCTGGAACAAAAGCCGTTTCCCCGATCCTGTAAAAATCACCGATGCGCTCAACAAAATGAACCTGAAACTTACCGTTATTGTAGACCCGGGAATTAAGGTTGAAAAGGGTGCACCTGCTTATGAAAGCGGCCTGAAACAAGATGTGTATATTAAATACCCCGATGGTACACCATACACAGGCCAGGTTTGGCCGGGCTGGTGCAACTTTACCGATTTTACCAGCGATAAAGGCCGGGCATGGTGGCGCAGCCAGGTCGATTTTTTTGCCAAATCGGGCGTAAGCGGTATCTGGAATGACATGAACGAAATATCTACCTGGGGCCAAAAAATGCCGGATAATGTTTTGTTTGATTATGACGGCCACCCAACTACCCATTTACAGGCGCATAACGTGTATGGATTAGAAATGGTACGTTCAAGTTACGAAGGCGCTTTGGAGCACTTTAAAGAGCGCCCGTTTATTTTAAGCCGTTCGGGATATGCAGGTTTGCAGCGCTACTCGGCCATTTGGACAGGCGATAACCGTGCCGAAGAAGACCACATGTTGTTGGGCGTACGTTTAATGAACAGCCTTGGCCTAAGCGGCGTATCATTTACTGGGATGGATATTGGCGGGTTTACAGGCAATCCCACCACGTCTTTATATACCCGTTGGATTGAGCTTGGCGCATTTATCCCCTACTATCGTAACCACACCGCCCTCAACAGCCGCGCAGCCGAGCCATGGGCTTTTGGCGAGGATGTGCTGGACATTGCAAGAAACTATATCAGCTTACGCTACCAGTTAATGCCTTATTTATACTCCAGCTTTTATGAGTCGACGCAAAACGGTTTGCCGGTAATGCGCTCGCTGGCTATCAATTATACTTTTGACCCGAAAGTAATGGACGCCACCTACCAAAACCAGTACGAGTTTGGTAACGGCTTTATGGTTGCCCCTTTTGAAAGTACCGCGGCTTTTGGCAAGGTATATTTCCCAGAAGGCAGCTGGTATGATCTGTACACCGGGGCCGAACAAAAAGGCGCACAGGAGGTAACTATCCCGCTAACGGTTAGCAAATTGCCGGTTTACGTAAAAGGCGGTAGCATTATCCCCATGCAGTCCCTTACCCAATCAACTGCGGAATTGCCTACCGATACGCTCGCCGTGCATGTATACAAGGGAAGCAAAGCCAATCATTTTGTATATTACGAGGATGATGGCAAAAGCTTCAGCTACCAGAAAGGTGATTTTTATAAACGTGTCATCAGTTTTGATCCCGATAAAAAAACCATCACATTTGAGAAGGCAGAAGGGAGCTTTAAAACCAATTTTAAATACATCAGGCTGGTGCTGCACGGCTTTGAACAATCAACATCAGTTAAAGCAGGCAACCGCAATTTAAAGCTACAGGATAGCAGCATCGCGTTTTTAGGTGCCGCAGCAAATACCGACCCGCAAGGAAGCATAAACAGGCCCGATAGCAGTCCTGTAAAAACGGTAACCATCAGTAATGCACCAAATAACATCCAGATAAATTATTAAAAAGGAAGTGTGAGTATGATCAAGAGTAACAAAAAAAACCAGATGAACAGTTTAATTCTATTTATAATGCTGATAGGCTCGCTACTGGGCTGCGGCAAAAAATCGCCAACAACAGATGACGGCGGCACCACCCCACCCCCAACCAATACCGACCCTGCACAATACGGCACCCCTTTTACCGGCGTGCCCGCAACCAAGGATATTGTGATGTACGAGGTGAATTTAAAAACCTACTCGCCGGTTGGCTTAAGTAGCGCGATGGCCCGCTTAGATTCTATCAAAGCGCTTGGCGTTAACGTGGTATGGCTGATGCCAACCTACCCGGTAGGGGTGCTTAAAGCTTCAGGATCGCCCTACGCGGTTAAGGATTACACGGCTGTAAATTCCGATTTTGGCACACTGGATGACTTGCGGGCTTATGTGGCCAAAGCGCATACGCTGGGTATAGCCGTTATATTGGATTGGGTAGCCAACCACACCTCATGGGATAATGCCTGGATCCAGAATAAAGACTGGTACCAGCAGGATGCATCGGGTAATATCATTATTCCGCCAGGCACAAACTACGCTGATGTTGCCGCTTTAAATTACAACAACACCAGCATGCGTGCCGCCATGATCAAGGCCATGAAATACTGGGTGTATACTGCCAATATCGACGGCTACCGCTGCGATTTTGCCGATAATATCCCTAATGATTTCTGGGTACAGGCAATAGATACTTTAAATAAAATTACCACCCATAAACTGATCTATTTAGCTGAGGGCACCAAAGGCCCCGAAATAAGCGCGGGTTTCCAGATGAATTTTGCGTTCAGCTATTACGGTACACTTAAAACCTTATTTGCAGGCACATCCAACCCATCGGCCCTATTCTCAACAAACACTGCCGAAAAAGCTTCGCTACCGGCCAATGGTATTAAGTTAAGGTATATTACCAACCATGATAATGCCTCGTCAGATGGCAGCACCATCAGCGAGTATAAAGGCAAGCAGGGTGCACTGGCCGCGTTTGTTTTGGCAGCCTATATGGATGGTGTGCCATTGATATACAGCAGCCAGGAAGTTGGCTATCCAAATTCCATCAACTTTTTTAACAACGTAAAGGTAGATTATACCGCCAACCCGGATATGATTGCCGAATACAAAAAGATTATAGCCTTCCGCCAGGCGCACGAGGCTGTTAAAACAGGAACATTAACCGCTTATAACGATAATGATATTGTATCCTTCGAGAAAAAGACGGCAGCGGATGATGTATTGGTCCTGGTAAATTCAAAAAACAGCAGCATTACCTACGCCGTTCCGGCTGCCTTACAAGGCACCACCTGGACAAATGGTTTTACCAAAGCCAACATCACATTAGGCACTCAATTAACCATACAGCCATATCAATACCTGGCGCTCAAAAGATAACTTCTTGTTTACTTTTTATATCAAAGGGCAGCTTGGTCTCTGATCCCTTTGGGTTTTGTAAATCACCGCGCGATGCGGTGATTTACTTTTAAAGGGGGAAGGGTATTATAGCTCCCCCACATCTGATAACAACAATATATAACTGGTACTTCTGCCTCCGCCTGTTTCTTTTTCAAGTATCCCTTTTTCAACCAAATCCTGTATATCCCTTAAAGCGGTGTCTGCCGAACATTTGGCCATTTTCGCCCATTTGGAACTTGTTAACTTGCCAAAAAAATCATCCAATAATGTGCCGATCATTTGCCGCTGGCGACTATTCAAAGCCGTATTTCCGTGACGCTCCCAAAAGTTAAAGCGGCTAAAAACACCCGATAAAGTTTGTACAGTACTATCCATCGCACGGTCAAGGCAATCGAGGAACCAACTGATCCATTCAGTGATATCCAAATCTCCCTTTTGCGTTTTTTCCAATAGATTATAGTAAACAGACTTTTCTTTTAAGATCTGCGCCGACATGCTGTAAAATCGTTGCGGGCTATTATCGGCACGTGCCAACTGCATATCGGTTAACGCCCTGGCAATCCTTCCATTGCCATCGTCAAATGGATGAATAGTAACAAACCATAAATGCGCTATAGCGGCTTTAATTACCGGATCAAGGTCATTTTGCCCGTTAAACCAATTCAAAAACAAAATCATTTCTTGTGGAAGCAATGTTGCGTCAGGGGCTTCAAAATGAATTTTCTCTTTTCCTATTGCCCCGGATACTACCTGCATCGGCCCGGCATCGGGTGTTCGCCAGGCTCCTACTGTTATTTTGTGCATGCCGGTCCTCCCGGTAGGGAACAGGGCTGCATGCCATCCGTATAACCGGTCGTCTGTTAAAATTTCGTTATAATGCTGTGTGGCATTAAGCATCATTTCTACCACGCCTTCAACATCCCTGCTTGCATTAACGGGGTGAGTTAAATTAATTCCAAGCCTGCGGGCTATTGATGACCGCACCTGGTCGGTGCTAAGCAGTTCCCCTTCAATTTCGCTCGATTTTGTTACATCAAGCGTTAAAGTATCCAACAACGCGTGCTCCTTTAACTTAAAGCCCAAAGCGTTCATCTGGCCAAGTATGAGGCCCTGCCGATGTCGCACATTCCCCAGTTGAGGCAGCACAAATTCCGCATCCCAGGTAAAATCTGGCCAGGCCTTTAGTTGATGTATATACATATTTACCGCATATTTGCGGTAAATATAACATTTATTTGCCGCAAATATGCGGCGAATAAAATACATAATCGCCGCATTTGATTCTTCAAGGCATCCTTCAGTCCTCCATCCGATACTCCGCCTGGTGCAAAACCGGGAATTTAACCGAGTTGGCTATAAAGCATAATTTGTTAGCCTCGTGGTGCAACTCATCCGCCCTGGCCTGCATAGTGGCTTCTTTAAGGGTAATCACCGGCTTTAATATTACTTCGGTAAAATAGCCGCCGCCGTCGCTGGTTTCAACCATAGTACCTTCTGCGTTATCTTCATACGCGATTACCACCACGCCCGCCACCGAACACAAGTGCAGGTACCACAGCATGTGGCAGGCAGCTACTGATGAAAGCAACAGGTCTTCTGGACTATAACGGGATTTATCCCCCCTGAAACTTGGATCTGAGGAGCCTGAAATATCCTGCTTACCATCAATGCTGATGGTGTGGGCACGTTCATATGATCTATAATCTTTGGTTCCGGCACCGGTATTACCTGTCCAGGTGATGGTGGTTTTATAGTGATGATCTTTCATGATCTAATATCACCATAAAAATAAACACCCCTAAATAAAATTACAGATTGGTCATCTTTAAAGATGCCTCATAGTAACGTTGGCCGGTATCAGGATATTTTTTTAACAGATCATCAATCTCCTGCAAATCCGCAGCCGATAGTTTCACATCAACAGCTCCAGCGTTTTCCTGCAGGTATTTGCGTTTTTTAGTGCCGGGGATAGGGATGATATCATCGCCTTGTGCCAGCACCCAACCTAAAGCTAATTGTGCAGGTGCAACATTTTTTTGCTGTGCCAGGGCAGCAAATTCGTGGGCAAGTTTTTGGTTATTGTCCCAGTTGTCCTCGTTAAAACGGGGCAGTGTTTTGCGAAAATCGCCATCGGCAAGTCCTTCTTTATTTAGGGCATTGGTTACCAGGCCGCGCGATAGCGGGCTATAAGGCACCAATGAAATATTTAGTTCGCGCAGTACCGGTAATATTTCGTTCTCTACATCGCGGGTAAGCAATGAATACTCGCTTTGCAGGGCAGCAATAGGATGCACAGCGTGTGCTTTACGGATACTTGCAGCCGATGCTTCTGATAAACCAAGGTAACGTACCTTGCCTTCCTTAACTAATTCGGCCATGGCTCCTACCATTTCCTCCACAGGCACATTGGGATCAATGCGATGCGCGTAGTATAAATCGATGGTATCAATATTTAGTCGTTTGAGGCTTTGCTCAACGGCTGTTTTCATATAGGCCGGCGAGGCATCGAAATAAACATTCGAGGTGCCACTACCTGCATAAGGGGCGTTTACATCCCGCACCCTGAAACCAAATTTGGTAGCTATAAATACTTTATCGCGGTTTTGTTTCAGTACTTTGGCTATCAGCTCTTCGTTTTTGCCGTTGGCATACATATCGGCAGTATCCCAAAAGTTAATGCCGAGGTCGAGCGCCAGGTTTAACGTGGCCAATGATTCGTCATTATCTATCGGCCCATAGGCGAAACTCATGCCCATACAGCCTAAGCCAATGGCCGATAGTTTCTCGCCGGTATTCCCTAAATTTCTGTATTTCATAGGTATTATGTTTTTGTTGATACAAATTTAAACAACCTGCAAAGCGATGCGGTTATACGTATCAAACTAAATATTACGAAATTCAAACAGCTAACGTTAAGTCAAAAGTCTTTAGCCGGAAGTATAAAGTCATTTTTTGTTTGCTTTACATGCAAAGGTAAGTCCAGATAGAACACTCGTTTAAAACCCTTGCTTTTGCCACAGAAATTCTTGCTCAAAAAAAAACGCGACCAGGCAAAGCCCGATCGCGTCTTTTTTACCAGGAGGTAAAAATTATTTTTTACCTGAAGCAGCTTCCTGCTCAGCCTGGCGTAATGCACGTGAAGTAGTTACAGACACGATAGTATCTTCCTGTGCATTGGTAATAGTTAAGTTTGGCAATTTAATTTCGGCCACTTTTACTGATTTACCAACTTCCAAAGCTGCAATACTTACTTCAATAGCATCTAAATGATCTTTAGGTAATGCTTTGATGCGCAGTTTCCTTAGTTTTTGAACTAATTTACCACCCACTTTAACACCTGGCGAAGTTCCGGTTAATTTAACAGGGATTTCGATAGCGATAGGCTTTTTCTCGTCAAGCAACAAAAAGTCTACGTGGATAATTTGTTCAGTTAAAGGGTGAAACTGCAAATCTTTAATAATAGCCTGTGATTTAACACCAGCAACTTCAAGATCGATGAAATGAACAACCGGAGTGTAAACTACGGCTCTCAAATCAGCTGCGGACACTGAAAAGTGGGTTTGGGTTGGCCCACCGTAAAGTACTGCAGGCACTAAGCCTTGGTAACGCAGTTCTTTAGCGTCTCTTTTCCCTACGTTCTCTCTTGGAGAACCGCTAATAGCAATTGATTTCATTGTTTTTATTTTATTATTTATTTATTAAGTCCTTGGTCAATAGACCATGGATTTGCTTTATTCATTCAATATACGTTCACCGCCATGGACTATCAACCATTGGCTATGGACATACTACTTAATCTACCTTAAACAGCTGGCTTATCGAGCCGTGCTCGTTTACATTACTTATCGCTTTTGCAAACAATTCAGCAGTTGATAATACTTTAATTTTAGGGCTTTGGTGCTTCAGCGGTATAGTATCAGTAACTATCAGTTCGGTTAATACCGAGTTTTCGATAGTTTCGTAAGCTTTACCAGATAATACGGGGTGCGTGCAAACCGCGCGTACGCTGCGTGCACCACGTTCCATAATTAAGCCTGCGGCTTTGGCCAGTGTACCGGCGGTATCGCAAATATCATCAATCAATACAATATCCTGGTCGGTTACGTCGCCAATCAAGGTCATTGATTCAATTTCGTTGGCGCGTTTACGGCGTTTGTCGCAAATTACAACCTCGGCATTAAAAAACTTAGCAAAACTGCGTGCCCTGTATGAGCCGCCCATATCCGGCGATGCAATGGTTAAATTACCAAGGCCAAGGCTTTTGATGTAAGGCACAAAAATAATAGAAGCATCCAGGTGATCAACCGGAACATCAAAAAACCCCTGTATCTGCGCTGCGTGCAAATCCATGGTCATGATGCGGTTAATACCCGCTGCAACCAGTAAATTGGCTACCAGTTTAGCGCTAATAGCTACACGGGGTTTGTCTTTCCTGTCCTGACGTGCCAAACCAAAATACGGGATAACCGCGTTTACATAATGCGACGATGCACGGCGGGCGGCATCAATCATCATCAGCAATTCTATCAGGTTATCATTAGGCTGGTGGGTACTTTGTATCAGGAATACATCGCATCCCCTTACAGTTTCATTAAAATGTGGTTGAAATTCGCCATCACTAAAACGTGAAAGTACTACATCGCCCAATTCGCGGCCATAGGCTTCAGCAATTTTTTGCGCCAGTGCTTTTGAGCCCGAACCTGCAAATAATTTAACCGGATTAAATTGTAATGGCATTTTTTTGAATTTTGAATTTCGGATGTTCGATTTCGGATTTGGTTAATTTTCAATTGCTTATCAAGCCAAAATAAAATGAACCAGGCCGTTAACAACCCCCTAAAATACAATTCGGACCTCGATTTTCTAAAACGGAATAAATCCGAAATCAAAAATTCGAAATCCGAAATTTCTTGTTGCCCGACCAGGATTCGAACCTAGACAAACGGTACCAAAAACCGTCGTACTACCATTATACTATCAGGCAATCTCCCTGGATGTTTTATTCTCCGAAAAGGAATGCAAATATAAGACGATTTTTTAACTCTCAAAACAGAATTTGAAAAAAGTATTTACAAGCCTGTTTTACAGCTAAAAATGATTAAAAAGAGTTAGCGCAAGGCGTTTGGTTTCGGCATCATAATAGTTTTTTGCTAATTTCGGCTCAATTAAGCCTTTTGCTACACGAAAGTACCTGACATGAATTACACTAAGATCAACAATATTTTTGGCTGGATAGCCTTTGTTATCGCTACCGTTACCTACATTTTAACGCTCGAACCATCGGCCAGCTTTTGGGATTGCGGCGAATTTATAGCCTGTATCTTCCGCATGCAGGTAGCTCACCAGCCCGGCGCTCCGTTATTTACCATGATAGGTAAAGTATTTACGCTGCTATCTATGGGCGATAACACCAAGGTTGCCTACTGGGCTAATATGGCCTCGGCATTGGCCAGCGGCGCAACTATCCTGTTTTTATTTTGGACGGTTACCGCGCTTGCTAAAAAAATACTGGTAAAAAAAGCCGAAGATATTAATATCGCCAGCCTGATCATTATTATAGGTTCGGGTTTGGTTGGTGCTTTGGCCTATGCATGGTCAGATACGTTTTGGTTTTCGGCGGTTGAATCTGAAGTTTACGCGCAATCTTCTTTATGTACAGCCATAGTTTTTTGGGCCATATTAAAATGGGATGCCCATGCCGATGAACCCAACGCCAACCGCTGGATTGTTTTTATTGCCTATATCATGGGCCTATCAATAGGCATTCACCTGTTAAATCTGCTGGTAATACCGGCAATAGCTTTAGTAATCTATTTCCGCAAGGCAAAAGCCATAACCGTCCAGGGTACGCTACTGGCATTTTTTGCCGGAGTGGTATCAGTAGCTTTTGTTTTATGGGGCGTTATCCAGTTTACGGTTAAAGGCGCGGCCTTCTCCGATCTGTTTTTTGTAAACACCCTGGGTATGGGCTTCGGCAGCGGCGCTATCGCATTTTTTGTTTTGCTGGTGGGCACCATTGCTTTTGGCATTTATTATACTATTAAACAATCGCAGCCCGCCATTATAGCTTCGGCGGTGTGCTTTATATTGGCGCTAGGTATCAGTACCGGCATTATTGGCGCAGTTATTGGCATAGGTATTTTGGCCTTGCTGGAGTACGGGATTAAAATTCGTGAAAAACGATTTGCCCTCAATAGCTTTTTTGTGTGCCTTTTATTTATCCTGTTTGGCTACAGCTCATTTGTGATGATAGTAGTGCGTGCCAAGGCCGACCCGAACCTGAATAACAGCGATCCGCAGGATGCTTTTGCACTCAACAGCTACTTAAACCGCGATCAGTACGGCGATACACCTTTATTATACGGCCAGTTTTTTGATTCTACCCCTACCGAGCAAACCGAAGGCGCCAAAATTTACCGCCGCGGCAAAACCCAGTACGAGGTTGCAGGCAAAAAGCTGACGACCGTTTATGATCGTAATACCATTTTCCCGCGTATGTTTAGCGATAAGGGCGGCCATGCGCAGTTTTACCGTGCATGGAGCAAGCTGGCCGATGGCGAAAAACCTACATTTGCTACCAACCTGGGCTTTTTTGGCACCTGGCAGGTTAACCAGATGTATACCCGCTATTTCCTGTGGAATTTTGTTGGCCGTACCAATGATCTTGACGGCCAAACCAGCAACAGCGGCGCAGATGGCAACTGGATAAGCGGCTGGAATTTTAACAAGCCATTGCCTGCCGAGGTTACCCAAAGCAAAAGCTATAACCGGTTATTCTTTTTACCATTAATAATTGGACTGGTGGGCTTGTTCTTCCATTTTAAAAACGATCAGAAAAACGCAGGTGTGGTGTTGGTTCTATTCTTTTTTACTGGTTTAGCCATTGTACTTTACCTAAACCAGGACCCCTTACAGCCACGCGAACGTGATTATGCTTACGCCGGATCGTTTTATGCCTTTGCCATTTGGATTGGGCTTGGTGTTATGGGCATAGCCGAACTTTTAAGAAAAGTAATTGATGCTAAAACCAGCGGAATTGTTGCAACCTTGGTTTGTTTATTAGCTGCTCCCGTTTTAATGGCCAGCCAGGAGTGGGACGACCATAACCGGTCGACCAAGCTTACACCGCATGATATGGCCTACAACTACCTGAATTCCTGCGCGCCAAATGCTATTTTGTTTACTTATGCCGATAATGACACCTACCCGCTTTGGTATATACAGGAAGTTGAAAATGTAAGGCCCGATGTACGCATCGTCAATTTAAGCTTGCTGGGTACCGATTGGTATATCCGGGGCATGAAACATAAGATGAATGAATCGGAGCCTTTGCCAATTACGATGCCCGACGATAAATTTAAAGCGGGTGTACGCGATGTAGTTTATTTAAGCGACAAAAATCTGCCGGGCTCAACCGAGTTAAAGGATGTTTTTGATTTTATTACTTCGGATGATAAAGCAACCATGGTTGAATATGGTAATGGCGATGTAGGCAACTACCTGCCAACCAAAAAATTCAAAATAACAGTTAATGCAGACGATGTGGTAAAAACAGGAACAGTGCCTGCCACCCAAAAGGACCAGATAGCGCCCGAAATGGATTGGACATTTAACGGCAAATATGTAACCAAGGATATTTTGGCCATGATGGATATTTTGGCCCACAATAACTGGCAAAGGCCAATTTATTTTGCTACCACTGTGCCTGATGAAAACCTGATAGGTCTTGGCAAATATTTGTATAGCGAAGGTTTTGCAAACCGCCTGATGCCGTTAAAAGTGGATACTGCTGCAAACCCCGCCGATTTGATTAACACCCCGGTAATGTATCATAACATGATGACCCAATACAAATGGGGCAACATGAAAACAGCCAGCTATCTTGATCATGAATCAAACACCATGTTTTACCCACTTATTTCGAGGTTATACTCCAGCCTGGCCGATAACCTGTTAAAAGAAGGGAAACCCGACCTGGCTAAAAACGCGCTAAAGAAATACGACGAGGTAATGCCGGAAACCATCCCGAATACCGAGATAGCTATCCGTAAATATTACCTGATTGAAACCGCTTATCGCTTGGGCGAGACCCAGATGGCCAACAAACTGGCCAACCTGGTTGATGCCTACGTAACCAACCTGCTGGCTTATAATTTAACACTGCTGCAAAGCGGCGATACCACGCT
This sequence comes from Mucilaginibacter sp. P4_C11, assembly GCF_056402115.1. NCBI lineage: Bacteria > Pseudomonadati > Bacteroidota > Sphingobacteriia > Sphingobacteriales > Sphingobacteriaceae > Mucilaginibacter > Mucilaginibacter sp. P4_C11. The sequence continues at coordinate 32,877 of NZ_JBFUIA010000006.1, read as the reverse complement.
GGAGAGCCGCGATATCCAATACTCGATGTCGATGCTAAATGGGCTGGTAGAATTTACCAAAACCTACAAACAGCCACAGCTACAAGCCAAATTTGACGCGCAGTTTAAGGATTACGAGAAAAAATTAGGCATGGGTACGGGGAAATAGAATTAAGAATTTAAATGGGCTGTCATGGTGAGCCCGTCGAACCATAGCGGGCAAAGGCCTCTCCGCGCGAGTCTTCGACAGGCTCAGACTGACAGGCCTCCCTTACCTTAAAGACCGAATACGTTAAAAATAGACGCTCTTGTAACAAAAAAGGGATTATACCAAAAAAAGCGGCAATTGCCGCTTTTTTTGGTATATGTTATTCAAGTCCAAAAACTATCCCTCGTTCACTACTCCCATCGAACAGAATTTTTCGATGCGTTCGTTAACCAGTTCGGTAACGTCTTTTTCTTTGAGGATTTTAAGATCTTTTAGTAATTGTTTTTTAAGCGTGGCAGCCATAGCTACTGGATCCTGGTGGGCACCGCCAAGGGGCTCTTTAATAACGCCATCTATCAGTTTGTTTTTTAGCATTTCTGTAGATGTCAGTTTTAACACTTCGGCAGCACGTTCTTTATTTTCCCAGGTTTTCCAAAGGATGGTTGAGCAATTTTCCGGCGAAATAACCGAATACCAGGAATTATCCAGCATCATTACTTTATCGCCAATACCTATACCTAATGCGCCACCTGATGCACCTTCGCCTATGATAACGCAGATGATAGGTACTTTAAGTATCGACATTTCTAACAGGTTACGGGCTATGGCTTCGCCTTGTCCGCGTTCTTCGGCTTCCAGGCCGGGGAAAGCTCCGGGGGTGTCAATTAATGTAACAACGGGCTTGTTGAATTTCTCGGCCATTTTCATCAGCCTGAGGGCCTTGCGGTAGCCTTCGGGGTTAGCCATACCAAAGTTACGGTACTGGCGCTCTTTGGTGTTGCGCCCTTTTTGCTGGCCTATAAACATCACTGTTTGGCCATTTAATGTTCCAAAACCACCAATGATGGCTTTATCATCGCCAACTGTACGGTCGCCGTGCAATTCAATAAAATCATCGCACATCAGCTCAATATATTGCAAGGTATAAGGCCTTTCGGGGTGGCGGGAAATTTGTACCTTTTGCCAGCCGTTTAGGTTGCCGTATATTTCTTTTTTTGCACTTTCCAGTTTGGCTTCCAGTTCTGCAACTGTTGCCGACATATCCAGCTTGTTTTTATCTTCAACCTGCTTCACCTTTTCAATCTGCTGCATCAGTTCGGCAAGGGGTTTTTCAAAATCAAAAGTTATTTTCATACACTTTATTTGGGGCCGCTAAATTAAACAAAACCATCGGCAAATTTATCAATTATGATTTTGCAAAGTTTCCAGCTTTTTTATCTGGGCCGGCGATAGCAGTTTCCAGGTATTGTAACAGGCAACTAAAATGGCATCCCGCAGTTCGCCGTAGTACAAGCCCGAACGGTTTCCATAAAAAATGATGCTGCCTTCGTCGGTTCCTTTGCTTAGCAAATCATCCAGCTTCTTTTCATTGGTAACAATAAACCCGCCCATTTCAATTCGTTTACGCTTCAGCTCTTTAGCTATAGCTTCAATCTTAGTAATTTGTATGGGGCTAAGGGCTGCCTCCTTTTTAAACTGTATAGCCACATCGGGCATTGGGTAATGGTTCAGCAACGCCACCGGCGGCATACCATAAATATCATCTCCTTTTAACAATGCCGAATACTGCACATCTGTTAAAGTTTTAACCGGCGATTTTTTCAAGGTGCTATCGGGCGTTTGTGCCACAATTCCGCTATATGTAAACAGCGTTATTATAAATACAGGTATTGTTTTTAGCATAGATGGTGCAGTTTATGAAAAATCCACAATAACTGGGCCATTGACCTTCTAATTTCTTAAATTGCAGCAGTAGTTATGAAATACGATACGCCCGATAATCAAACCGAAATCCTGCCTAATATCCTTGGTTTAAAGTCAGTCGAAAAAGTTTTCTTGTCGGAATTTAACGGCTTTTTTGAGGCCGAATTGATACTTACAGAGTCGCTAACTAAAAGGACAAAATTTAATATTAAGTATATTAACAACATCCATAAAATAGCCTTAGGACATTTATATACATTTGCCGGCAAATATCGCGATGTAAATCTATCTAAGGGAGGTTTTCCTTTTCCGGCAGCTCGCTTTCTTCATGAGAGTATGTTAATGTTCGAGCGCGATATTCTCGTTAAGTTACGCAATACTTATAATAACCAAACCGAATTGATTAAAGATATAGCCATTGTGCATGGTGAGTTGTTATTCATACATCCTTTCAGAGAAGGAAATGGGCGAACAGCTCGAATATTGGCTAATTTGATGGCAAGAAAACAAGGCTACAATGCCTTACAATTCGAAAAAATTAGCGAAAAAGAGTTTGAATTTTACGTAGCAGCAGTTCAACAATCAGCCGAAAAGAGATATGACAAGATGGAAGAATTTATCACATCTATTTTCCCTGCTTAGTCTCTACCCTCTTTAATGAGGCGGCAGCATCTTCTTCAGAGATATGAATTCCTTCAATTTTAAAAGAAGCAATCATCGACTTTAAAATTTCCTGACGTAAAGAAGCGCTGGGCTTTACTATCTTACCGATCTTCGATTTCATAATATAAAGATAAAAAAACATTTCACTAAAACGAAACGTTCCCGGCTTCCTATTCCACCTTTACCACCTTTGTTCGTGCCGAAATCCCGTTTTCATTAAAGGCCTCTATTTGGAAATAGTAAGGTAAATCCCTATCCATCCCGCTAAAATAAAATTCGTTTTTGCCGTACACTATCATGTTATTGTACAGTTTATCGGGCGCTATGCCAAAATAAATAGTGTAGCCGGTGGCGTTATCATTAGGTTTCCATTTAAGCCAGGAGTTGCGGCGCTCGCTATCGCCACGCAACACAATCAGGTTTTGAACGGTATCGGGTTTTGCGCCTGCTCCTTTACCAAACACCCGGAAGCCCGATAGCGCAAACTTTCCAGATGGCATGTGCAGGTTTACCATTTTCAGGTAACGCGCCTTTGCGGGTGTTTTTAGTTCGATATAATCATGCGGTACATCTTTTTTGTTTTGGCTTTTGTCAATCAAAGGTTTCCATATTTTTCCATCTACGGATGAATAAACTATATACTGGTGATAAACACCCATTGATTTACCCATAAACGTGGCATCCTGGTCGGCATAGTTAATTTGCACCGCGTTGATGGTGCTTGTTTCGCCCAGGTCGGTTTTAAACCATTCGCCTTTGCTGGCAGTTTTGGCGCTCCAATAGGTTTTAATATCCTCGTCAACCGCGTTATTGGCGTAATAAGCGCCCAGGGTTGATGATACTTCTACCGGCTTATTATAGTTAAGTATCATCCAGCCGGTAAAGTTGCTTTGCAGGTGGTCTTCGGCACCGGTGGCCAAATATTGGGGATAATCGCCATAGGCGGTGTTGCAATACAGCGTTCCGTCTTTATCAAAACCGGCAGGCCAAAAGCCAATACGGCGTTCAAAGTTATTTTTCACCGAAATACCCATGGTGCTGATATGCCAGTAATTACCAAACTTATCGGCCCAGGTTGCCCCATGCCCTGCTCCTTTTGCAAAGCCGCCGGGCTTGTACGAGAACGGATTGTGCTTTTGATAGGTGAACGGACCAAGCGGCTTATCGCCCACAAAAACGCCATCCCCATAGCCGCTTTGTTCGGTACCGGGGGCTCCAAACTGTAGGTAGTATTTACCGTTGTGCTTGTTCATCCAGGAGCCTTCAATAAAGGGCAGCAAAAACACGTTATCATTATGCTCGCCAAATCGTTCCCAGCCATGTTTCTCGGGATCCAGCTTAACCATTTCTTTTTTGGGGCCTATAGGTTCAAAAGTTTTCCTGTCAATCTCCTGCCCGTAAAGCGGCAGGGTGTTGCTCGATCCATGGTAAATGTAAACCCGGCCATCATCATCGGCAAACATACCAGGGTCCCAGGCGCCTACTTTAAAATAGTCTTTAGCAGCTTTCCAATCATCTTTGGTAGGGTTAGTACTCATCCACAGCGTAAAATCCTTATTATACGTTGATCCTATTACCAGCAAGGTATCGCCTAAAACTAATGTTGCAGGCGCGCAAAGTTCATCGCCGGCAACCTGGTTGTAGGGGCGTACAAATTTGCGGTATACAAAATTCCAGTTCAGCATATCATCACTCCACCAGTAACCAAACTGGTTTGTGCTGAACAGGTAATATTTACCTTTAAACAAGGTCATGGTTGGGTCGGCAGTGGCGCGGTGTTTGCCCCAGCTTGCAAAACTATCAAAGGGTGTATAACCATAATCAAGGTTAAGGGGGTTGCAATAAGTTAACCTTTTGGTTTGCGCGCCTGCATCCCGCAGGAAAAAGCAAAGCAATAGTATCAGTAAAATACGGGCAGCTATCTTCATCATATATGCACTGGTTTATATAGGTAATAACAGGATGCTAATATCTGTTTTTAAACAACAATTAAAAGATGGCTTACTACTACATTTACTGCACAAAAGCGCCCGGTTTGGCTAAAAGCTTGCCTAAACCCGGCAACCAATGCTTAAAAGCGTAAACTTTTTATTATTGTGTGTTAAAAACACAATTAATTTGTAGATTCATGGCGTAAACCAATTTGTACCAAAATCCAGTTTTATGAAAAAGAGATTCCTGCTGCTTTTCATTGTGCAATTATTTTTTTGCGCCGCTTCATTCGCGCAATACCCCAAAATGAATAAGCTGCTTTACGGCGTAGCTTATTACGATGAATATATGCCTTACGAGCGCCTTGACAAAGACGTGCAGATGATGAAGGAGGCCGGCATAAACGTAGTACGAATTGCCGAAAGTACCTGGAGCACCGTTGAACAGCAGGATGGTGTTTTTGATTTTACCCATATAGACAGGGTGCTGGCCGCCATGCAAAAAGGTGGCATCAAAGTGATTGTCGGCACCCCCACTTATGCCATCCCAACTTGGATGGCCAAAAAACATCCCGAAATTTTAGCTATTACACCACAGGGCCAAAACCAATACGGACCAAGGCAAAATATGGATATTACCAATACCGATTTCAGGATGTATGCCGAGCGGGTGATCCGCAAAATAATGGAGCATGTGAAAGATAATCCCGCAGTTATTGGTTACCAAATTGATAACGAAACCAAATCATACGGTACATCGGGCCCAAATGTGCAGGCGCTGTTTGTTAAATACATGCAGGCCAAATACAAAACGCTGGATAATATCAATCATATTTTCGGCCTGGATTACTGGAGCAACCGCATTAACGCATGGGAAGACTTTCCATCGATGAATAACACCATCAATGGTAGTTTATCATCTGAGTTTGCCAAGTTTCAGCGCCAGGTGGTTACCCAATATTTAGGCTGGCAGGCGGCCATTGTGCGCGAATACAAGCGGCCCGACCAATTCATTACCCAAAACTTCGACCTTGACTGGCGTAGCGCTTCCTTTGGTATCCAGCCCGAGGTTGACCATTTTGCGGCTGCCAAAGCTATGGATATTGCGGGGATAGACATCTATCACCCCAGCCAGGATAAGCTTACCGGCGCCGAGATTTCTTTTGGCGGCGATGTTGCCCGCTCCATGAAAGGCGGCAAAAATTATTTGACCATAGAAACCGAGGCCCAAGGGTTTGCCCAATGGACACCATACCCCGGACAATTGAGGTTACAGGCTTTCAGCCACCTGGCTTCGGGCGCCAATATGGTAGGCTACTGGCCATGGCACTCTATCCATAACTCAGCCGAAACCTATTGGAAAGGGTTATTAAGCCACGATTTTGAACCCAACCCGGTTTACAACGAAGCTAAAACCATCGGTAAGGATTTTGACCGGTTGAGCCCGAAACTCATCAATCTGAAAAAGAAAAACGATGTGGCTATACTATTCAGCAACGAGGCACTTACAGCCTTTAAAGCTTTTGGTTTTGGATGGGGAGTACGCACCGGCTACAACGAGGTATTGCGCCAACTATACGATGGCCTGTACCACATGAACGTAGGCTGCGATTTTGTTGACCCTACGAGCCAAAACATCGAAAATTATAAATTACTGGTAGTACCGGTTTTATATGTGGCGCCCGATAGTTTGTTACAACGCCTTAACCGCTATGTGAAAAACGGCGGCCACATCATCTACACCTTTAAAAGTGGCTTCAGCGACGAAAATGTTAAAGTGCGCACTACTCACCAACCCGGCATAATAAACGAAGCATTAGGAATTTACTATAGCCAATTTACGGTGCCCGAAAACGTGGGTTTAAAAGGTGATGATTTTAACCTGAAACCGGAAGATAAAAAGCTTAATACTTGGATGGAACTCATTACCCCTAACACTGCAAAGGTACTGGCCTATTATGACCACCCGGTTTGGGGCAAATACGCGGCTATTACCGAAAACACATACGGCAAAGGCCTGGCAACTTACATTGGCTGCGTTACAACAAGCGCCGTTACCGATAAAATACTGGCCGACGCGGTTAAAAAAGCAGGCCTTTGGGGTACCGACCAGCAATTGGCTTTCCCGATAATTACCAAGTATGGCGTAAACCAGGCGGGTAAAACGGTACATTATTATTTCAACTATTCCGATAAAGAAGCAAGCTTCACTTATCCTTACGGAAACGGCAAGGAATTATTTTCAGGAGCAAGTGTGACCAGTAACTCTGCTATGCAGTTGGAACCTTGGGGGATGAAAATTGTGGAGGTGAATTGAGGGTAATTTTGTCTGAACCTGGATTAAACAGATTCTCCAGATTTTTCGGATTTTGATTTGACGAGACGACAACACCAAGCAAAAAACTTACGAAGTTTTTAAAACTTCGTAAGTTTAAATTAGAGAGCAATGTGCTTTAGAAATTAAAAGTCTCCCCCTTCAGGGGGAGATTTAGAGGGGGGCTACAACGCCCTCTTCAGCGTAAACGCAAACCTGCTGCCTGCCCCTATCTCGCTATCAACTTCGATGTGCCCGCTTTGGGCTTCAATAAAATCTTTGGCAATGGCAAGGCCAAGGCCGGTGCCGGTTTGGTCGGCGGTGGCGTTGGGTACTTTAAAGTAGCGCTCAAATAACCGCGACAAGTATTGCTCTTCTATCCCTTTACCATGATCTTTTACCGAAAATTCAATCTCGTCATTCTTATGTTTTTTAACGGTTAGCTCCACAACTGATTTTTCGTGGCTGTATTTTATGGCGTTTGATAACAGGTTGATAAGTACCCAGGTAGTTTTATCCAGGTCGGCATGTACCTCGGGCAGGGTATCGTCGCATTTTACTTTGATATTTACATGCTTTTGATCGGCGGTAAACTTGATGGCTTTTACCGCATAATCAACAATATTACGGGGATGTGTGCTGCCAAAGTTAAGCTGTAGCTTACCGGTTTCTACCTGTGCCATATCCAGCAGTTCGCCGGTTATTTGCAGCAGGCGGCGGGCATCATCGTCAATATTTTCCAGCAATTGCCTTTGCTCCGTATTCACGTTACCTATGCGGTCGTCCTCCAGTAATTTCAGGCTCATTTTAATGGATGATATGGGCGTTTTCAGTTCATGCGATATGGTGGCGATAAAATTGGTTTTGGCTTCATCCAGCTGCTGGTACTCGGTAATATTTTTAAGAATAATCACCTTACCTATCACTTTACTTTTGCTGCTCACGGATAATGAATCGCGGCTGTAAAAACTTTCGCGGTTATCGGCAAAAATCTTTAACCGTGGCTGTTCATTAATTAACAGGTTGCGCAGCAGGTCGTTCTCCAACGCTATATCTGGCGCGTACCGGCCAGTTAGCTGCTCGGTGGTCATGCCTATCAGGTTACATGCTACTTCGTTGGCAAATATGATAAACTGCTTTTCGTCTAAACCAATAATAGCATCGTGCATGGTATTAATAATAGTCTCTATCCGTTTTTTTTCAAACAGGATGCTGGCCAGGTTACTGTTCTCGTACTCATCCAGTTTCCGGGTCATATTATTAAAAGCCTGCCCCAATTCGCCAAACTCGTCATCGGAGTGAAAGTCTATCTGCTGGTGGTAATTACGGTTTGATACTTCTTTTATCCTTGCTGTTAATTCCTTTAAAGGATCGGCTATATAACCCGGAAAGTTTACTGCGAAAGTGAAAGCTATAGTGAACAATAAAAAAGCGCTCACGGCCACCAGCACATTTGCCCTGCTTGCCGTATCGGCAGCTATGGCATTTTTGCGGGAAATAGCATCCATGTTTAAATGCATAATACTATAAATAAGCCGGCGGGCATGGCTCCTTAAAGGCAGTTGCTCAACTATATTGTTATTATGCTGCTTTATTTGCGTGTAAACAAGTGTTAATGAATCTGTTAATTCCTGCTCGCCTTTTTCTGTAACATTGTGTTGCTGTAGTTTAAGGTTATTGTCGATAACCGCTATTTGTTTTAGCGAAAGCGCCTTATCATTTGCGTCGATAGCGTCCTGCATGTTTTGGGTAAACTGCAGGGTTTTATAATTATCCTTAAGTATTGCCCCGGCATCGGCCGACAGGCGATTAAGGAAGTAAACAGATAACCCGCAGCAGGTGAGCGCCAGTACAAACAAGAAACCGATGCCTGTACGGAGTTTATTTTTAATAGTCATGGTTATGATAGTATTACAAGGTCTATATCAGTTTTTGACATTTTATTTAGCAATTGGGTAAACACCGCCGTTTTCATAATAACCTGGTAAAATTTAAAGCGGGGTTTACCCAGGCAAATAGTTGTAATGTCGTATTTTTCGGCCGTTTCCCAAATGGTTTGAGCTATCCGGTCGCTTTTCACTTTAATTACTTCGCCGCCCAGTTGTGTTGCCAGTTTCATATTATTAATAAGGTGGCGCTGCGATGCAAGGTTTATTTTATCGCTGCTTTCTCTTGATGTTTGCACATACAAAACAAAAAATTTAGAGCGGTAATATGATGATAACCTTGCCGTTTTACGAATAATTATTTTGGCCGATTCGTCATTGGTACTAATGCAGGCCAAAAAAAGCTCGGGCCGTAGTTTAATGGTCTTGGGTATCTCAATATCTATCTTCCGCTCTACCTGGTGGGCTACTTCGCGCAGGGCCAGTTCGCGCAGCTGTAAAATTCTATCGGCCTGGAAAAAGTTATTGAGCGCCATAGGCACTTTTTTCTCATCGTATATTTTGCCTTCCTTTAAGCGGTCTATCAGCTCATCGGCGGTAAGGTCGATGTTTACTACCTCGTCTGCCAGTTGCAAAACCTTATCGGGTATACGCTCGTTTATTTTGGCCCCGGTTATGCGCTCCACCTCTTCGTTCAGGCTTTCCATATGCTGGATGTTTACCGCGCTGATCACATTGATACCGGCGTTTAATATCTCCAGCACATCCTGCCAGCGTTTTTCGTTGCTGCTGCCTTCAATATTAGTATGGGCCAGTTCATCAACCAAAACCACCTCGGGGCGCAAGCTAATGATGGCTTTCAAATCCATCTCCTCCAGTTCTTTACCCTTGTAAAACAGTTTGCGGCGGGGTATTACCGGCAAACCCTCCAACTGTGCAACGGTTTCTTTGCGGCTATGCGTTTCAATGTAGCCAATTTTAACATCGATGCCGTTACGCATTAAAGCCTGGGCTTCCTGCAGCATGCGGAAGGTTTTACCCACGCCTGCGCTCATGCCTATGTAAACCTTGAATTTCCCGCGCCTTGATTTTTTTATCAGCTCCAGGAAATGCTCAACCGATCGTTCTTTTTCGCCGTCCATAAGTCCCAAGCCCCCTCTAAATCTCCCCCTGAAGGGGGAGACTTTAAAAATTAATTTATCTAATACTTATTACCATTATGTTTAAACCCGCACAAATTCCATTTTTGGTTTACAACCAAGGTTTGAAACCCACTCAAATCAAAAGTCTCCCCCTTCAGGGGGAGATTTAGAGGGGCATAAAAGGGAGAGCCCTCGCGGCCCCCCTTTTAAGGTATGAATGTTTCTCAAACTAACATATAATTAAACCAAAATTAACTATACAACCATCCATACATATCTTGAGCCCCACCTAAATCCTCCTCTAAAGGGGAGGACTTGAGAAAAAACTGCAATCCAAAGTCTCCCCATTCAGGGGGAGATTTAGAGGGGGCTTAAAAAGCGTACACCGCTGCCAGCACAAATTGCGAGGCCGTTTTAGTCGGGTCGCCCGAGTGATTTTTAAACGCGTTTGCCGATCCGTTATCAACCCTAAACTCGGGTATCAATGCCAGCGGACCAGCCTTAATATTTGCTGTAAAAGTTACAGCCGTTACGTTTTCGCCAGGTGCCGGAGCAGCTGTCGAGATATAGGTACCGGTTTTTGTTTTAAAGTACTCGCCCCTAAGGCCTAAGGTTACATCTTTAGAAACTGCGTATTGCGGATATAATGCCACCCCGGTAAAACCACCTGTTACACCGCTGTTAGCTTTATAGTCAGCGGCGTTTAAGCCTAATTTAAATGCATCTGTTATTTGGTAGGCCGTGGTCAAATCAAATTCTGTTCCCTGCAAACCTCCAGTAATAACATTTAGATAAGCAGTCCACCCCTTTACCGGGATAACCATCAGCTGCGCGCCAAAATTGTTAACCCTTTTGGTAGCCTGGTAGGCATTCCAGTTATCGTTAAATGCCCCAACCATCAGGCTTATTTTATCGGTAAAAGCATAAGTAGCTTTTACACCGGCATTTTGGAACGGACCGTTAGTGAACAGGTATGATGTGGAATAATTAAAATTACCAATAGGGCTTATCACTTCATACCCTATAAATGTTGCCATATAGCCGCCGGTAAGCGTCAGTTTATTTGTTACATCATAAGATACATACAAATTTTGAATATGATATGAATCGCCGCTGGTACCGTTGGGTATAGATTGTACCTGCCCTCTCGGGCCAAAAGATATTTCGCCTAAAAAGGCAGCTTTACCAACTTTCTTTTTAATCCCCAGGTCTATCATCCCAATCGAAACCGAATTCTGGTCGGTAGCAAAACTGGTTGGAATCTGGCTGCCTTTATCGGCAAAATCGTATTTATAATAAGTATCAACCGAGCCAAAAATTACCAATGGCGCATCGGATGTTGTTTTAACAGTGTCCTGGGCTTTGGTTATCAAAGCGCTTAATAGTAAAAATGCAGGTATTAATATGAAGGTCTTTTTCATTTATGTATAAAAATCATTTATTTTTTCAGTTCCCCTCTCGAGAGGGGTGCGTTGGGATTGTGCGGCAGCAGGGGTGTGTTATGCCATTTCGCGGGTTAAACACACCCCTCCCCACTCTCAAGAGGGGAATCGCACCTGGCCCCGCTTTTTTTAACTACTTAATTCAAAAACTTCCCCCTTCAGGGGGAGATTTAGAGGGGGCTTTTTATTTCTTTAGTTCATCTAAAGCCACATTCAACTTCAGCACATTTACTTTTGATGGGCCAAATACGCCAAATAATGGCTTTTCGGTATGCTCGTCAACCAGTTTGGTTACACCATCGGCAGATAAGCCACGTACTTTGGCAACACGGGCTACCTGTACCTTTGCGCCTGCAGGCGAAAGATCAGGATCTAACCCGCTACCTGATGCGGTAACCAGTTCGGCAGGGATCTGGGCGCGGGTTACACCAGGATTGTGCTTTAAAAAATCCTGGATGCGGCCTTCTACCTGTTTCAAATAATCGGGGTTTGAGGGGCCTTTGTTTGAACCTCCCGAACCGGCAGCATTATAATCAACTGCAGATGGACGGCTCCAGAAGTATTCGTCTTTAGTGAATTTTTGACCCTCGTTGGCATAACCAACCACACGGCCTTTATATGTTACAGTTTCCCCATCGCCATGACCGGGAGTTAATTTGCCCACACCGGCTATAGCTAATGGATAGATACCGGCTGTAATTACTATCAGGATGATAGTTAACTTGATTGATGGCAACAAATATGTTTTCATTTTCTTTTCTTTTTAGATATGAGATTTGAGATATAAGAGGTGAGATTTCTCTGGATACGGATTTGAAGCTCGTCTCAAATCTCATATCTAAAATCTCACATCTGAATTATATAAATACGCCTACGGCAAGGTCAATTAATTTAATACCTATAAATGGTATCAGTATACCACCAAGGCCATAAATCAACAGGTTACGGCGTAACAACGCGCTGGCACCTATCGGTTTATACTCCACACCACGTAAGGCCAACGGTATCAGCAACGGGATAATGATGGCGTTAAATATTACTGCCGATAATATGGCCGATTCGGGGCTGTGCAATGCCATAATGTTAAGCGCTCTTAATGATGGTATAGATACCATGAATAAGGCCGGAACAATAGCAAAGTACTTGGCTACGTCATTGGCTATTGAGAAGGTGGTAAGCGTACCACGGGTCATCAGCAATTGTTTACCAATTTCCACAATCTCAATCAGCTTGGTTGGGTCGTTATCCAAATCAACCATGTTACCGGCTTCTTTGGCTGCCTGGGTACCGCTGTTCATGGCTACACCAACATCGGCCTGGGCCAAGGCTGGGGCATCGTTTGTACCGTCGCCCATCATGGCTACCAGCTTGCCGCCTTGTTGTTCTTTTTTAATGTAGTTCATTTTATCCTCGGGTTTAGCCTCGGCAATAAAATCATCCACACCTGCTTTCTCAGCAATAAATTTGGCTGTTAAAGGGTTATCACCGGTAACCATTACTGTTTTAACGCCCATTTTACGTAAGCGGTCAAAACGTTCGGCAATGCCGGGTTTAATAATATCCTGTAATTCAATTACACCCATTATCTCCTCGTTTTGCGATACTACCAGCGGGGTACCACCATTTGACGAGATTTTTTTAACGTTATCCTCAACCTCGGTTGGGAAGGGGTGACCAGCCTTTAAGGCAATGTTACGGATGGAATCAAAAGCACCTTTACGGATGCGTAAACCATCGGGCGTATCCAAACCGCTTGAGCGGGTTTCGGCGGTAAATTTGATAAATACCGAATTGGCAGGGGCAACCACTTTAGGTAAGGTTTTATCCTCGTTGGCAAGTTCCACTATCGATTTACCTTCGGGGGTTTCGTCGGCCAGTGAGCTTAATACGCATGCGGCTACAAAGCTGGCGTTGCTAACACCTGTGGCGGGATAAAAATTGGTTGCCTTACGGTTACCAATAGTGATGGTACCTGTTTTATCTAATAACAAGGTATCCAAATCACCTGCAGTTTCAACCGCTTTACCGCTTTTGGTTATCACGTTTGCGCGTAATGCCCTATCCATCCCGGCAATACCGATGGCCGATAACAGGCCACCGATAGTGGTTGGGATAAGACAAACAAATAGTGAGATGAATGCAGCTATTGTTATTGGGGTATTTGAATAATCGCCAAATGGTTTCAGGGTAACGCACACGATAACAAATATGAGCGTAAAGCCTGCAAGCAGGATAGTTAAAGCTATCTCGTTTGGTGTTTTCTGGCGCGATGCACCTTCAACCAACGCAATCATCTTATCCAAAAAGCTTTCGCCGGGCTGGGTGGTTACCATAACCTTTATCTTATCAGATAATACTTTGGTACCACCTGTTACTGATGATTTATCACCGCCAGATTCGCGGATAACCGGGGCAGATTCGCCGGTAATGGCCGATTCATCAATGGTAGCAATACCTTCAATGATCTCACCATCGGTAGGGATGTTATCGCCGGTTTCGCAGATAAACACATCGCCTTTTTTTAACTGGCTCGACATTACCATAGTTTCTTTACCGTTAACCAGCAAGCGGGCAGGAGTTTCCTCGCGGGTTTTGCGCAAGCTTTCGGCCTGGGCTTTACCACGTGCTTCGGCAATAGCCTCGGCAAAGTTGGCAAACAATACAGTTAACAACAGCACCAAAAACACGGTGAAGTTATAGGCAAAGCTGCCCTGTCCTTTATTTGCAAAGGAAAATATGGTTACTATAAGCATTACTGCCGTTCCTATTTCAACGGTAAACATAACCGGGTTACGGAACAGTATGCGTGGGTTTAGTTTGATGAACGACTGTTTAAAAGCCTCCTTCATCTGATCGCCCTGGAATAATGTATTTGAGGTTTTCATGATTATAAAATTTAAAAGCCCCCTCTAAATCTCCCCCTGAAGGGGGAGACTTTTGATTTGCATGACTTTTTATTGTTGCTTTATTACTTAATTTTTAAGTCCTCCCCTCCAGGGGAGGATTTAGGTGGGGCTTATCTAAGTGAAAAATGTTCAGCAATTGGACCTAAAGCCAGTGCAGGGAAGAATGACAGAGCAGCGATAATTACAATCACCGCGAAGATCATCAACCCAAAAGTTGAGGTATCGCTTTTAAGTGTTCCGGCAGATTCAGGAATGAATTTTTTATTGGCCAGTAAACCTGCAATGGCCAGCGGACCAATAATTGGTAAAAACCTACCTAAAATCATTACTATACCGGTACTAACGTTCCAGAAGATGTTACCATCGCCCAAACCCTCAAAGCCCGAACCGTTGTTGGCGGCTGCTGAAGAATACTCATACAGCATTTCAGAAAAACCGTGGTTGCCCGGGTTATTTAACCATGTTGATGGTTTTACTGCCCAATCGGCTCCAGGCATATGCACCACCACGTATGATGATACGGCTAAGCCTACCAATATGATGAATGGGTGTAATAAAGCAATCAGCGAAGCTATCTTCATTTCCCGGGCTTCAATTTTGCGGCCCAAAAACTCCGGTGTACGCCCAACCATCAGGCCCGATATAAATACCGCAATGATAATAAAGATGTAAAAGTTAAGGAAACCAACACCCACACCGCCATAAAAGCAGTTAACCATCATACCCAGCAATTGCATACAACCTGATAAAGGCATAGCGCTATCGTGCATGGAGTTTACCGAACCTGTTGATGTAATGGTGGTCATTATGCTCCAGTAAGCGGAGTTTGCCGGCCCAAATCTTACTTCTTTGCCTTCCATAGCGCCGGTAGGCTGGCTAACACCCATGTGGGCAATAGCGGGGTTACCGTTTAGTTCGGCATTAATGGTTGGTATCATCAGCATGAGCATCCCCAACGTCATCACTCCAAAAATTACGTAAGCAAATTTCTTTTTGTTAAGGTAAAAGCCCAGGGCAAACACCAAACCAATAGGAATAATAAGCTGTGCAACCAACTCAACTGTGTTAGTTAAGTAGTTAGGGTTTTCTATAGGGTGTGCCGAGTTTGCACCAAACCAGCCACCGCCGTTTGTACCTAAGTGTTTAATAGCTACCAGCGCAGCAACCGGCCCGCGGGATACATGAACGGTATCGCCCTGCATGCTGATGAATGTATCTTTACCTGCATAGCTGGTAGTCATGCCGTTAAAAGCGAAGATGATAGCTATTACAAATGATATAGGCAATAATATACGGGTAATTGATTTTACAAAGTAATCCCAAAAATTACCCAGTTTATCGGTCACCTTATCTTTCAATCCCTTGTACAGGACAATCAACGCAGCAATACCTGTTGCTGCCGATACAAAGTGCAGGAACATAAACACAAAATGCTGTGTAAAGTAAGTGGCGCCGCTTTCGCCCGAGTAGTGCTGTAAGTTACAGTTTACCAAAAAGCTGATGGCCGTGTTAAAAGCCGTATCGGGCGACTGGCCGGGATTTGCATCCGGGTTAAGCGGCAGGTGGCCTTGTGCCATTAAACAAACAAATGCATAAATAAGCCATACACTATTGATAGTAAGCAGGGCAAATAAATGCTGTTTCCAATTCATTTCCTTTTTGGCATCAATGCCGCTGAAACGAAAAATGAAACGTTCAAGGGGGGCTAAAAAGTCGAGCCAGGTTTTTTCGCCCTTAAAAATGCGGGCGATGTAACGGCCAAGGGGGATGGCAATTGCCAGCGTGAGCAGGTAGGTAAAAATTACACCTGAAATTTCAGTGTTCATGGGTTAAATAGTTTAAAATTTTTCGGGTTTAAGCAGTACATACACCATGTATACAAACACAGCCACTGCTACAATGAATAATGCGATCATGATGATTAAATGTTTTCGAAGTAATTAACTGATTTGAAGAAGATCCAGAATATGGCTATGAAGGTGGCCACATAAATAACAATCTGTAAAATATCCATATTATTAGTTTTTTGCAGGAGGGTTTACCAAGTGGATGCCAATTATTGGCACGAGAAATCAAACAATTGAATTACAGGCAATTAGCATTACGTAGTTATAAAAAACGAGTTTAATTGATGAAAATAGCCTATCATTTTGATAGTTGATTATCAATGTGGGAGCGGAAATAAAAAGTTATGTCATTGCGAGCGCAGCGCGGCAACCTCGTAGCCACCCCAGGCGGATTTACATAGCAACGAGATTGCTTCGTACCCTATAATGACATGTTTGTAACATATTGATTTTTAATGGTTGTTTTTTGTAGAGACGCATCACATGCGTCTCCCACATGCAAATCGAAACCGGTCTGGCGGCAGACGCATGTGATGCGTCTCTACAAGAATCCCGGTCGCAGCCATGTCATTACTTTTTTTTCAGCATAGGCTGATGGATACTCGCAATGGATATTGTACCCAACTATTCCCCCACCCGCCTGGTATAACCCAACTGCAAACCCCACCACTCCCTCCACTCCCAAAATATTTTCAAAAAAATATTGTGCAATCAATCAATTGCATTTATATTTGCAATCAATCAGTTGCACGTTATATGAGACGCGATATTTATCAAGCCATTGCCGACCCAACCCGCCGGGCCATTTTAACCCTGCTGGTAACAGGCGCCATGACACCCAACGCCATTGCCGAACACTTTGACAGCAGCCGCCAGGCGGTATCAAAACACATACAGATATTAACCGAGTGTGGCGCGCTAAAACAAGAACAACAAGGCCGCGAAATTTACTACCATTTAGAATTGAACAAGATGAAAGAAGTAGACCAATGGATAGAAGCCTTCCGCAACATGTGGACAGACCGTTTTAACCAATTAGATAATTTATTAGATACTCTTTAAAAACAAACACTATGATCTCCTTTGAAAAAGATTTAGCAAAAAAACAACTGCACGTTGTGCGTGAATTTAAAGCGCCTATAGCAAAAGTATGGAGCGCCTGGACCCAGGCCGAACTGTTGGACAAATGGTGGGGACCAAGACCATGGAATGCCGTAACCAAAATAATGGAATTTAAACCAGGCGGGCAATGGCTGTACTCGATGGTGGGCCCCGCCGGCGAAGTGCATTGGAGCAATGTACAGTTTACCGCCGTGGGTACCAACACCTTTGAAGCCACCTCCTTTTTCAGCGACGAAAATGGCGTACAGGCTCCGGGCTTCTCACCATCCAACTGGCATGTGGCCATGAAACAGGAAGGCGATAAAACAATTGTTAATGTAACCCTCACCTTCCAATCTGAAGCAGACCTGGAAAAACTGGTAGCCATGGGCTTCCAGGGCGGCTTCACTATCGGCCTTAACCAACTGGAAGAATTGTTGGGATAGTTGGTTGGATTGGGTTGATTGGGTTGGTTAAGTTAAGCCCCCACCCTATTATTTAAAACGGCCCGTTCTTGATTTTGGAACGGGCCGTTGTTATGCTGATCTTTTTTGTCTGAATTCTGATTTTCAGGATCAAAGAATAGCCCAAATCTTACCTCAATGAAGCTGTCTTACTACTTACTACTCGATACTTACTACTAAAACTACTTACTACTAAAATTCAAGCGAAGCCGTAAACCCAATGGCATAGGCCACAACGTCGGCATGTGATACGTGGCCGTCATCGTCTTTGTTATATTCCGTCCAGCTGTTTGATGATGATGGGTAGCTTTGCTGCGCAAGGTTACCACAATCGGTTGCGTTAGTTATCGATAAGCCACCACCTGCAATAGATACGCCATCGCCCAGGGTTGCCGTTTGGTTGCCATATTCATGTTCCGATTCGGGCGTACTAACCAGATACGGCATAATGGTAAGCGAAGGGTGGTTACTCTTTATACCAATTGCATAAGCCGTAAGCGCAACATCCGATGCAGCTCTTTCATAATCGTGGTTGGTGGCCGTCCAGGTATCATCACTTGACGGGTAGCTGCCCAAAATGAATTTATTAAAATTTCCGGGTGTAAAAGATTGAATACCACCGCCCGAAAGTAAATAACCGCCATCTACACTAATTGCAGCGGTATCGCCGCCTATACCCGGGTTGCTGCCCTGTGCCGTTTTTAATTGAACCTGCAACAGGTTATCTGCGCTGCCGGCAACATAGCTGGGATCGTAAATGGCCATAGCAAATGCTGTTATATAGTCATTGACCGATGCGGCATCCGCAATATCATGCGATCCGGCGGTCCATCCATTGATATGGCCATGGCTATCCGTTTGGGGATAAGAGTTTACCAGGAAGCTGCTTTCGTTTTTTTCTATCATAGCCCCTCCCCCAATAATCCGGAAGTGGGCATCGTTAGCTACAGCATTAACATCAACCACAACGTATGGCTGCAAGGCTGCTTCGGCGGCAAATATGGTGGGGTTTTTAATGCTTTGCGCCAATATTACCATGTTAATATATTGCTTCAACGTGTTTTTTGCCGGATCATTTGCGGCCAGCTCCCATATCTCGATAGCGCTGGTTATACCGTAAGAAGTATCGCTGGTACAGCTATTAGCCCAGTCTACAATTGTTTTAGGATCTTTAGGGTCTATTTGGGCCGCCAGGCTGCTCTGCCCTCCCGATGTATCAACCGTTTGCTCCAGGCTCGACGAAAAACTTTCCTGCGATAATTTTTGTGTCGCGCTTGCCGCAGCGCTAATGCTCCCGGCACCTTCATAGGCTGCTGTTACCGCAAGCGACATCTCCTGTTTGCTTTTGTAATTGCTTGTTTTTGATGCCGATTTTAGCTGGATAAAGCCGCCCAGGTTTAAACCAAGCACCAGGTGCGTGCCGTAGGTGCCCACAAAAGCTTCGGCAGCTTTAAGTGTGGTAATGCTGTCAAGCGCCGCGCATAATTCGGTGGCCAGGCATGCCCTTATGGCGTTGTGGTCGCTTTGCCTTTTAAAAGTTACCGTGCCGCAGCTAATAACGCCGTTAAAACTGCTGCTGAAAGCTGTTGAAGCCTGGTAAGTTTCAGAACTGTAGCTGGCCTTTACCGAACCACTGTAAAACCCATAACTCCCCTCAATACCCACCGAAGCGGCAAACTCCGTATTAGAGGATTGGGTAGACTGAAATTCTTTAAAAGTAGATGAAAAGGTTTGCTTAACCGTTTGGGTGTTTACATCATTATCGGTTAAAGGCGTTTTTAAATAATTGCTCAGCTGGCTCAGTAATAACTCAGGATTTTTGGCAATAATGGGGTTAAAAACATTGTATGATTGCAGTACAAAATCCAGGGGTTTTGATTGTTCAATCTGCTCTTCAAGCATTTGTAAATTCTCGGTTGTCATAATTCTTTTGGCTTATTGGTTAAATTTTAACGGTTTGTTATCGGATGTTTTATTTATTTGACGGTGGTAATAGTGGGTAAGGATTATTCGGGATGATGTAGAACATTGTTATTATCCTTTTATTTGAGGAATAACCAATAAAATAATTGAAAAGCAAATCAATTCAATTATTCAACCATTACCATGCACAATAGTACCCAAAGGCATTACCACCAGGCAGGGCAGAATAGCCCTTTCAGCAGCTTTTTTTCAGCCAAATAACTATTGGTAATCGTCTTGTTGTAACCAGTGGATAAAGCCGGCTGAAGCCGTTGGCTTTAAAGTTTGGCTAAAAGCAGGAGCGATTTTAGGTTGATAGCCGTATTGTCTGAACCTTGATTTTTAGGATTGAAGGATGCTGGAACTTTATTTATTTGAAGCTGTCTTGATTCTTGACTCTTGATTCTTTTCCCGGCCCACGCTTTCCGCTTATACTGCTCAGGCCTTAGCCACATTGGCGGTATCCGCTGCAATCATTAACGCGGGGAGGTTGTCTGAATCAGAATTAAAGAATTTGAGAATTAGCAGAATGATATTGAATAAATCCTTCGCTTCACAGTAAAGCTGAAACTAAAACAATATTGCACCAGGAGTTAAACACTCGTGGCAGCGAGTAGCAGATGCGGATACTTTAACAAAAAAACATCGCAACTGTATCAGTACTATTTATTTGTGCGTAATTATCAATATGAAAACAAAACTTACCCTTATCAGAATTTTAAGCCTTTTAGCAGTCGTTTTAGCGTTTACTTTTTCAGCCTGCGAAAAGGATACAAGCGGCACTATTGATATTACAGGAAAATGGGCTATCCTGCAATTCCAGGGAATTCAACAATACGAATTTAAAAATGGCAACCAATTTCAATACGATATTATAGCCACAGATTCGGTTACCAAAAAAATAATAGGATACCGCTTCAGAGTTACAGGGAAATACACTGTCAAAAATGATTCGTTAATTATGTTTGACCAGGTAAATTATTCAAACTCAAAAAATAGTTACGGCCCCGTAACCGAACTTATACCCGTTGACGGCTCCAAAAACGCTGCTTACGGCGTGTCGCTCAACGGCCAGAAAAATAAACTTTCACTTTACTTTACCTGCCCGTTTAATGCCAGTTGCGTTCCTTCGCCTATGGTTTTTAGTAAGCAGTAGCGGATATTGAACGCTATAAAACTTCACTATTTAGCTGAAACCATATTTTACCACGAGTTAAAAACTCGCGGCAGCTGGGAATTTATAATTCCGTTTGTTAGCGCTTTATCGGTAGATCACTAAGATAAACCATAAATTTACGCTCATTATTTCATAGTGAAAATGAACATAGCCTTAGTCAGTTACCAAAACAAAAAATCAACTCAATCGCATTTAGAAGAAGATTTTCAACTATCAAAATTCCTTGAAACCAAAGGTTTGATTATTAAGAGCATAGTATGGAACGATTTGCAAATAGATTGGAAACAATTTGATGTTGTTATATTGAAATCGCCTTGGGATTACCATGATAATTTTGATTCATTTATATTGTGGCTAAGTGATTTAGATGCGGCTGGAGTCAAAATATTAAATCCGCTTAAAACAGTACTATGGAATAGCGATAAGCATTATTTACAGCAAATTGCCGACGATGGTCTACCTGTAATTCAATCTGCATTCCTCGAGAAAGGACTCGTGCCAGATCTGGCGGAATTACTCGATAAATCCTTAAGCAAAAAATTGATTATTAAACCATGCGTAAGTGCAAGCGCTAAAAATACCATGTTACTTACATTGGATAATGTTTCACTGGTACAGAATGCAATTAACGGCCTTTTAGCTCATGAAAGTTTCCTGGTTCAACCTTTTATGGAAGAAATTTTACAAGGTGAATTGTCTTTTATGTTCTTTAACGGCAACTTTAGTCATTGTACTTTAAAAGTTCCTAAAACAGGCGACTTTAGAGTTCAAAGTGAATATGGCGGCTCCGTTCAAAAAATAAAACCAGATACTGCGCATCTTCAAACAGCCGGCAAATACGTTGAAAAGTATGGCAAAGGCACCTTATACGCCAGGGTTGATGGAATAATATCAAATGGAACTTTTGTTTTAATGGAACTTGAGCTTATTGAGCCGTATTTGTTTTTAAACAGCCATGAACAGGCTTTTGATAATTATTACCAGGCCTTACTTCAGTTAATACAATAGTTTACAACAGGTTAAAGCTTGCCATAGCGGCCAGTAGGTGATTTACGATAATTCCAACTATTCAATAAATAACTCCAAAACACTCCTTATAATCATTGTCTGAAAAAAAGATATATGCTTTGTCATCAATTGTTAATGCGCTGATCGTTATATGAGCGTAAATATCAGCAGTGGCGAGTCTTTTTAAAAGTTTGGCCCAACTTTCATTATAAACGCCCTTTTTTTCTTTAAATTGATACCTTAATGTGTAAAGTGAAAAGGCGTTATCTTTTTCTAAAATCACAGGCCCACCTTCGAAATTGGCTATAGTGAATTTTTTAAATAAATTCTTTACTTCTTCTTTAATATCACTCGACTTATTAACTGCTTCCTTTAAAGCAGCCAATTGCCATTGAAGTTCCTCTTTTGTTGCCATTGCTCATTAATAACACCGATTTCGAATAAGATGATGAGATGTTTTAAAAGCAAAAATAAATACGAAATCGAAATTTCCAATTCCGAAATCAAATCATTCCAACCCTTACTCCTTCAACTTCCTATACAAAGTAGTTACCCCTCTTAGCGCAGTGTTGTGCAAAGGACACCGAGCCAGGAGCACTTGCGATCGTTTCTTTACCAGGTATCTTTCCCTTCCCGTCAGCAGAACAGCTTCGGGCGAAAACGGGCAAAACAATGCGGGGATGTGCGGCTGTAAGTTTTGCAACTGCATGGGGCAAAGCGGCATTGCAGCAGCAACTTTAAGTTTCATATCGGAGCAATACGAAAAACGCAAAAATCATGGTTAACACATGTTAACCATGATTTTTACATAAAACATTGATTATAAATGATTTATGTAAAAATAAATCGAAATTATGTTAACCTTTGTTAACCATGATTGCTTACAAGTTCAGCTGAAAGCTGAAACCATGTTTTACCACGAGTTCAAACTCGCGGCAGCGGCGGCCCAGCCTTAATTGAATCCGAAATCGAAATTCCCAATTCCGAAATCAAAAATCACTCCAACCCATACTCCTTCAACTTCCTGTACAACGTAGCCACCCCAATATTCAACAAATGGGCGGCTTCAGCCCGGTTACCGTGCGTATGGTTAAGCACCCGTTGGATATGCAGTTTCTCTACCGATGAAAGATCAAAGGCGGAAATAGGCGCCCCGGCCTTTACCTGCTGTTGTTGAATTTCGTAAGGCAGCAGGCTTTCGTCCAGAATATTGTTATCAGTGAGTATTACGGCGCGTTCAATTACGTTTTTAAACTCACGGATGTTGCCGGGCCAGTTATAGGCTTCCAGTTTGCTTACAAACTCGTCGCTAAGCTGGTTTACCTGCTTTTTAACTTTTAGGGCAAAGTATTGCATAAAATATTCGCCCAGCAATTTAATATCTTTTTTACGCTCGCGTAGCGGGGGCAAGGTGATCTGGAAAACGGATAAACGGTAAAACAAATCCGACCGGAAATGCCCTTCGTTAATTTCGGCTTGCAGGTTGCGGTTAGTGGCCGCCAGTATGCGCACATTAACCTGGGTAGGTTTGGTATCGCCAATTTTTAAAAACTGCTGCGATTCCAGCACGCGGAGCAGCTTGGCTTGCAGGTCGTGGTCAAGTTCGCCAATTTCATCTAAAAATATAGTGCCACCCGAGGCTTCCTCAAACAGTCCTTTTTTATCCTTAACTGCCCCGGTAAACGAGCCGGCTTTATGGCCAAACAGTTCGCTCTCCAGCAATTCTTTGGTAAAGGCGCTGCAGTTTACAGCCACAAACGATTTGGTATTGCGGTTACTGGCCTGGTGAATGGCCTCGGCAAAAATTTCTTTCCCGGTGCCGGTTTCGCCCAATAGTAAAACGGTGGTATCGGTTAAGGCTACTTTTTGGGCCAGCTTAATTACATCGCTAATGGCGGTAGATTTGCCAATCAGCCTGTCGAACCCGAATTTATCGTTCAGTTTACTTTGCAGCTCCAGTACCTTTTGCTGCAAAAGGGCCTTATCCATGGCTTTACTTACCAGCGGGATTATCTTTTCGTTATCGTCGCCTTTGGTAATGTAATCAAAAGCACCTGCCTTAATGGCCTTTACGCCATCGTTGATAGTGCCATAAGCGGTAAGTACAATTACCTCGGTAGTTGGATATGCTTTTTTGATGGTATCGGTAAGGGTAATACCATCAGTATCGGGCAGCTTAACATCACTCAAAACAACCTGGATATTCTCCTGCTGTAATTTACGCAGACCTTCTTTAGCCGTACCTGCCGTAATTACCTCATGCCCTTCCAGTTGCAGAATGCGGGCCATCAGGTTACGCAGGCGTTCCTCATCGTCAATAATTAATAGCTTACCTTGTTGCACTTTTTGATTATATGATTTATGTTGATTTCACCGATTAACATCCGACAGGTCTTTTCTCTACGAACATCAACGAAATAAATCAGCACACAAACATAGCTATTTTCAAATCTTCAAATTCTCAAATTTTCAAATTCAAAAACTACCACCCACTCCTCCTCACAGCCCTAACCAATCGCCTGTGCCTGCGGGCATCATAATAATCGCTGGTTACCAGTATCGAGTGGATAACGCCGGGGATCCAGAAGCAAAGTGTTAAAAATATATTGAGTATAAACGCACCGATGCGGCCGGTTGTGAGTATGGCCAGGGGCGGGAATAAAAAACAAAGAAAGTATCTCATGGCTGTTTAGTGTTAAACTGTTATGGTTTAGACCAATGCGCCCGGCAATTGTTACGGCCTTTAGTCTTTCAAATTAAGCGGCAGCTGTTCGCCAAAAAACAGGGCTTTCAGTTCGGTTGCATCATTGGCAAGCATTTTGCCGCCCAGTATTAACCGCAGTTGGCGGCGGCGAAGAGCTCCTTCAAACAACGCTATCTCCTCATCCGTTTCGGGCAATGATGCCGGCACCTGGGTTTTTCGCCCGTCGTTATCTAAAGCTACAAAGGTGTAGTAAGCCTCGTTGCTTTTTACCTTGGTGCCCGATGGTATATTTTGTGCCCATACATCCATTCTCACCTCAACCGATGTGGTAAAAGCACGGGTTACCCTGGCTTCTATGCTGATTACATCGCCCAGCTTTACGGGGGCCTGGAAAGATACATTATCTACCGAGGCAGTAACCACAATACGGTTGCAATGCTTTTGCGCCGATATAGCGGCAGCAATATCCATCCAGTGCAGCAGGCGCCCCCCCATCAGGTTGTTTAATGTATTGGTATCATTGGGTAATACCAGTTCATTCATAATGGTATATGATTCTTTAGGCGATTTTCCTGTCATGGTACAAATATAGGGAGAAGAGCCAAGAGTTAAGAATCAAGAGTTAAGACAAAGGGGGAGCCTCACCTAAATCCTCTCCAAAGGAGAGGACTTTTATTAGCATGATGGAAATTATCGATTTTACCTAAGCATTATGCCAATCAAGAACCCTCTCCTTTGGAGAGGGCAGGGTGAGGCTCTTTTATTTAAAAACCCCTACCTTTAACCAATGATCTTCGATTTCAGATTAAAGGTATTTTACACGGTTGCGCAGCGGCTTAGCTTTACCAAAGCGGCCAGCGAGCTGTTTATTACCCAGCCCGCTGTTACCAAGCACATTAAAGAACTGGAACAACAGCTTAATGTGCAGCTATTTAAACGCAATGGCAACAACATTTCCCTTACCACCGCCGGCAAGGTACTGGTGCAATATGCCGATAAGATATTCCAAACCTACAGCGCACTTGAAACCGAACTGGCGCAGCTTAACAACATCGAGGCGGGTACCCTGCACATTGGGGCCAGTACTACGGTAGCCCAAACCATTTTGCCCAAAATACTGGCTATGTTTAAGAGAACATACCCCGAAATCACCTTCAACTTCATCCAGGCCAATACCGACCAGGTATCGCAAATGATTATGGACGAGAAGCTGGACATTGCCATCATCGAAGGCTCATCACATTCGCCCCAGCTGGCTTATTCGCCGTTTGCCAAGGACGTGATTGTATTAGTAACCCGGGCCAACAATAAGTTATCAAAAAAGGCCGAGATCAGCCCGAAGCAATTATTAGATATCCCCCTTGTTTTACGCGAGGCCGGATCGGGTACCCTGGATGTTATTTACGAAGCTTTGGCAGGCGTACAGATCAGCCCCAAAGAGCTAAATATCGAAATTCAGCTGGAGAGCAGCATCGCCATAAAACAATACCTTTTATACTCAGATACAGCTACTTTCCTATCTATCCAATCGGTAGTAAGCGAGTTAAAATATAACGAACTAAGCATTATCGATATTAAAGGGCTCGAGATTTTTCGCACGTTCCAGTTTATCCAGCTGCATGGCAAAAACAGCAAACTCATTGAACTTTTTAAACGTTTTTGCCTGGCTAATTATAACTTAAAGTAATCGTATATTACTTTATATCATTTGTTTACTTCCCGCTTTACAGCCACATTTGAGTGCTGAATTAAAGAGCAGGTTATGGAACATATTGATACTGATATTTGCATTATTGGCGCGGGGCCGGTTGGTTTATTTGCAGTTTTTGAAGCAGGGCTTTTAAAAATGCGCTGCCACCTTATTGATGTGCTGCCGCAGGTTGGCGGCCAGCTTTCCGAAATTTACCCGCACAAGCCTATTTACGATATCCCCGGCTACCCCGAAGTTACCGCCCAAGAACTGGTAGACAGGTTGATGGAGCAGATAACCCCCTTCCACCCCACCTTTAGCCTGGGCGAACGGGTAGAAACCCTGCATAAGAACAACGACGGCTCATACACCATCCAAACCAACGATAACACTACCGTGCATTGCCAGGTGGTGGTTATAGCCGGCGGCCTGGGCTGCTTTGAACCCCGTAAACCGGAGATTGACCGACTGCTTGATTTTGAAGGCAAGGGTGTAGCCTACATGGTCAAAAATCCCGAATTGTTCCGTAATCGAAAAGTGGTTTTGGCCGGTGGTGGCGATTCTGCCCTGGACTGGGCCATATTTTTAGCCAACGTTGCCGAACGTGTTACCCTTGTTCACCGTGGCGATACTTTCCGGGGTGTGCCGGATTCTGCCGAAAAAGTTTTTGAACTGGCCAAAGAGGGTAAGATAGACCTCATCTTAAAATCAAATGTGGTAGCTCTCACAGGCGAAGGCCATTTGCAGGAAATAACTTTGCTGGATAGAAACAACGAGGTAAGCCACATTGCCGCCGATCACCTCATTCCGCTGTTTGGCCTTAGCCCCAAACTTGGACCAATTGCTAACTGGGGCTTAAACATTAGCTTCTCGGCCATTGAGGTGAACACCAGGGATTACAGCACCAATGTAGAACGTATTTATGCCATTGGCGATATTAATACCTATCCCGGTAAATTGAAGCTGATCCTTTGCGGTTTCCACGAAGCCGCGCTGATGGCCCAAAGCGCCTTTAAATATGTTTACCCCGAACAAAAACTGAGTTTTAAATACACCACCGTTTACGGCGTAACCGCCTTTTAGCCATGATCAACTTAATTATTGAAGACCGCAACGGCGACCGCCAGCCCGTAGAAATCCCCGAAGGTATTAACCTTAGCCTGATGGAGGTTTTAAAAGCATCCGAATACGATATACTGGCTACCTGTGGCGGCATGGCCCTTTGCGCCACCTGCCACATAGAAGTAATAGAAGGGCCCGAACAATATTTTCATGCCACAGATAACGAGCTGGACATGCTGGATACCCTGCCCAACGCCGATGAACACAGCCGCCTGGCCTGCCAGATGCGGGTTACCGAGGAGATGGATGGGCTGATAGTGAGACTGAAACAAATGCCTTTTTAGATAGTTTAGAGGTAAAAGAAGTTTTTGCCAACACTGTTAATTACAATAAAGTACTGGGTTAAGATGGCGATAAGCCGGCTGAAACACCTAATTAACCAAACCCCGGATAATTTCATAGTAAGCATCGCTCACGGGTAGTTCGATAGCCGTTAGCCGGGCTTTACGGTTTTGGATGGATTTTATTTTACTTAGCGGCACGATATAGCTGCGGTGAATACGCTGAAATTTATCGGGCGGTAGTTTTTTTAGCACCTCCTTTAATGGCATTTGCGTAAGCACGGGTTTGTCGTTTGTTAAATGGATGCGGATGTAGTTTTCCATGCTTTCGATGTATTCGATGGTGTTCAAGTCTATTTTTACCACCCGGTATTCGGAGTTCACGTAAAGGCATTCATCGGGACTATTTAGCTTGTCACTTGCCCGGTTTTTATATTGGTAATAGGCCAGTGCTTTTTCAACGGCACGGGTAAAGCGTTCAAGTTCTAACGGTTTTTCAACAAAATCAACCGCCTCCAGTTGGAAGCCGTCGTAAGCATATTTCCGGTACGAGGTTGTGAAAATAACCATTGGCTTTACAGTTAGTGACCTCATGAGGTCGATACCCGAGATATCGGGCATGCTGATATCCAGGAAAAGGAGGTCGATGGTTGTGGTTTTCAAGAATTCGGCCGCCGAAATCGCATCTTCGAATGTGCGGACGAGTTGCAGCGCAGGAAACCGCGATACATATTCGCTAATAAGCCGTAAAGCTAAAGGTTCATCATCAATGGCTATACATTTAAGCATCATGGATTAAGTTGGTAGGGTTAGCTGAACAATGTACTCCTGGTTATCGTTACTGATATCTAATACATACTTGCCGGGATATAAATGATCTAAACGTTTGCAGGTGTTTTTGATACCTATCCCGGTGCTGTGGTTATCGCCGTTGTTTAAACCGAATATGCGATTTTTACAATAAAAGTGCAGGGTATTTTCGCCGGCAACCAATTTAATTTGAATGGTTGCGCTTTCGTGTTTGCTTACACCGTATTTGAAAACATTTTCAATAAAGGTCATGAGCAACAGAGGCGCTATTTGTTTTCCGTCGATATCGCCCGCTACCTCAAAATTAACAACAGTAAGGTTGCCGGTGCGCAAACGCTGCAGTTCAATATAGCTGGCAATACAATCAACCTCGCGCTGCAGGGGGGCAAAATTCCCGGTAATGTCTTCAGTAACGTAGCGCATTATTTTTGAAAGCCGCATAACGCTGTCGGCGGCATGATCGTCCCTGGTTAAAACCAGCGTATAGATATTGTTCATGGTATTGAACAAAAAGTGCGGATTGATTTGTGCCTTTAAAAAAGAGAGTTCGGCGGTGGCTTTATCCGCTTCGGCACGGGCTGCCCTTTGCTCGGTAAGCAACCATTCCCGGATAGTTTTAATGGCAGTGCTAAAGGCAATTACCGTAAAAAAGATAAAAAAACTGGTAATATCAAGCGGCTGCCCAAACGGCGACCGGCTTAAAGGCCTATTGCGAAAGGTTGACAAATTGTGGCTTTGCACAGGCGGCCTTCCCGGTTGAAAATGTTCGCTACCAGGTGCGTCTAAAGGCGGCCGCCGGTTGGAGGGGGACCTGCTATCGTCTTCTCTTTCCCTGATGTGCAGTAAGCGGTCGAACGGCCGGATACAATAAACGCCAAAAAATAGAAAAAAAACAGCGGCACCAAACAATACATGTTTTTTACGGAGCAACAGCCGCGGAACAAAAAAGTAAGCATTGCTGTAAAAAACGACCATAAAAGTAAGTCCGAATAACCAATAGTCGGGGCTTTGTACCAAGGAGATGTCACCGTCAAAACTGCCGCCCCTATGCAGAAAAATAAGCGGGATACCCATGAGCGCGATCCAGCCGGCAACATGCAGAATGATGGAAATAACTTTAATTCGTGACATAGGATAAAGTAACACAATAGCTTCCGCAGAGAAGTGAAAACATCGGTGACTGGCTTAAATGTATAGATGAAATGGCAAATGCGCAATTTACGCAGCGGGTAAATACTGATTAAAGTACTCATAGGATCTTAAAAAATACTGCACTTTGAACGACGGTAAACCTTTCACCACCAAAAAATGGGCATTCATCCATACCCTCTATTTTTAACTAATGTTTGCCGCTACGTTTACATCAGGTTTAAAAAACACCAGTTATTTGGGTGTTAAAGCACATACCTGGAAAGCAGGGGAATACAATTGCCCATGTGCTGCTTCAAGGTTTTAATTTGATAAAAAAGGTAAAACGAGAGCCTTTGCCCTATCTGTACACGATTTGTAATATGAAATTTAAAATATTGGCGATAAGCATTTTGCTGTTGAGCAGCAGGTTATACGCGCAGCAAAAAAACATTTCAGGCATTATTGTCGACAGTGTTACCCGGATGCCGCTTAATGGTGTCACTGTGATTTTAAATCCCATAAACAAAACGGACATTACCGACGAAACAGGGCGCTTTGCTTACCGAAACGTAGGGCCCGCGGCGCAATCAGTTACTATTACTGCCGTTGGTTACCAAAAAAGAATTGTGTTATTAGCCGACCTTAACCTGAGCCCGCTGATTGACCTGAGCCCCAGGCTTACGCTGTTAACCGATGTAGTAATAACCGCTGATAACCCGAACCCTTATAAGGCGATCAGCGAAACCGATATTAAGCTCCGCGGGGTGTCCAATTCACAGGAAGTGCTGCGTATAGTGCCGGGCCTGTTCATTGGCCAGCACCAGGGCGGAGGTAAGGCCGAGCAGATTTTTTTGCGTGGTTTTGATAATGACCATGGTACCGATATCAATTTGAGCGTTGATTATATGCCGGTAAATATGGTTTCGCAGGCACATGGCCAGGGTTATGCCGACAGCCATTTTATTATCCCCGAAACGATAGAAAGTACAAACTATCAAAAAGGGATGTATAATGTGGAAAAAGGCGACCTGGCCGTGACCGGCTTTGTAAACTTTAACACGGCCAACTCCATTGCTGCCAACCAGTTTAAGGTAGAAGGCGGGCAGTTTAATACCTCCCGGGTGTTTTGCATGCTTAGCCTGCTTGGCCAAAAAGCCAAAGCCAATAACCAGTCGTGGTATGCAGCCTCTGAATACCGCTATAGCGACAGTTATTTTGACAACCCGCAGCATTTTAAACGCTTTAACTTTTTCACCAAATACCACGGAAGATTAAATGCCAACAACTGGCTTACCATCAGCGCATCCACGTTGTACAGCAAGTGGAAAGCATCGGGCCAGGTCCCGGAAAGCGCAGTAAATGATGGACTCATAGGCTTTTACGGCTCACTTGACCCCAACGAAGGCGGGGTGACGTCACGCACAAACGTAAACGCCCAGCTTTTAACCACGCTTCCAAACCACGATATCGTCAAAAACCAGCTTTATTATTCGCGTTATAAATTTGATTTGCACACCAACTTTACATTTTACCTGGCAGATACCGTTAACGGCGATGAGATACGGCAACGGGAAGCCCGCAATTTGTACGGCTACAACGGCAGTTACCAGCACGAAGGCTACATCGGCAATACCAAATTAACAACGGAGGTGGGTATTAATACCCGGCTGGATATGACCAAAGGTTCGGAATTATCCCATACCGCTAATAACTTCACGGTCATCAACCCAATTAAACTGGGCGACATTACCGAACTGAGCGCCGGGGCCTACCTGGGCGAAACAGTACAGTTCAGCTCAAAATTTTTGGTGAATGCCGGGTTAAGGTTTGACCAGTTTTATTACCGGTATAACAATAAACTGGCTACCGACACTACACTTAATGGCATTGGCATGTATACCGCCAATAACAACACCATTAGCCCTAAACTCAACTTTTACTACCGTGCTAATGATAAAACCCAATTCTATTTATTAACAGGCAGGGGCTTCCACTCCAATGATACCCGTGTGGTAGTAGCTCAAGGTGGTTTCCAAACGTTGCCCGCTGCTTACGGTGCAGATGCCGGTACTGTATTTAAACCACTCAAAAACCTGTTGTTTAACGCTGCCTTGTGGTATAGTTACCTGCAGAAGGAATATGTATATGCGGGCGATGGCGGCTCGGTAGAGTTTAGCGGCCGAACCCGCCGTATTGGGTTCGATCTGTCCGGCCGTTACCAGCCGCTTAATTCCCTGTATTTTGATGCAGATGTAAATTACGCCCAAGGCCGCTCGCTCGGTGACCCGGCCGGTGAAAATTATATTCCGCTGGCGCCGGTTTGGAGCAGCACAGGAGGTATAACCTACACGCTTAAAAACGGATTCAACGGTAGCTTGCGCTACCGCTACCTTGGCGACCGCCCCGCAAATGCCGATTATAGCCTTACCGCCAAAGGCTATTTTATAAATGACCTGGTATTAAATTATACCCGGCCCAAATACGAAATTGGCCTAACCGTCAATAACCTGTTTAACGTGCGGTGGAAAGAAACCCAGTTTGAAACCATTACCCGGCTAAAAAACAAGGCGCCTGTTGACGGAATTGCTTTCACCGCCGGCACTAAGTTTGCAGCTTTGCTGCACCTTGGCTACTTTTTTAGTAGCAAGGCAAGTCTGCTTTTACATTAACAATAAGCCAGCCACAACAATGGTACCTGCAAAAGACCGCCGGGACTCCTGGAACAAGGTACTATTTGCAGCATTACCTCATAATTATCGTTATAAGCCCAATGGCCGCACGGTAAAGCTGGAGCCGGGTTAGCCGGATAGGTTTTAATTTTAAGGAGGTAAACAGTGTAAACCATTTTTTTATTTCGGCCTGCGGGTTACCGCTCTGTAACACGGCTTCATATAAAATGGCAAACAGGCATACGGCCATGGTAATGTGGGTGAGTACAAATAATGCGTTCATGGTAGTAGTGTTAAGTGTAAATGAGTTTGTTTTTTACATCATCATTTACCAAACAAATGCCAGTTACACAAATAACTAAAAATCAAATAGTTAATAAATATTAATTTATAACAGCGCTGCGATATATCGTTAAAATACGGCCGAATACACGCTATTTGATTAAAGGGCAATGAGGTTGCGGTAGTAAAACACCTGAGTTACATTTTACCCGCAGGGAAATCGCTTTTAACTTTTTGAAATAGGAAAAAAGGTGTATATTTAGGATATAAGTGATTCAGGTCAAAAAAATGGCCTTTTCAAATCCCGAATATCGAGCCCACCAAGTTTTTTGTCCTTATTTTTCCAGCATGAAAGACCCGCGCAGAACGAACAAAGGGCATCATCTTTACCCGTTGGAAGAAATCCTGTTTTTATGTATATCAGCCGTAATCAGCGGCATGGATGACTGGACCT